>NZ_JALHLX010000128.1 GCF_022844385.1 Hydrogenophaga sp. | reverse complement strand
CCAGGGGGGCGAGGGAGCCAAGCCCGCTGTTCCTGCGGCACCCGCTGCGGCGGCACCGCAGGCTGCGAGCGTTTCTGCGCCTGCAGCCCCGGCGCACAACCCCACCGCGTCTGCCCCCGTAGGCCTGCCCCACGCTTCACCCTCGGTTCGCAAGTTCGCACGCGAACTCGGCGTGCCGCTGACGGAGGTCAAGGGGTCGGGCCTCAAGGGCCGCATCACCGCCGAAGACATCCAGTCGTTCACCAAATCCGTGATGGCCGGCGCGGTGCAGACCGCGGCGCAAGCGGCCAAGGCTCCGGCGTCCACCGGCGGTGGTGGCTCCGAGCTGGGCCTGATTCCCTGGCCCAAAGTCGACTTCGCCAAGTTCGGTCCGATCGAGCGCAAGGAGATGGGCCGCATCAAGAAGATCAGCGGCGCCAACCTGCTGCGCAACGCGGTCATGATCCCGGCCGTCACCAACTTCGACGACGCCGACATCACCGACCTCGAAGCTTTCCGTGTTTCCACGAACAAGGAAAACGAGAAGAGCGGCGTGAAGGTGACCATGCTCGCCTTCCTGATCAAGGCCTGCGTGGCTTCGCTCAAGAAATTCCCCGAGTTCAACAGCTCGCTCGACGGCGACGCGCTGGTCTACAAGCAGTTCTGGCACATCGGCTTTGCGGCTGACACGCCCAACGGCCTGATGGTCCCGGTGATCAAGGACGCCGACAAAAAAGGCGTGCTGCAGATCAGCCAGGAAATGGGCGAACTGGCCAAGAAAGCGCGCGAAGGCAAGTTGAGCCCGGCCGAGATGAGTGGCGCGACCTTCACCATCTCCAGCCTCGGCGGCATTGGCGGGCGTTATTTCACGCCCATCATCAACGCGCCCGAGGTGGCCATTTTGGGTGTGTGCAAGAGCCAGATCGAGCCGGTGTGGGACGGCAAGGCGTTTGCGCCTCGCCTCATGCTGCCTCTCTCGCTGACCTGGGACCACCGCGTGATCGACGGCGCTGCGGCGGCGCGCTTCAACGCGTACCTCGGCCAGATCCTCGGCGATTTCCGTCGTGTGCTCCTCTGATGCCTTGTGGGTCAGACCACCGCACAGCGGTGCTCTGACCCCAACCGAATAGGGAAATTTATGGCCATCATTGAAATTCAAGTGCCTGACATTGGCGACTTCGACGAAGTTGCGGTCATCGAGTTGCTCGTGAAGCCGGGCGACACGGTCAAGGCTGAACAGAGCCTGATCACGGTCGAATCCGACAAGGCTTCGATGGAGATTCCGTCATCCGCCGCCGGCGTGGTGAAGGAACTCAAGGTCCAGCTGGGCGACAAGGTGAAGCAGGGCAGTGTGGTGTTGACGCTGGAGGCGGCGGGCGCTGTCGCCGCGCCCCCACCCCAACCCTCCCCCAGCGGGGGAGGGAGCCCAACCCTTGCGTCGGCCGTGTCTTCGAACCCCCCCCCGCTGGGGGAGGACCGGGTGGGGGCGGCTCCCGCTCCCGCTGCCGCCAGCTTCGGTGGCTCCTCCGACCTCGACTGCGACCTGCTCGTGCTCGGCGGTGGCCCCGGCGGCTACAGCGCGGCTTTCCGCGCGGCCGATCTCGGCCTGAAGGTCATCCTGGTCGAGCGCTACGCCACCCTGGGTGGCGTGTGCCTGAACGTGGGCTGCATCCCGTCCAAGGCGCTGCTGCACGTGGCCGCCGTGATGGACGAGGTCAGCCACATGGCGGACCTGGGCGTTGACTACGGCCAGCCGGTGCTCAACATCGACAAGCTGCGCGGTCATAAAGAAAAGGTCATCGGCAAGCTCACCGGCGGCCTGGCCGCCATGGCCAAGATGCGCAAGGTCACGACCGTGCGCGGTTACGGTGCCTTTGTCGGTGCCAACCACCTCGAGGTGGAAGAAACCAGCGGCACGGCGCAAGAGAAGACCGGCAAGAAGCAGGTGATCGCGTTCAAGAAGGCCATCATCGCCGCGGGTTCTCAAGCCGTGCGCCTGCCCTTCATGCCGGAAGACCCGCGCGTGGTCGACAGCACAGGGGCGCTGGCGCTGAAAGAAGTGCCCAAGCGCATGTTGATCCTGGGCGGCGGCATCATCGGCCTGGAGATGGGCACGGTCTACAGCACGCTGGGCGCACGCCTGGATGTGGTGGAAATGCTCGACGGCCTGATGCAGGGCGCTGACCGGGATCTGGTGAAGATCTGGCAGAAGATGAACGCCAAGCGCTTCGACAACATCATGCTCAAAACCAAGACGGTGGGGGCCAGGGCCACTGCGGAGGGCATCGAGGTGACGTTTGCCGCGGCCGAAGAAGGCGGCACCGCGCCCGCGCCGCAGGTCTATGACCTGGTGCTGCAGGCGGTGGGCCGCACGCCCAACGGCAAGAAGATTGCTGCTGAAAAAGCGGGTGTGGCCGTGACGGACCGCGGCTTCATCAACGTCGACATCCAGATGCGCACCAACGTGCCGCACATCTTCGCCATCGGCGACATCGTGGGCCAGCCCATGCTGGCGCACAAGGCGGTGCACGAGGCGCACGTGGCGGCAGAAGTGATTGCGGGTGAGCTGCAGGGCAACAAAGAGCTGGCCAGCGCGGCCTTCAACGCCCGCGTGATCCCCAGCGTCGCCTACACCGACCCCGAAGTGGCCTGGGTGGGCCTCACCGAAGACCAGGCCAAGGCGCAAGGCATCAAGGTCAAGAAAGGCCTGTTCCCCTGGAACGCTTCGGGTCGGGCCATTGCCAACGGGCGCGACGAGGGCGTGACCAAGCTGCTGTTCGACGACTCACCCGAGGCCCATGGCCACGGCAAGATTCTGGGTGGCGGCATGGTGGGCACGCACGCGGGCGACATGATTGGTGAGGTTGCACTCGCCATTGAAATGGGCGCGGACGCGGTGGACATCGGCAAGACCATCCACCCGCACCCGACGCTGGGCGAGAGCATCGGCATGGCGGCGGAAATTGCGCACGGCAGTTGCACCGATGTGCCGCCACAGAAAAGGTAAGTGCAGGCGGCCGATCTTGTCGAACAAGCCCGTGGCGTTGGGTCGGGAGGCGTCGGCCACGTTGGCCAGCTTGACCTCCACTTCCTTGACTGGGCGCCTGCGTGGCGCGGGACACTTCCCCCGCCCGGCAGGCAGGCGCACGGTTGTCAAAGGGCCCGTCAATTGGGGTTTGAGGCGCCAAGAAGAAGAAAACCCGCAGGCTGAATCAACGTGCGGGCTTGGTTATCGAGGTTCGCATCAACTACGGCGATGCAGCGGCCGGGCCGGTGGCGGCCAGCAAGGGGACACGGCGCGCGCCGTTGAAGCGGGTGTTCCAATAGCTCTTGCGCATGTCTTCCACGCGAACGTGAGAGCCGGCGCGTGGCGAGTGGATGAACTTTCCGTCGCCCACGTAAATGCCCACGTGGCTGAAGGCGCGGCGCATGGTGTTGAAAAACACAAGGTCGCCGGGCTTGAGCTCGTTGCGGTCGATCACCTGGGTGGCAGCAGCCTGCTCGTCGGATCGGCGCGGCAGGACCTTGCCCACCGATTGCTCGAACACCGCACGCACGAAGCCGCTGCAATCAAAACCGCTATCGACCGTGTTGCCGCCGTATTTGTAGGGCACGCCCAGGAAGGCCATGGCATTGATCACCAGGCCTGAGGCCTGATCGCCCACGGTGTGGCGCGCGGTCTGCAGCTGATCACCGAGGCGAGCGATGAGGCCTTTCTCGACCAGCAGTGCATCCATGTCTTCGAACGCGGCGTCCGAAGGTGCGGCATGGACCGCAGCCGACAGGCTCAGCAAGAGGGCAGGGAGGGTTCGACGCATGACGCGCAGGGTATCGGCGATATCTTTGGAAGTCAAGCGAGAAATGCGCTGCAAATAATTGATTTCGTTAGATTTTGTCGCATTCGCCGCTTGAATGCAGTTCAGGCCTTTGAACGTGCAGAGGCTGGCAGATCGACCATGACCGGCTGCCCGGGTGTGGTGCAACCGGTGTCGCAGCATTTGCCGGGCTGGCGGTTCCTCGTGATGGCGCGCGCCGGGTCGTGGGGTGCCGCCGCCGGGCTGCCGTCGGCGGCAATGCCTCGCTCCAGCAGGCGCTCCACCAGCTCCACCTTGCTGCCCACGGGGTAGTTGCGCCAGATCTCCTGCTTCATGGCGGCCGGCGAGCCGCCGCCGTGCAGGCTGATCACGCTGTACCAGCCGCCTTGGTAGCCAGCCGTCAGGTCTTCGATAAAGCGTGCGGTCTGAATGCGCTGCTCGTACGGCACGTCGGGGTTGGCGCGCAGCACTTCGCTGAGCCTGGCGTTGGTCTCGGGATTGTGGTCTTCGTCTGGGCCAGGCAGGGTGACGATGAGGCCGCCGCTCACGTAGTGCGCGATGCGGTGCATGTCGTAGATTTTGGTGGCCAGCAGCAACTTTCCGATGTTGGCGAACACCGGGTCGGGCATGAAGGTCTTGCTGTGCTCGTCGGCCTTGCCGTACACGCTGGCCGCCACACCGCAGGCGTAGAAGCCTTCCGTGATGGTGATCAGCTCGACCATTTGCTCGCGCAGGTGGCTTTCTCGCCCCGGGTCAAACCCGTTGGCTTCGCACATCAAGGCGCCGGCACCAATGAGGAGGTCGCCAAAGCCTGCACGCGCGCCGATGCATGTCTGGCGGTGGTGGGTGGCGTAGCTGTAGGTGAGGTGACCCGAGTGTTCCCATTCGCCGGCGAAGAACACGCTGTCCCAGGGCACAAACACCCGGTCGAAAATGCAGACGCCGGTGCTCTGGCCGTACTTGCGGCTGAACAGCGCGTCGCCGTGTTCGAGCTTTTCACCCGGGCGTCCGGCAGGGCGGGCCACGATGGTCAGACCCGGTGCATCGATGGGCACGGCGCAGCAAACAGCGAAGTCGGCATCCTCCCGACCCATGTTGCGGCAGGGCATGACGAGGAGTTCGTGCATGTACGGCGCGCCAGTGACGATGGCCTTGGTGCCGCTGATGACGATGCCCCGAACACCGTTGCGGACGGCGTTGCCCTCCACCACGTGCACGTAGCTGTCCAGGTTGGCCTGCTCGTGCGGTCGGCGGCTGCGGTCGCCCTTGGCGTCGGTCATGGCCACACCCAGGGTCAGGTCCTGTTCTTGAATGCGGTGGAGGTAGTTCAGGAAGCGCGCCGTGTGCTCGGTGGTGCCACGTGCATCGTCGATGCGCGCGCTGACCTGGGCGATTGCGTTGACCGCGTCGTGGGTGAGGTAGCGTTGGGCGCAACCCGTTTCCTGGCAGATCAGGCGCACCGCTTCGAGTTTGTTGAGCAGGTCGCCGCTGCTGGTGTTCAGGTGGCTCAGGCGGTTGACCGTGCGCCCGCTGGTGTGTTGCACCGCAGTCATGAGCGGGGCGTACCGGGCCTGCTGCGCGAAGTCGTAGGTGAGTGCCACGGCATTGATGCCGGGCTGCAAGGCGCGTTCAGTCGCCACGCAATCGACCTTTCGTCCGTCCACAAAAACGTTGGGACGGTAGCGGCGCAGTGAGTCGCGGTAGTCGGCGCCGCTCATGAGTGTTGTGGCTTCAGGGGTGGTGTTCATGAAGGTGACCTGCGGTGAATGGCTTGATCGGTATGAATATGAAATGCATTTGCGGGAAATATTTGAACACCGTTCAAATTAATGTGCAATGTTCAAAATTCCGACTGATGAGTGCGAGCGAAGTTAAACTGCCGTGATGGAAGTCCAGTTGCACGAACTCAGGCCGGTTCTGTCGCCCGCAGACCGGGAAGCTGCCGAGCGCCAGCAGCAGCAGCGCCAGCAGCGCCAACTTGCCATGTCCGACACCCGCAGGGCGCTGGTGCTCGATGCCGCGCGAAGCGTTTTCGCCGAGAAAGGTGTGGAAGGTGCCAGCATCCGCGAGATCGCCCGCAAGGCTGGGTACACGCCGGGGGCGATCTACAGCTACTTCGACAGCAAGGAAGCCATTTATGCCGCGCTGCTCGCCGAGTCCCTGGAACGGCTCAACGCCGAGGTGGCGGCGGCACGCACGTTCAAGCTGCAGCCGCAACTGACGCTGGCGGCCAAGGCGCAGGCGTGGTTCGGGTTTTACGCCCGCAACCCGCGCGATCTGGATCTGGGCTTCTACCTGGTGCAAGGCCTGGCGCCGCGCGGTCTCACCGGTGAGCTCAACCACCAGCTCAACGGCCGGCTGCAAGATGCGCTGCGCCCGTGCGAGTTGGCGCTGCAAGCCATGGGTCTGCCGACCGACGCCGCCCTGCGTGAAAACACGGCGTTGTTTGCCCACGGCGTTGGGCTGCTGCTGCTCCAGCACACCGGCCGGATTCGCCTGTTCGGGCAGTCGGCCGAAGCCCTGTTCAACGCCTATGTGGACCAGCTCGTGCTGCGCCTGCGCCCGGATTCGTCAGCGCCCGCGCGCGAGCGGGACCAGCCGGATTTGTTCGGCCTTTGACGGACAACCCGCCCGGCAAGGGCCACGCTGCGAAAATCGGGCATCCGGTTTCCTGAACGACACACGAAAGACCCGCATGCTGCTCGACGCTGATGATTCCCAACTGGTGCTGGTGGACTACCAGGCCCGCTTGATGCCCGCCATTTTTGAGGGCCCACAGGTGCTGGCCAACGCCGTGCGCCTGGCACGCATGGCCCTACTGATGGAGATTCCGGCCTGGGGCACGGAACAGAATCCCGACAAGCTGGGTTCCAACCCGCCGGAACTGCGCGAACTCTGCCGCAAGACCCTGGCCAAGATGCACTTTGGTGCCGTGTCCGATGGCCTCGGCGACTGGCTGCGCCCGCCGGCGCGGCCGGCACAGGTTGGCGGGAACGCCCGCAGCCTGCCCAAACACCTGCAGAAACCCGCTGCCGCACCCGCTGCCGAACGCCAGACCGTGGTGTTGGCGGGGTGCGAAGCCCACGTCTGTCTGCTGCAGACCGCGCTGGAACTGATCGAGCAGGAGTTTGACGTGTGGGTGGTGACCGATGCTTGTGGATCACGCACCGAACGCAATCGCGATGCGGCGTTTGACCGCCTGGCTGGTGCCGGCGCTGAACTGGTGACCACCGAGATGGTGGCCTTCGAGTGGCTGCGCACCGCCGACCACCCCTTGTTTCGGGACGTGCAGGCACTGATCAAATAGGGGGAGGGGCATGCGCCTGAAGGGCCCGACGGGTGCCGTGCACCTGTCAGGCTGTCGCAAGCCGTTTAGCCATAATTATGAATTCAGTTTGAGTGCAGACCCGACACCCCACACCCGCAGGAGACGTTCATGAGCCCAACCCAAGGCTACGCCGAGTTCTACCGCCGTTCCATCGAAGACCGCGACGCCTTCTGGACCGAACAGGCCGCCCTGGTGGACTGGAAGAAGCCGTTTGACCGGGTCTGCAACCACGACAACCCGCCGTTTGCGCGCTGGTTCGAAGGCGGGCTCACCAATCTCTGCCACAACGCGGTGGACCGGCACCTGAAAGACCGTCCCGACCAGAACGCGCTGATCTTCGTTTCCACCGAAACCGACGTGGAGCGCAGCTACAGCTTTCGTGAACTGCACGCCGAGGTGCAGCGCATGGCCGCGGTCTTGCTCAGCCTGGGCGTGAAGAAGGGTGAACGTGTCCTGATCTACATGCCGATGATTCCCGAAGCGGCCTTCGCCATGCTCGCCTGCGCGCGCATCGGTGCCATCCATTCGGTGGTGTTTGGCGGCTTTGCCAGCCACTCGCTGGCCAGCCGCATTGAAGACGCGTCCCCCGTGGTCATCGTGAGTGCAGATGCCGGTTCGCGCGGCGGCAAGGTGGTCGAGTACAAGCCGCTGCTGGACGAGGGCATCCGCCTCTCAAGCCACAAGCCTGCCCAGGTGCTGATGGTCAACCGGGGTCTGGCGCCGATGAAGCTGACCGCCGGGCGCGACGTGGACTACGCCAGCGCGCGCGAACAGCATCTGGACACCGTGGTTCCCTGCGAATGGGTCGACTCCACCCACCCCAGCTACACCCTTTACACGAGCGGCACCACCGGCAAGCCCAAGGGCGTGCAGCGCGACACGGGCGGGTACGCCGTGGCACTGGCTTCGAGCATGAAGCACGTGTTCATGGGCGAGCCCGGCGAGACCTACTTTTCCACCAGCGACATTGGCTGGGTGGTGGGCCACAGCTACATCGTTTACGGCCCGCTGATCGCGGGCATGGCGACCATCATGTACGAGGGCCTGCCGATCCGGCCCGATGCCGGCATCTGGTGGCACCTGGTCGAGAAGTACAAGGTCAGCGTCATGTTCAGCGCACCCACGGCCGTGCGGGTTCTCAAGAAGTACGACGCGTCCTTCATCAAGAATCACGACCTCTCCAGCCTCAAGGCCTTATTCCTGGCCGGTGAGCCACTGGACGAGCCCACCGCGCAGTGGATCGCTGACGCACTGGGCAAACCCATCATCGACAACTACTGGCAGACCGAAACCGGCTGGCCCATCTTGTCCTTGTGCAATGGTGTGGAGCCGGCCAGCAGCAAGTTCGGGTCTCCCGGGAGGGCGGTCTATGGCTACAACGTGAAGCTGCTCGACGACCAGACCGGCGCCGAACTGACCGAGCCCGGGCAAAAGGGGGTGGTCGCCATTGAAGGCCCGTTGCCGCCCGGCTGCATGCAGACCGTGTGGCGCGACGACGAACGATTCGTCAAGACCTACTGGTCCAGCGTGCCCGGCAAGCTGGTTTACAGCACCTTCGACTGGGGCATCAAGGACGAAGACGGCTACTTCTTCATCCTGGGCCGCACCGACGACGTGATCAACGTGGCGGGCCACCGCCTGGGCACCCGCGAGATCGAGGAAAGCATTTCCAGCCATCCGCGCGTGGCCGAGGTGGCGGTTGTGGGCGTGGCCGACCAGCTCAAGGGCCAGGTGGCCATGGCCTTCGTGGTGGTCAAGGACGCGTCCACGCTGACCGACGACGCCTCCCGCCTGAAGCTGGAAGGCGAAGTCATGAAAGTGGTGGACGAACAACTGGGCGCCGTGGCGCGCCCGGCTCGGGTGCGCTTCGTCTCGGTGTTGCCCAAGACGCGCAGCGGCAAACTGCTGCGCCGTGCGATCCAGGCCGTGTGCGAGGGGCGAGACCCGGGCGACCTCACCACCATGGACGATCCGGCCGCGCTGCAACAGATCAAGGACTTGCTGGCCTGAGGGCCGTTGCAGGGCCACCGCTCCGGTCACGGCATGGCCGTTTGTGTGCTTTCTAAGTATGATCCATGCTTATATTCACACGAGCGATGGGCGCCATGGACAAGATGATCGAATCCGATGGACATGTTGAGCGGGTGCGGGTGTTTGAGCTCGCTGCCGAACTCTTTGGTGTGCTGGCCACCCCCATGCGTCTGCGCATCCTCAGCGCTTTGTGCGACCGCGAGAAGTCGGTTTCGCAGTTGCTGCAGGAAATCGACACCACCCAACCCAACCTGTCGCAGCACCTGAACCTGCTGTACCGATCGGGCGTGTTGGCCAAGCGCAAGGAAGGCACACAGGTGATCTACCGTGTGCAAAGCGAAAAGGCGGTCATGCTGTGCCGCACGGTTTGCACGCAGATCGCCATCGAGATCGATGAGCCCAGCGCCGTGCCAGCCTCGGAGCGCCTTTCACCCCGCGTGACTTCCTGAAACGGGCGCCAGCGGCGTCACATCCATCAAGATCGGCGCCTCTGGCGCCGATCTTTTTCCTGCGCGCGCCTTCAAGGTGGCACAATCCCGGGTTGCATTCAGGTCCTTCCACAGTCACTGTCGCATCCGCATAACGGTCAAGCCGTGCAGCGGAAGGTTTTTCTAACCAGCTAATGTTTCCTGCAGGGAAACGGAGGTCAGCGGATTTATGAGCGATTCCC
>NZ_JALHLX010000127.1 GCF_022844385.1 Hydrogenophaga sp. | reverse complement strand
TGGACGAGCGTGAGCTCGGGTGTGCGTCCGCCCACTTGGTCGGCGAGAACGCGGGCCGATCCGCAGGCCATGGACCAGCCGCACGGCCCGTGACCCAGGTTCAGCCAGAGGCCCGGTACGCGGCTCGCGCCGATCAGGGGTCCACCGTCGGGCAAGGTCGCTTGAGCGCCGCACCATTCCTGGACGTTGCCTGCCGGGCCCCCCAGCCGAACCGCGCCCGGAAACCAGTCGGACAACGCTCGGTACAGCCGCTGCAGACCCGCCTTGGACGGTGTGCTGGATTCGCGACCCCATTCCCGGCCACCGGCCACCCGCACGCGCTGGCCCAGCCGGGCAATCGACACGCCGAGGCGCGCATCGAGCACCGCTGACTGCGGCGAATCCATGGGTTCCCGCACCGCTGCGCTCAGCGAATGACCGCGCACTGTTTGAAGCGGCGCTTTCAAGCCCAGCGGGGTCAGCAAACCCGCGCTCGCCGCGCCGGTGCACATCACCACGGCGTCAAAACGCTGGGGTCGCACAGGCGCTCCGTCGTTGTTCGGATGGGATGCGGTGTGAACCAGCTCCAGCTGGAAGCCCGCCGGTGTCAGCGCTTCAACCCGGCTCACGATGGTGTTGAATTCGAAGTGGCAGCCCGATTGCTGGGCCTGTGCGCGCAGCAACACCGCAAATTCACGGCAGTTGGCCACCGCTTCCCCTCCGAGTTCGACGGCACTGTGCAGTGCAGTCTCTGTACTGAGTGCAGGTTCCAATTCACGGGCTTCGTCGGCAGTGAGCGTCTTGACGGGCAAGCCCAGATCGCGCAGCTGCTGCAGCGGCGCCTGCGCCAGGCGGGCGTCTTGCTCGCTTCTCAGCAGCACCAGCATGCCGTGGCTGCGGTCGTGTTCCAGCTGGTACTGGTCGGTGATGGCCTGCAGCCGCTCCTGGTTGTAGCGCACCAGGCGATGGATCTGCTCCTGGACGGCCGCCAGATGAGGGCCCTTTTGCGCCTGGCGCCATTGCCAGAGCCAGCTCCACTCGCTGCCCCGGGGCAGGCGGGCGAGTTGGAGTCCATCGGTCGCCGTCGACCAGGGCCATCCCAATTGCCGTTCTGCCGGACTCCAAGGGGCGGTCCAACCCGGGGCAATGAGCGCTCCGCTGGCAAAACTGGCCTCCTCGGCTACTGTGCTGCGCCGCTCGAACACCGTCACCTCATGACCGTCCAGCGACAACTCGTGTGCGCAGGCGATGCCGACCACTCCTGCTCCGACCACCGCGATTTTCAAACCGTGCTCCCAGAAAACTGCATTGTGCCGGGCGGCGACAGGGGGCCGGGCAGGCTCGCGTGACAAAGACCGGGATGGCGCATGGGTGGCAACGCAGGAAGCCGGCGTGTGCGCGTATTCAGCACACCCGACAAGGAGCTTGGGAAGAGAGGTTGGACTGCTATAATCGACAGGCTTTGCAGATGGTGGGTCGGACGAACGTCCTGTCCAAAGCTGCAAGGCAAATCGCAAACCAGCCCAACCGGGTGTTGCCTGCGTCGACCCGATCACAAGCGATCCGGGCGGCCAACAGGTGATCGGGGCTGGATTTTAGACTCAACCTCTGGAAAGTCATCTCATGTCAATCTCCATGCGCGAAATGCTGGAAGCCGGTGTCCATTTCGGTCACCAAACCCGCTTTTGGAACCCCAAGATGGCTCCGTACATCTTCGGTCACCGCAACAAAATCCACATCGTCAACCTCGAGAAGACGCTGCCCTTGTTTGAAGACGCGGCGAAATTCGTGCGTCAACTCTCCGCCAACCGCGGCACCATCCTGATGGTGGGCACCAAGCGCCAGTCGCGCGACATCGTGGCCCAGGAAGCCCGCCGTGCCGGCGTGCCTTTCGTGGACCAGCGCTGGCTCGGCGGCATGCTCACCAACTTCAAGACCGTCAAGACCTCGATCAAGCGTCTGAAGGACATGCAGGCCCAGAAAGAAGGCGGCCTGGACAGCATGACCAAAAAAGAGCAGCTGACCTTCACCCGCGAAATGGAAAAGCTGGAGAAGGACATTGGCGGCATCCAGGACATGACCGCGCTGCCCGATGCCATTTTCGTGATCGACGTGGGTTTCCACAAGATCGCCGTGCTCGAAGCGCAAAAGCTGGGCATTCCGCTGGTCGGCGTGGTCGACACCAACCACTCGCCCGTGGGCATCGACTACGTGATCCCCGGTAACGACGACTCGGCCCGCGCCGTGGCGCTCTACGCCCGTGGCATCGCCGACGCAATCCTGGAAGGCCGCAACAACGCCGTCAACGACGTGGTGAAAGCCGTTGCCGCTGAAGGCGCCGACGAGTTCGTCGAAGTCAAGGAAAACACCGCCGCTTGAAGGCGCTGTTCCCACGAAAGAGGGGCTTCTGAGCCCCTTTTTCGCACCAGAATCCGATCATTGAACACGGCCGACTTCAGCCCAAGGGGTGAAGCGGCGCCAAGGAGAACACAGATGGCAATTACCGCAAGCATGGTCGCCGAACTGCGCGCCAAGACCGACGCCCCCATGATGGAGTGCAAGAAGGCCCTGACCGAAGCTGACGGCGACATGGCCAAGGCAGAAGAGCTGCTGCGCGTCAAGCTCGGCACCAAAGCCGGCAAGGCCGCCAGCCGCGTGACCGCCGAAGGCGTGGTCGCCAGCTTCATCGAAGGCACCACCGGTGGCCTGATCGAAGTCAACTGCGAAACCGACTTCGTCACCAAGAACGACAGTTTCCTGGCCCTGGCAACCGCCGCGGCCCAGCTCGTTGCCAAGCACCAGCCGGCCGACCTGGCTGCGCTGGGCGCGCTGCCTTACAGCCAGGATGGCTTCGGCCCCACGCTGGAAGACGTGCGCAAGGGCCTGATCGGCAAGATCGGCGAGAACATGTCGTTCCGGCGCTTCAAGGCCTGGAGCGGTGCATCGAAGCTGGCCGGTTACCTGCACGGCACGCGCATCGGCGTGGTGGTGGAGTTTGACGGCGATGAGACGGCCGCCAAGGACGTTGCCATGCACGTGGCCGCCATGAAGCCCGTGTCCCTGACCAGCAACGACGTGCCCGCCGAGTTCATCGAGCGCGAGCGTTCGGTGGCCACGGCCAAGGCCGACGAAGCCAACAAGGAGCTCGTGGCTGCCGGCAAGCCGGCTCAGAGCGCCGAAATCGTGGCCAAGCGCATCGATGGTGCGGTGCAGAAGTACCTCAAGGAAGTCTCGCTGTTCAACCAGTCTTTCGTGAAGAACGACAAGCAGACCGTCGAAGCCATGCTCAAGGCTGTCAGCACCACCGTCAAGGGTTTCACCTTGTACGTGGTGGGCGAGGGGATCGAGAAAAAGGTGGACGACTTCGCCGCTGAAGTCGCCGCCCAGGTGGCCGCGGCCAAAGGCGCCTGAGCGCCCGCTGTCGGCAGCCGTTGCTGCCCTGAACAAGACAACGGGCCGCAAGGCCCGTTGTCTTGTGTGTAACCGGCACCGGGGAGCCCGCGCTCCTCGGTACACTTGCCGGCTGTATTTTGTGTTTTCGTTTCCTGAAAGTTGCCACATGCCTGCCTACAAACGGATCCTGCTGAAGTTGTCGGGTGAAGCCCTCATGGGTGACGACGCCTTCGGCATCAACCGGGCCACCATCGTGCGCATGGTGGAGGAGATCGCAGAGGTCACGCGCCTGGGTGTGCAGGTGGCCATCGTCATCGGTGGCGGCAACATCTTTCGCGGTGTGGCGGGCGGATCGGTGGGCATGGACCGCGCCACGGCTGACTACATGGGCATGCTGGCCACGGTGATGAACTCGCTGGCGCTGGCCGACACCATGGACAAGGCCGGTCTGGTGGCGCGTGTGATGTCGGCCATTGCCATCGAGCAGGTGGTCGAGCCTTATGTGCGCCCCAAGGCCTTGCAGTACCTCGAAGAGGGCAAGGTGGTGGTATTCGCCGCTGGTACCGGCAACCCCTTCTTCACCACCGACACGGCTGCCGCATTGCGCGGCGCAGAGATCGGTGCCGAGATCGTGCTCAAGGCCACCAAGGTGGACGGCGTGTACAGCGCCGACCCGAACAAGGACCCCACCGCCACCCGCTACGCATCGATCACGTTTGATGAAGCGATGCAAAAGAACCTGCAGGTGATGGACGCCACGGCATTTGCCCTGTGCCGTGACCAGAAACTGCCGGTCAAGGTGTTTTCGATCTTCAAGCCCGGTGCGCTGCGCGACGTGGTGATGGGCAAGGACGAAGGCACGCTGGTTCATGTGTGACGCGCGATGGCGCGCACCCCTTGCAGAAATGAGGAGTTTTCATGAGCGTTGATGACATTCGCAAAACCGCCGAGCACAAGATGATGCAATCGGTGGAAGCGTTCAAGAACGGGCTGACCAAAATCCGCACCGGCCGCCCCAACCCGGCCCTGCTCGATACCGTGCACGTGGACTACTACGGCGCCATGTTGCCGCTGTCGCAGGTGGCCAACCTCACCTTGCTCGATTCGCGCACCATCGGTGTGGCGCCCTGGGAAAAAGGCATGGGCGCCAAGATCGAGAAGGCCATCCGCGAGTCCGACCTCGGCCTGAACCCGTCAAGTCAGGGTGATCTGATCCGCGTGCCCATGCCGCCCATGACCGAGGAGCGCCGCAAGGAACTCACCAAGGTCGTGCGCGGTGATGGCGAAGCCGCCAAGATCGCCATCCGCAACCTGCGGCGCGACGCCAACGAACAGGTGAAGAAGCTGGTGAAGGAAAAGCTGGCATCTGAAGACGATGACCGCCGGTCACAGGAAGACATCCAGAAGCTCACCGACCGGGTCATCAACGAGGTGGACCGCCTTGTTGCCGGCAAGGAACAGGACATCATGGCGGTCTGACCGCCGATGACAGCCGCGCGCTACGTTCTGCCACCCATGTCACCACCCATGCCCACCCAGGACGCACTTCCAGAATCGTTGCCTCGCCACGTCGCCATCGTGATGGACGGCAATGGCCGTTGGGCGCAAAAGCGCTGGCTGCCGCGGGTAGCGGGTCACAAGCAGGGCGTTGAAGCCTTGCGGCGCGTCGTCAAGGCCTGCCTCGAGCGCGAAATACCGGTGTTGACTGTGTTCGCGTTCTCCTCGGAGAACTGGAACCGGCCGGTCGAGGAGGTTTCCAGCCTCATGGATCTGCTGGTGCTCGCGTTGTCTCGAGAAGTCCCTTCACTGGAGGGCAACGGCGTCCGCCTGCACTTTCCCGGCGATCGTCACGGGCTCTCCAAGCGCGTGGTTCAGGGTCTGGTGGCCGCCGAGAACGACACCGCCCACAACCACAAGCTGGTGCTCAACGTCTGCTTCAACTACGGCGGCCGTTGGGACATGGCACAGGCTGCGCGTCGCCTGGTGGCCCAAGGTCTCGAGATCACCGAAGAAAGCCTGAACGGTCAGATGGCGCTGGCCCACGTACCAGACCCGGACCTGTTGATCCGCACCGGCGGCGAGCTGCGCATCAGCAATTTCCTGCTGTGGCAAACCGCGTACACCGAACTGGTATTCACCGAGTGCCTGTGGCCGGATTTTGGTCCCGCTGACCTGGACCGCGCGCTGCAGGAGTACGCCAACCGCGAACGCCGTTTTGGGCAAACCGCCGAGCAAGTCGGCCAGGCAGAACCGCTGCTGGCCGTGGGCGGCGAACGACATGCTTAGGCAGCGTGTCATCACCGCCTTGCTGCTGCTGGCGGTCTTGTTGCCAGCCCTGTTTTATCCCGCCATCGAACCGTTTGCCGCGCTCACCTTGCTGCTGATCGTGGCCGCGGGCTGGGAGTGGGCCCGTCTCAATGGCGTCGGCTCGCGCCCGGCGTTGCTCCTGGGCCTGGGACTGGGACTGGTCATGGTGGCCGTCTGGCTGTCGGGCGGACTTGATCAATCATGGCGCAGCGTCTGGATCGGCGTGGGGGTGCTGTGGGTCGTGCTGGCGGCGGCCATGCTTGCGCGCGGTGTCTCCGGGTGGGGTGCGTGGCCCAAGGGTTTGCGGCTCTGGCTCGGCCTGGTCCTGATTGGATGCGCATGGGTGGCCATGGTCCAGGCCCGGCTCACAGGTCTGGGTTTTCTGTTGTCGGTGCTGCTGCTGGTCTGGATGGCTGACATCGCCGCCTACTTCGGCGGCAAGGCGTTGGGGCGGCGCAAGCTGGCTCCGACGATCAGCCCGGGCAAGACCTGGGAAGGCGCCGTCAGCGGTTTCATCGGGGTGTTCGCGATGGCAGCTGCTTGGCTCTGGGCAGACGCCCAGGGCATCGCAGACGCCAGCAGTCTCTATGCACGCCTCTGGTCCTTCGGCCCTCTCCTGGCAGTGTTGTCATTGGCTTTTCTGGTGTCCATGAGCGTCGTCGGTGACCTTGTCGAGTCTTTGGTCAAACGCAGCGCGGGTGTCAAGGACTCCAGCGGCCTGCTGCCGGGCCACGGCGGAGTGCTCGACCGTGTCGATGCGCTGCTGCCGGTGCTGCCCTTGGCCATGATGCTCACCACGTTATGAATCTCATGACCTCCACGCAGTCCATCACCATCCTCGGCTCCACCGGGTCCATAGGCAAAAGCACGCTGGATGTGCTGGCGCGCCACACCGACCGATACCGCGTGTTCGCCCTGACAGCGTCCACGCAGGTCGATTTGATGCTGGCGCAGTGCCAGCAGTTTTCCCCTCGCTACGCCGTGATGGTGAGTCCCGCGTCTGCGAAGCAGCTGGCCGAGCGCGCGCGCGAGTTGGGCCTCGCGGTGCAGGTGCTCTCGGGCGAACAGGCCCTGTGTGACGTGTGCACCGATCCCGAGGTGGATGTTGTCATGGCCGCCATCGTGGGTGCCGCCGGTCTTGCGCCCAGCCTGGCGGCGGCACAGGCGGGCAAAAAGCTCTTGCTGGCCAACAAGGAAGCCCTGGTGGTCGGTGGCGCTTTGTTCATGCAGGCGGTGCGCGATGGCGGTGCCACGCTTCTGCCCATCGACAGCGAACATTCCGCTGTGTTCCAGTCCTTGCCCGAAGACCAGGCCTCGTGGTCGCGCCGTGTGGAGAAGATCGTGTTGACCGCCTCGGGCGGACCGTTTCGCACGCGCGATCCCCAAACGCTGGCCCAGGTCACCCCCAATGAAGCCTGCGCGCACCCCAACTGGGTCATGGGGCGCAAGATTTCGGTGGACTCGGCCACCATGATGAACAAGGCACTCGAAGTCATCGAAGCGTGTTACCTCTTTGGCTTGCCACCAGCGCAGATCGAGGTGGTGATCCACCCGCAGAGCGTGATCCATTCGATGGTGCAGTACACCGACGGTTCGGTGGTGGCCCAGCTGGGCACGCCCGACATGCGCGTGCCGATCGCCTATGGACTGGCCTGGCCCGAGCGCATTGCGTCCGGCGCCGCCCCGCTGGACTTCGGCACCTTGGGTGCCTTGACGTTTGAGAAGCCCGACGGCTCGCGCTTTCCCGGGCTGCAGCTGGCCTGGGATGCCTTGGTGGGGCCGATTGGCACCACCGCTGTGCTCAATGCGGCGAACGAGGTCGCCGTGGCGGCGTTTCTTGACCAGCGGCTTCGGTTTGACCAGATCCACGCCATCAACGATGCAACTTTGCAGGCCCTGATCCCCTCCAATCCCAACGACTTGTCCGACTTGTTGGCCATTGATCAGCAGGCGCGCCGGCTGGCTCAAACCCAGGTCGAGCGGCTCTCCCGCTGAATCGCCTGGCCCGCAGGCGCTGAGGCGATCTTCACCTCTTCACGACCCGCCCACCATGCTCACTCTAGTTGCCTTTGTGGTCGCCCTTGGCCTTCTGATTGCCGTGCACGAATACGGCCACTACCGCGTGGCGGTCGCTTGCGGTGTGAAGGTCTTGCGCTTTTCGGTGGGCTTCGGCAAGCCGCTGCTGACCTGGCGCAAGAAGGGCAGTCCGACCGAGTTTGTGTTGTGCGCCTTGCCGCTGGGCGGGTATGTTCGCATGCTCGACGAACGGGAAGCGCCGGTCGATGCGGCCGAGCGCCATCTGGCTTTCAACACCCAGCCCCTGCGATCGCGTGCGGCCATCGTGGCGGCCGGCCCGGCGGCCAACCTGTTGCTGGCTGTCGCCCTGTACGCTGTGGTGAACTGGAGCGGCGTCGAGGAACCCAAGCCTGTGCTGGCCAGCCCGGCCATCGGATCGCTCGCCGAAGCAGCGGGCCTGCGCGGCGGTGAATGGGTGGCACAGGCCGGGCCCGACGAGGATAGTTTGGCCGATGTGGGCTCGTTCGAAGACCTGCGCTGGCGCCTGACTCAGGCAGCCCTGTCCAACGAGGACATGGTGCTGCGGGTGAGCAACGAAGAGGGCGGCGCACCGCGGTCGGTTGTCTTGCCGCTGGCGGGGCTGGATGTGCGCGAAGCCGATGCTTCCCTGTTTCAAAAGATCGGTATCACCGGCCCCTGGACCCAACCCGTGGTGGGCGAGGTGATGGAGGGCGGCGCTGCTGCGGCGGCCGGCCTGCGCGCTGGTGACACGGTGCGCAGCGTCGACGGCGCAGCCGTGCCGGACGGTCAGCGGCTGCGCGCGCTCATCCGGGCTTCCACCGGTCCTGCGGGTGAAGCCCGTGAGCAGGAATGGGTGGTGGATCGCAATGGTCAGCGAGTTTCCCTGACGGTGAAGCCTGTTCCCGAGAAGCAGGGCGATGCGTGGGTGGGTCGCGTGGGGGCCTACATTGGTGCCGCACCCCAGATGATGACGGTGCGCCACGGCCCGGTGGACGGCCTGCTCAAGGGCGTGGTGCGCACCTGGGAAGTGTCCTGGCTCACGCTCAAGATGATGGGGCGCATGGTCATCGGTGAGGCGTCGATCAAGAACCTCAGCGGGCCGCTCACGATTGCGGACTACGCAGGCAAATCGGCCAGCCTGGGCATCACCTCTTACATCCTGTTTCTGGCCCTCATCAGCGTGAGTCTGGGGGTGCTGAACCTGCTGCCGCTGCCGGTCTTGGATGGGGGGCACCTGATGTATTATCTTTGGGAGGGTGTGACCGGTCGCAGCGTGTCTGACGTCTGGATGGAGCGCCTGCAGCGCGGTGGTGTCGTGGTCCTCATGGCGCTCATGTCCGTTGCCTTGTTCAATGATGTGGCCCGCTTGGCTGGCTGAACACTTTTCCCATGACAAAAAACAAAAACGGTCTGCGCGGCCTGACCCTTTCAGCGCTCGCGGCCGCCATGCTCGGCGCTTTGCCCGCTTGGGCCGTTGACCCCTTCACCTTGCGCGACATCCGTGTCGAAGGCCTGCAGCGTGTCGAGCCCGGCACCGTGTTCGCCTCGCTGCCGTTTCGCATCGGCGACCAATACAGCGACGACAAGGGCTCAACCGCCATTCGGTCGTTGTTCGGCCTCGGCCTGTTCAGTGACATTCGCCTGCAAATCAATGGTGATGTGCTGGTGGTGATCGTGGAAGAGCGCCCCACGGTGGCCGATGTGAGCTTCTCCGGCATCAAGGAATTTGACAACGAGGTGCTCACCAAGGCACTGCGCGACATTGGTCTGACCGAAGGCCGCCCTTTCGACAAAGCGCTGGCCGACCGGGCCGAGCAGGAACTCAAGCGCCAGTACATCAGCAAGAGCATGTACGCAGCGCAGGTGGTGACCACCGTCACGCCGGGCGAGCGCAACCGGGTCAATCTCAATTTCAGCGTGGTCGAAGGCGATGTGGCCAAGATCAAGGACATCCGGATCGTGGGCAACCAGGCCTTCTCCGAGTCGACCTTGCGCAACCTGTTCGATCTGGACACGGGCGGCTGGCTGAGCTGGTACACCAAGTCGGACCGCTACTCGCGCGCCAAGCTCAACGCCGACATCGAAACGCTGCGCTCGTACTACCTGACCCGCGGCTACCTCGAATTCCGTATCGACTCCACGCAAGTGGCGATATCGCCCGACAAGCAGGACATGTCGATCACCCTCAACATCACCGAGGGCAACCGCTACGTCGTGTCTTCGGTGGCACTGGAAGGCGAATACCTCGGCAAGGAAGAGGAATTCAAGTCGCTCATCACCCTGCGCGCCGGTGAGGCCTACAACTCCGAAGACGTCACCAGCACGGTGAAGGCCTTCACCGATTACTACGGTGCCTTTGGCTACGCATTCGCTCAGGTTGAAGCCACGCCCGAGATCGATCGTGTCAACAAACGGGTGTCGTTCGTCCTGCGCGGCCAGCCGGC
>NZ_JALHLX010000126.1 GCF_022844385.1 Hydrogenophaga sp. | reverse complement strand
CGACACGCGGATTTTCAATCCGCTGCTCTACCAACTGAGCTACCGGGCCTGAGAGAAGCGAGATTGTAGCAGCTTACGACGCCCGATTTTCCGGGCGACGGGGCTCAGAGGGCGTTGCGTTTGCTGCGCGCCAGATCCACGCCGAGTTGCTTGAGCTTGCGGTAGAGGTGGGTGCGCTCCAGGCCGGTCTTTTCGGCCACGCGGGTCATGGAGCCGGACTCTTTGGCGAGGTGGTATTCGAAGTAGGCCTTCTCGAATTCGTCGCGGGTTTCGCGCAGCGGGCCTTCGAGGTTGAAAGACTGGGAGGACTGCGGTCCCATGTCCACCACCGGCTCGGGCGCGATGCCGCCCGTCATGGCGGCTTCCACCGTGAGGTCCATGGTCAGGCCGGCGTTCAGTCGAACCGGCGCTGCGATGGCGCTGGTCTTGGGGGGTGTCTTGTTCAAGCCCTGGTCCACTGCTTTGAGCAGCTTGGCCATGGTGATGGGCTTTTCGAGAAAAGCGGTGGCGCCAATGCGAGTGGCTTCCACCGCGGTGTCGATGGTGGCGTGGCCACTCATCATGATCACCGGCATCGACAACAAGCCCGTGCTGGCCCATTCCTTGAGCAGCGTCACGCCGTCGGTGTCGGGCATCCAGATATCGAGCAGCACGAGGTCGGGTCGCAACTGGGCTCGCACCGCGCGGGCCTGGGCCGCGTTCTCGGCCAGTTCAACCGTGTGACCTTCGTCGTTCAGGATTTCGGACAGCAAGTCCCGGATGCCCAGTTCATCGTCTACGACCAGAATTGTTGCCATGGCTCGGTGTGTTTCCCTCGGTACTTGTTGTCAATTCGCAACCGCGAATGATAACGACACTTGCGCGCCGATCACCTTGCCATCGGTCACACGGTTGCCGAGGTCCACGCGGCCGCCGTGCTCGTCCATGATCTTCTTGACCACGGCCAGCCCCAGCCCGGTGCCTTTGACCTTGGTGGTCACGTAGGGCTCGAACGCGCGCTTGAGGATGTGCTCGGCAAATCCGGGGCCCTGGTCCAGGACCGACAGGCGCACCCACTGGCCGGAGTCGGAGCGCCGCGTGCGCAGCAGCACCTGGGCATCGGGCACGCCGGCCATGGCGTCCTGGGCGTTCTGCACCAGGTTGTGCAGGATCTGTCGCACCTGCTGCGGGTCGGCCTGGGCCAGGGGCAGGTCGTCGGCGGCCTCCAGGTGCACGGGCACGGCGGCGTTGTCGTAGAGCGAGAGGATGTCGCGCGCCAGCGCATTGAGATCGACCGGCTGCAGCTGTGCGGCGGGCAGGCGCGCGTAGTCGCGGAACTCGTTGACCAGGCGCTTCATGGCATCAACCTGGTCGACGATGGTGCGCACCGATTTGTTGAGGATGGCTTGCTCGGCGGGTTGCACCTTGCCATCAAGCTTCATGGCCAGGCGCTCGGCCGACAACTGAATGGGGGTGAGCGGGTTCTTGATTTCGTGCGCCAGGCGCCGGGCGACTTCGCCCCAGGCCTTGGCGCGCTGCGCCGACACCATTTCGGACACGTCGTCGAACACCAGCAGGCGCTCGTTGTTGGGCAGCAGCGCGCCGCGCGCGATCAAGGTGATGCCTTCGTCGAACGGCGTGGTGCCGTTGGCGGTCAGTTCGAACGACTGCTGCCAGTAGCCACCTTCATGCGGCGTCTGGTCGGACAGGAAACGTTCGAACTGCTGAAGCACCGCCGTGGAAAACGTCTCCAGCCCGGGCACGGTGGCCAGAGGCTGGCCCATGTGCACGTTGAGCTGCGTGCGCAGGATGCGCGCGGCGCCGGGGTTGACGCTTTGCAGTCGCCCCTGCTGGTCGAGCACCACCACGCCAGCGGTGAGGTTGTCCAGGATGGTCTGCAGGTTGTCGCGTGCGGCGTCCACCTGCTCCATGCTTTGCTGCACGGCGGCGCGCGCGTCCGACAGGTCCTGCGTCATGAGCGCGAAGGTGCGGGTGAGACCGGCGAGTTCGTCGCGCGAGGTGAGCGACTTTTTGGGCGAGAGGTCGCCGGTGGCCACCTCGCGCATGCCCTCGGCCAGCACCAGCAGCGGGCGGATCAGCTGGTTGCCCAGCAGCACCGCGAGCAGCACCGCGCCGAACACGGCCAGGAACAGCGCCAGCGTGAGCGTGCCGATGTACATACGCCGCAGGCCCTCGCGCGCCAGGGCGCGTTCCTGGTATTCGCGGTTGGCCACTTGCACGGCCAGTGCGTCGGCCACCAGGGCCGCGGGCAGCGGGGCCACCACTTGCAGGAAACGGGGTTCCGCATCGAAGCCGAAGCTGGGAGGACTCACCAGCGCCAGTACCTTGATGCGCGCCTGGTTGGCGGCCAGCGCCGCTTCGAGCTCGCCGTCGCCGCCCTCGTCCAGCCCCTCGATCTGCGCCACCACGCGCGAGACACGAACGCTGCGCAGCTGCGCGGCACTGGGCCGCTCGGGCGTGAGCTCAAAACGCGACATGCCCGAACTGCCGAGCGCCTGGCCAGAAGCGCTCCAGAGGATGAGGTCGGTCACACCGAGCTGCTCGCGCAGGCGCTCCAGCGCCAGCACCGCCGATGAGTTGGGCGTGCGCCCCAGGCCCTCGGCGGCCACGCGGGTCTTGCTGCTGAGGTCGGCAGCGAGCGTGTCCAGCGTGGTGCGCCCGAGGTTGAGGCCGGCGCTCAGGGCGGACTCCACGCGCACGTCGAACCAGCTCTCGATGGAGCGCGAGACAAACTGGTAGGACACGGTGTAAATCAGCAAGCCGGGCAACACACCCACCAGGCCAATGATGGCGGCCAGCTTGATGAGCAGGCGGCTGCCGAATTTGCCGCGTTTGAATCGCATCGCCAACCGCACGCCCAGCCACACGATGACCAGCAGCAGAAAACCCGCCACGGCCACATTGATGGCGACCAGCCAGCCGAAGTTCTGTTCGTAAAGCGCCCGGTTGCGCGTGGCCAGCGTGAGCAGGAACAGCAGCACCATGCCCACACCGGTCATGAACACCAGGCCCGCGCCCACGGCCCAGCGCACGGCGCCCGGTCGCTTGCGCAGGGTGGATGTGGTGTCTGGTGAATTCACGGAGGATCGATCTTCATTCCGCGCAGGCAAGCCGGGGTGTCAGCGGGCCGGGGCGGGTGATTCCGCGCCTGCGCTGGCGCTGGCGGGTACCTCGGCGGCTTCCAGTTCGGAAGCGGGCGCGGGCGCACGCTCGGGCTCGACCCGGTTGGGCACAAGGATCTGGTCGCGCACCTCAATGGTCCATCCCGGCTGGTTGCCCAGACCGATCTGGAACGGCCGCGGCAGCAGGGAAAGATCGAGCCGGAAAGCGAACTCGACCCGGTGGTCTTGGTCGGTGGGGAGACGGGCTGCGTCGGCAATTTTCCAGCGCGTGACCCGGGCCACACCCGCCAGGGCATCGGCCAGGGAGTCGTAATTCTGGTGCAAAGCGTACTGGAGGCCGGCGCCTCCCGCGTTCACCGCGGCATCGTTGGAGAGACTCACCCGCCAGCGGCGCGTGAGCGGCTGGTAGGCCAGGCGCAGGGTGCGGGTGACGCTGGCCACGCGGCGGTCGGTCCAGTACCAGCGTTCGCGGTAAACATCGGCCTGCCACACGAAGTACAGCGGGACCGACTTGAGCAGCGCTTCTTCCACCACCTGATCGGGGAAGATTTCCATGCGCCCCGAGAGGTACAAGGCTTCGGGCGTGCGATGCAGGTTGAGCTGAAACACCTGGGGTTTCTGGGCCTGGACCGGCGCGAGCGCACCAAAAAGCAGGGCCCAGAAAACAATGAACCCGGACAACACGCGCAGGCCCGCCAGAGGGCTCATGCCACCGGCCCACCAAATCCGGCGCTGCAGTCGATCAAGGCGCGGCCTTGTCCATGCGAGTGTAAAAAAATCCGTCATATCCACCCAACGGATTGTCGTTGAACTCCCCTGCCGGGGCCGCTGAACCGGGCAGCAAATGGCCTGGAGAGGGCCGATGCACCGCATCGGTGTGGCGCTCAAGGAACGCTTGCACCTGATCGGCGCCTTCGGCGCGGAACACGGAGCAGGTGGCGTAGAGCAGGCGGCCGCCGGGTTTGAGCAGTGGCCAGAGCGCTTCGAGCAAGTTGCGCTGCACCTTCACCAGTTGGTCAACATCGCTGGCCCGGCGCAGCCAGCGCACGTCGGGGTGGCGGCGCACGATGCCCGAGGCGGTGCAGGGTGCGTCCAGCAGGATGGCGTCGAAGGGTTGGCCATCCCACCAGGCGTCGGGCTGGCCGGCATCGGCGCAGCGCACCTCGGCGCTCAGCCCCAGGCGCTTCAAGGTGTCATCGACGCGTTCGCATCGGCGGGCGTCCACGTCCAGCGCCAACATGTTCAGGTCGGCGCATTCCAGCAAATGGGCGGTTTTGCCCCCGGGCGCGGCGCAGGCGTCGAGCACGCGGTCGGCAACGGTCCAGGTACGACCTTCGAGCAGCAGCTTCGCAGCCATCTGGGCAGCAGCGTCCTGCACCGAGCAGTGACCTTGCGCAAAACCGGGCAGGCGCTCCACCGGCTGCGGCGCGTCGAGCACCAGACCGTCGTCGCCCACCGGAGTGGACGCGACACCGATCGCCTGCAAGGCTTGTTGGTAGGCGGTGCGCTCGACCCGGCGGCGGTTGACGCGCAGCGTCATGGGCCCGGGCTGGTTGTTGGCGGCCAGGATGGCCTGCCAATGCTCGGGGTGGTCTCGCTGCAGGCGCTCGATCCACCACGTCGGGTGGTTCCAGCGCGCCACCGGTTGGCGCAGCGCCTCGGCCATCAGCGCCGGGCGTTCGCGCAAAAAGCGGCGCAGGCATGCGTTGATGAAGGCTGCCTGTCGCGCGGTGCCGCGGTCCTGCCGCGCGGCGTCCACGGCCTGGTTGACGACGGTGTGGGCGGCGTAGTGCAGGCCGCTGGACGAGCCCGCCCCGGCGTCTTCCAGCATCAGGCTCAGGGCGCTGCACAGCAGGGCCTGCACCGCAGCGTCGGGTTTGCGCTGCACCAGCTGGGCCACCAGGGCGCGGGCCGTGCCCAGATGGCGCAACACATGGAAGGTCAGCGCCTGGACACCAGGTCTCAGTTCGGCGCTGACTTGTGGCAGCACGTCGCTGAGCGATTGGCCCTGCTCGACGGCGTGCACACAGCGTGCCGTTTGACGCAATTGGGTGGCCAGGCTGGGGCCGAGGGGCGCGCCGGGTGGGCGCGGGGCGGGAGGGGAGGCCGAGGCGGTCAAGCAGGTTCCGGGCAATGGTGTGTGGGACCGGTGAGGGTACCAGCACGACCCGCCGGCACGGCGTTTCAGACCAGGGTCCAGCCCGGCGCGTCGGTGGTGGGTGCGGCGGCGGCGGGCGGCGCAGCCTCGGACTCGGTCTCCCGCTGCAGGGGGAGCGGACCCAGGTTGCGGCCATAGATGCGGCGAATGCGCTCGGTCAGCGGCGGGTGTGAATCGAACCACCCGGCAACCTTGCCCGACTCGTTGGCCACCAGCAGCATGTGCTGCACCACCGAACCCACGGCGCGCGTCTCCACGCCCTCTTTCTGCTGGGTCAGGATCTTGCGCAACACGCCACCCAGGCCATCGCGGCTGCGCGTCCACTGTACCGCACGCGCATCGGCCAGATGCTCGCGCTGGCGGGACACCGCCGCCTGCAAGGCATGTCCGGCCACCCAGCCCAGCCAGCCGGCAACCATGATGGCCAGCCCGAGGAGCGCGGCGACCATGCGACGGTCCCGTGTGTCCGGCTCGAACAGGGTCTCCCCCATGCGGTAGAGCATCTCCAGCCCGAACACCATGCCGACCAAGCGCATGTTCAGGCGCGTGTCGCCTTCGCCGATGTGGCTGAATTCGTGCGCCACCAGCCCTTGCAGCTCCTCTCGTGTGAGGTGATCCAGCGCGCCCTGGGTGACGGCCACCACCGCGTCGTCTTCGTTCCAACCGGCCGCAAACGCATTGATACCCTGATCGCGCGCGACCACCATGGCTTTCGGCCTTTTCACGTTGGAAGAAATGGCCATCTCGTCAACGATGTTGCAGAAACGCTGCTCGTCAAAATTGCCCGACGGCTGTGCGGGTCGCGCGCCCAGTTGCTCGGCCAGGCGCACCCCGCCGCCCTCGCTCAGGCGAGACGTCTCCACCCACCAGCCACCCAGCACAAACAGCAGCGTGACCGCGGTGTTGACCTGAAAGAAATGGCGCGGAAAGGTGAGCGGGCCCGGCATCCAGATACCGAAGCTCAGCCACAAGGCCAGTGCCAGCGCGGCATTGACCGCCAGCACCAGCAGCACCACGGTCAGGGCAAACGCCAGCAACAGGCGCGTGGTCTCGCCCCGTGCTTCGCGCTGGAACTCGAAGAACCGCATGCCAGTGCTGTGGGTTGACCGTCAGATCTCGATGCGCAAGGTCTGGCGCTCGGCTTCGCTGGTGGTGGACTCCAGCATGGCTTGCGGCAGGAAGTTGAAGAGGCGCGCCACGATCAGCGTGGGGAACTGCGCGGCCGCATCGTTGAATTCAAGCACGTTGTCGTTGTAGGCCTGGCGCGCAAAGCCGATGCGGTTTTCGGTGCTGGAGAGCTCTTCGCTGAGCTCGCGCATGTTCTGGTCGGCCTTGAGATCGGGGTAGGCCTCGGCCACGGCGAACAAGCGGCCGAGCGCACCGCCCAGCATCTGCTCGGCGCCGGCCAGGGCGCCCAGCGCACCCGCGTTGAGCGGGCTGGCAGCGGCGGCCTGTTCGGCGGAGCGGGCCTGGTTGCGCGCGGCAATCACGGCTTCCAGCGTCTGCGCTTCATGGGCGAGGTACTTGCGCGCCACCTCCACCAGGTTGGGGATCAGGTCGTAGCGCCGCTTGAGCTGCACGTCGATCTGACCGAACGCGTTAGCGATGGCGTTCTTCAGGCGCACCAAGCGGTTGTAGGCACCCACGGCCCAGAAGAACGCGGCAAGACCCACACCCAGCAACACCCAGACTGTCACAGACATGCTCAAACTCCTTTCATGACCCGTTGGCGAGATGCCGTTTTCACGCATCGGCACCCCTCATACCCCGGTGGCAACAGGGCGTATGGATACTACCTTCGACTGCGATTTTTGCGCGTGAGCCATCGCTCGCGCACAACGAAAAACGCCCCTGGCCAGATGACCGGGGGCGTTTTCGGGGCGGGCGGCGAACCGCCCGTTGGGGCCGGATTTACTCGGCCGATTCGTTGGTACTGGAAGCGTCAGCCTGCTCGGCCTGGTCGGCCGCCAGCGACACGGCATCGGCCTCGGCGATGGCACGGCGTTCTTCGTCGTCCATCTTTTCCTTGACCTTGCGCGCCTCGTGGTAGGCCATGCCGGTACCGGCCGGGATCAAACGACCCACGATCACGTTTTCCTTCAGACCCCGCAGCTCGTCGCGCTTGCCCATGATGGCAGCTTCGGTGAGCACCCGGGTGGTTTCCTGGAAGGAAGCCGCCGAGATGAACGAGTCGGTCGACAGCGAAGCCTTGGTGATGCCCAGCAGGATGTTGCTGAACACCGCGGGCAGCTTGCCTTCGGCACGCAGTGCGTCGTTGGTGTTGAGGATCTCCGAACGCTCGACTTGTTCACCGGCGATGTAGCTCGAATCACCCACGCTGTCCACGACCACACGGCGCAACATCTGGCGAACGATCACCTCGATGTGCTTGTCGTTGATCTTCACGCCCTGCAGGCGGTAGACGTCCTGCACTTCGTCGACGATGTAGCGCGCCAGCTCTTCCATGCCCAGCAGGCGCAGGATGTCTTGCGGATCGGCCGGGCCGTCCACCACGCTCTCGCCCTTGTTGACCACCTGGCCTTCGTGCACCAGGATGTTCTTTTCCTTGGGGATGAGGTCGTCCCAGACCTTGCCTTCGGGGTCGGTGATCTGCAGGCGAACCTTGCCTTTGGTCTCCTTGCCGAACGACACGGTACCGGTCATCTCGGCCAGCATGCCCTTGTCTTTCGGGCTGCGGGCTTCGAACAGCTCGGCCACACGCGGCAGACCGCCGGTGATGTCGCGCGTCTTCTGACCTTCAACCGGGATGCGGGCCAGCACTTCGCCAGGACCCACGTCCATGCCATCGCGCACCTGGATCAGCGAACCGATCTGGAAGCCGATGGTCACCGAGTGGTCGGTGCCCGGGATCTTCACTTCGTTGCCTTGCGCATCGATCAGCTTGACCTGCGGACGCACCACCTTGGTCACGCCGCGGCGCTTCGGATCGATCACCACCAGGGTCGACAGACCGGTGACATCGTCCACCTGCTTGGCCACGGTGAGGCCTTCCTCGACGTTCTCGAAACGCACCTGACCGGCGAATTCCGTGATGACCGGGCGGGTCAGCGGATCCCAGTTGGCCAGGATCGCACCGGCCTTGATGTTCTGATCGGCCTTGATCGAGAGAATGGCACCGTACGGCACCTTGTGGCGCTCGCGCTCACGGCCATGTTCGTCATGAATGACGATTTCGCCAGAACGCGAGATCACCACCAGTTCGCCCTTGGTGTTGGTCACGTAGCGCATGGTGGCGTTGAAGCCGATCACGCCGCTGGACTTGGCTTCCACGCTGGAGGCCACCGCCGCACGCGACGCTGCACCACCGATGTGGAAGGTGCGCATGGTCAGCTGCGTGCCAGGCTCACCGATGGACTGGGCGGCGATCACGCCGACCGCTTCACCGATGTTCACCAGACCACCACGGCCCAGATCGCGGCCGTAGCACTTGGCGCAGATACCGAAACGGGTTTCGCAGGTCAGTGCGGTGCGCACTTTCACCTCGTCCACCGCAGCGGCTTCCAGCACGTCGAGCATGTCCTCGTCGAGCATCTCGCCGGCGGGCACCAGCAGTTCGCGCGTCTCGGGGTGCACCACTTCCTCGGCCGTGGTGCGGCCCAGAATACGGTCGCGCAGCGATTCAATGACTTCACCACCTTCAACGATGGCGCGCATCAGCGTGCCGTTGGTGGTGCCGCAGTCCTGGGTGTTGACCACCAAGTCCTGCGTCACGTCCACCAGGCGGCGCGTGAGGTAGCCCGAGTTGGCGGTTTTCAGCGCCGTGTCGGCCAGGCCTTTACGCGCGCCGTGGGTCGAGATGAAGTACTGCAACACGTTGAGACCTTCACGGAAGTTCGCCGTGATCGGGGTCTCGATGATGGAGCCGTCGGGCTTGGCCATCAGGCCGCGCATGCCGGCGAGCTGGCGGATCTGCGCAGCAGAACCGCGAGCACCCGAGTCGGCCATCATGTAGATGGAGTTGAAGGACTCCTGGTCCACTTCCTTGCCGTGGCGGTCGGTGGTTTTCTGCTTGGCCAGTTGGGCCATCATGACCTTGGAGATCTCGTCACCGGCCTTGCCCCAGATGTCCACCACCTTGTTGTAGCGCTCGCCCGCGGTCACCAGACCGGAGGCGTACTGCTGGGCGATTTCCTTCACCTCGTTTTCAGCGCGGTCGATGATGGCTGGCTTCTCCTTGGGAACCAGCATGTCGTCCACGGCGATCGAGATACCGGCGCGCGTGGCCAGACGGAAGCCGTTTTGCAGCAGCTTGTCGGCGAACACCACGGTTTCCTTCAAGCCGCACTTGCGGAACGAGGTGTTGATCAAGCGCGAAATTTCCTTCTTCTTGAGCGGCTTGTTCAGCACGTCAAAAGGCAGGCCACGCGGCAGGATTTCGGACAGCAGCGCACGGCCCACGGTGGTGTCCACCAGCGAGGTCGCCGACGTCCACTCACCCGTGGCCTTGTCCAGCGTCTGCTGGGTCAGGCGCACGCTGATCTTGGCGGTGATTTCCACCACGCCGTTGTCGAGTGCGCGCAGCAGCTCGGACAGATCGGCAAAGATCATGCCCTCGCCCTTGGCGTTGATGCGATCGCGGGTGGCGTAGTACAGGCCCAGCACCACGTCTTGCGACGGGACGATGGAAGGCTCGCCGTTGGCCGGGAACAGGATGTTGTTCGAGGCCAGCATCAGGGTGCGCGCTTCGATCTGCGCTTCCACCGACAGCGGCACGTGAACGGCCATCTGGTCACCGTCAAAGTCGGCGTTGAAAGCAGCGCACACCAGCGGGTGCAGCTGGATCGCCTTGCCTTCGATCAGGATGGGCTCGAACGCCTGGATGCCCAGGCGGTGCAGCGTGGGTGCGCGGTTGAGCATCACCGGGTGCTCTTTGATCACCTCTTCCAG
>NZ_JALHLX010000125.1 GCF_022844385.1 Hydrogenophaga sp. | reverse complement strand
TCGGCCAGGATCGGGTCGGCGGCCTGCAGCGTGATGCCGCCGCGCTCGCCATGGGTCTGCGTCTGCACGCCCATGTTGTCGAGCAGCTGGCGCATGGTGGCCACGTCGCGCAGGCGCGGCACGTTGTTCAGCGTGACCGGGTCGGCGGTTAGCAGCGAAGCGCACAGCTCGGGCAAGGCGGCGTTCTTGGCGCCAGAGATGGTGACTTCGCCTTGCAGCGTGCGCCCACCCGTGATTCGGAGTTTGTCCATGGCTGGCTGGCGGTTCAGGGTTGGGCCGCCCATTCGGCGGGGGTGTAGGTCTTCATCGACAAGGCGTGCACCTCGTCGGTCTGGATGCGCCCGCCCAACGTGCCGTAGACGGCCTGGTGGCGTTTGATCAGGCGCAGGCCCTCAAAGGCCGGCGAGACGATCACGGCAGCCCAGTGGCGGCCATCACCGGTGACTTCGAGGTGCTCGCACGGCAGGCCGGCGGCGATGAGCGATTGCAGTTGTTCAGCGGTCATGTCAGTGGCGAATTTTGTAGCCGGTCTTGAGCAGGTGCAGCGCGATCGCGCTCACGATGGCGAGAGCCCCACCCACCAGCACCAGACTGATCCAGGGCGACACATCGCTCTTGCCGAAGAAGCCATAGCGGAAGCCGTCGATCATGTAGAAAAACGGGTTGAGGTGGCTCACCTTCTGCCAGAACTCCGGCAGGGAGTGGATCGAGTAGAACACGCCCGAGAGGAAGGTCATGGGCACGATGATGAAGTTCTGGAACGCTGCCATCTGGTCGAACTTCTCGGCCCACAGGCCGGCGATCAACCCCAACGCGCCGAGCAGGGCCGCACCCATGAAACCAAACGCCAGGATCCACAGCGGCGCCATCAGCGAGGGCTGCGCGAACCACCAGGTGACCACCATCACGCCAGCGCCCACGGCCAGGCCGCGCACGATGGACGAACCCACGTAGGCCACGAACCAGGCGCGGTGCGACAGCGGCGTGAGCAGCAGGAACACGAGGTTGCCCATGATCTTGCTTTGCACCAGTGACGACGAGCTGTTGGCGAACGCGTTCTGCAAGACGCTCATCATGACCAGACCGGGCAGCAGGAAGGCGGTGTAGCTCACCGAGTCGTAAACCTGAACCCGGCCCTCGAGGACGTGGCCGAAGATCATCAAATACAGGATGGCAGTGATGACCGGCGCCGCCACGGTCTGGAAGCCGACCTTCCAGAAGCGCAGGACTTCCTTGTAGAACAGCGTCTGCCACCCGGTCATGCTGGCATCTCAACAGGGCTCGTCGCCCGAGGCTGTGCACTGGTGAGATCGAGAAACACGTCTTCCAGATCGGCCTTGCGGATCTCGATGTCTTCGGGCACCACACCCGCCTCGCGCAGCCGCGCCAGGATGCGCTCCACTGCCAGCGCGTCGTTGGCCGGCAGCTGCACCACACGGCCGGTGATGCGGGCCTGCACGGCCAGGTCGGTCGGCAGCAGGGCGTCGGTCTTGAAGCGCAACACGTTGGACGCGGCGCGCGACAACAGCGCCGAGGTGGATTCGAGGGCCACCACCCTGCCTTGCTTGAGCATGGCGATGCGCCCGCACAGCGCCTCGGCTTCTTCGAGGTAGTGCGTGGTCAGCAGCACGGTGCTGCCCAGGCGCTTGTTCAGATCGGAGATGAACTGCCACAAGGTCTGGCGCAGCTCCACGTCAACACCGGCGGTGGGTTCGTCGAGCACGATCACCGGTGGCTTGTGCACCAGCGCCTGTGCGATCAGCACCCGGCGCTTCATGCCGCCGGAGAGCTGGCGCATGTTGGCGTTGGCCTTGTCGGTGAGGCCCAGGCCTTCAAGCAGCTCGTCGATCCAGGCGTCGTTGCGCTGGATGCCGAAATAGCCGGACTGGATGCGCAGCGCCTCGCGCACGTTGAAAAAGGGGTCGAACACCAGCTCCTGCGGCACCACGCCAAGCTGGCGGCGCGCGGACTGGTAGTCGGCCTGCACATCGCTGCCGTGCACCAGCACCCGGCCTGTTGTGGCACGGGCCAGACCGGCCAGGATGCTGATCAGCGTGGTCTTGCCGGCACCGTTGGGCCCGAGCAGGCCGAAAAATTCGCCGGCTTCAATGTCGAACGAGACCGCCTGCAGGGCCCGCACGGCACCGCGCGAGGACGGGTAGCTTTTGGAGACGTCTTGGAAGGAAACGGCGGGCATGCGCGAGAAAACCACGGGGGTCATGGGCCGCGCACAGGGTATCGGGCGGCGGTTGGATAACCGCGTATTTTAGGCCCGGGCTGGTGTCCGCACGGGGCGCGGGGCCAGACCCCGCGCCAGCGGCCTGCTGGAAACGCTCAGGGCGCGAGCAGCTCGCTCACACCGTACAGGCCCATGAGGCTTTCGAGCCGGCGCGGCCAGTTGCTCACCTGCAGGGTCTTGCCCTGCGCACGGAGTTGGCGGCGCAGCTCCAGCAACACCGCCACGGCCGATGAGTCAAACACACGCAGCGAGGCCGCATCCAGCAGCACCACAGGACCGGCTTGCTGCCCGAGCGCCTGCGTCAGCTCCACCAAGGTCTTGCCGGCGTCGGCCAGCGTGACCTGTGCAGGCAGAGCCGCCGAAAGGGCCTCCGGGGCAGCGGCCATGGACAAAGCGGTCGTCACGGATCAGCTGGTCTTGGCGACGTTGGACTTGTTGCGCTGGACCAGCGACGCGATCAGGCCGTCGATGCCCTTGGCGTTGATTTCCTGGGCAAACTGGGTGCGGTAGGTTTCCACCAGCCAGACGCCGAGCACATTGATGTCGTAAATCTTCCAGCCATTGGCCGTTTTTTCCATGCGGTAGTCGAGCTGGATGGGCTCGCCTTTGCCCCGCACCTCGGAGCGCACCACCACCTCGGTGTCTTCGGGCTTGGAACGCATGGGCTTGAAGGTCACGGTCTGGTCTTTCACCTCGCCGAGCGCGCCTGAGTAGGTGCGCACCAGCAGGATCTTGAACTCGTCCTGCAGCTGCTTTTGCTGCTCGGGTGTGGCTTGGCGCCAGAAGCGACCCACGGCCGAAGACGTCATGCGGGTGAAGTTGACACTGGGCAGGATTTTCGCGTCCACCAGCGCCACGATGCGGTTCACATCGCCGGCCTGGATGGCGGGATCGGCCTTCACGGAAGCCAGCACGTCGCTGGAAATGCGCTTGACCAGGGCATCGGGTGCCTCATCCTGCGCCAGGGCAGGCAAGGACATCACACCGGCGGCGGTGATCACGAGGGCGGAGAGCCAGGAGCGGCGTTTCATCATGGTTGTTTTCCTTTGGAGGCCAATGGCCCGACTGCAGACAGCGCAGCCTAAATCATCAGAGCGGCAGAAATATGAAGCAGTTCCACTGCATTCGTTGCGATACGTATCAGCGCCTCAATCCCCATCACCCAGACCGATGCCCTTGTCGATCATGTCGTCGATCTGACTTTGGCGGCGGTTGAGGTACAGATCGCGTGTGAAGCTGTATTTGTCGAGCGCGGCTTCTTCCAGCAGCGAGCTGGCACGCAACAGGCCGGCGCGGGTGTCGACCACGCGCAAGGCGGTGAGCGAGTTGCGCGCCGACACGTCGTTCATGCCCGAGACCGGGTCCACGCTCATGTCGACCACCAGGCCGGTGCCGTCACGAACCGAAGAAGGACCGAAGATGGGCAGCACCAGATAGGCGCCCGACGGTGCGCCCCAGCGGCCCAGGGTCTGGCCGAAGTCGATGCGGGTGCGCGGGATGCCCATCTCGGAAGCGATGTCCAATACGCCAGCCAGACCGAAGACGGTATTCACGCTGAAGCGCATGAGGTTCTCCGTGGCTTCGCGCGGGCGCAGCTGCAGACCCGCATTGGCCGCCGACCACAGGTCACCGAGGTTGCTGAAAAAATTGTTTACACCGGTCTGCACCGGGCTGGGCGTGACGTCCTGGTAGACCGTGGCCACCGGCTTGAGCACCGCCGTGTCCACCGCGTCGTTGAAGCGGTAGACGCCGCGGTTGAACGGCTCCAGCGGATCGCGCGGGTTGGCGTCGGGGCCGGTGGCGCAACCGGTGAGCACGGCCAGTGCCAGGCCACTGGCCAGCAGTGCCGCCGACCGGCTCGTCGCGGTGAGCTTGTTTTTCATTCCTGGAACCCCCTGGGCGCAATGCCCGAAACGTTGTTGTTGAAGCAGCCTGCATTCTTGTCAGGTTGCGGCCTCTTTTCCGGACGCGCCGCCAAAGGCCCTGCTGGAGTTACTCGGCGGGCTTGGCGCTGCCGCTGTTGGCCGCACTGTTGAACAGGAACTGGCTGATCAGGTTCTCCAGGATCACCGCCGACTGCGTCTGCGTGATCACGGAACCTGCGGCGATGTTCTCGGTGTCGCCACCAGGCTCGATGCCGATGTATTGCTCGCCCAGCAGCCCATTGGTGAGGATCTTGAGCGAGCTGTCCTTGGGAAAGGCGTAGCGCGACTCCAGCGCCAGCGTGATGTTGGCCTGGAAGGTGGTGTCGTCAAAGGTGATGGACTCCACCCGCCCGACCACCACACCAGCGCTGCGCACCGCGGCCTTGGGTTTGACGCCGCCGGCGTTGTCGAATCGGCCGACCACCTGGTAGGTTTTCTCGAAGTTCAGGCTGAGCAGGTTGGCCGACTGCAGGGCCAGGAACAGGATGGCCGCGGCGCCGATCAGCACGAACAGGCCGACCCAGATGTCGTTTTTGGAAGTTTGCATGTTGGTCTCCGGATGACGCTCAGATGCTGAACATCGTGGCGGTGAGGATGAAATCGAGCGCCAGCACGGCCAGCGAGGCCACCACCACGGTGCGGGTGGTGGCGCGCGACACGCCTTCGGGCGTGGGGTGGGCGCTGAAGCCCTGGAGCAAGGCCACGAAGGTCACGGCAAAGCCGAACACCACGCTCTTGATGACGCCGTTGCCCACGTCGGCCCAGACGTCCACGCCGCCCTGCATCTGGCTCCAGAAGGCGCCACCGTCCAGGCCCAGCATGAGCACACCCACCACCCAGCCGCCGATGACACCGACGGCGCTGAAGATGCCGGCCAGCAAAGGCATGACGATCACACCAGCCCAGAAGCGCGGGGCCAGCACGCGGCGCACGGGGTCCACCGCCATCATTTCCATGGCGCTGAGCTGTTCGCCGGCTTTCATGAGGCCGATCTCGGCGGTGAGCGAGGTACCGGCGCGTCCGGCAAAGAGCAGCGCCGTGATCACAGGTCCGAGTTCGCGCACCAGCGACAGTGTGACCAGCAGGCCCAGCGCTTCGGTGGCGCCGTAAATGCGCAGCGTGTAGTAGCCCTGCAGACCAAGCACGAAACCGACGAACAGGCCGGAGACGCCAATGAGGGCGAGCGAGTGGTTGCCCAGGAAGTGGATCTGGTCGCGCAGCAGCACCGGGCGGCGCAAGGCGGCGCCCAGCAGCCACAGCAGGCGCACGAACAGGCGCGTGGCGATACCGATGTCGATGATCTGGGTTCTTACCGCAAAGCCCAGTCGGGCGATCCACGCCACGGTCATGCGGGCTCCTTGTGGCCGTTGCCGAAGTCGTCTTCGAGGCTGGGCCCGGGATGGTGAAAGCGCACCGGGCCGTCGGGCAAGGCGTTGACGAACTGTTTGACCAGTGGGTCTTCGCTGTGGCGCACTTCCTCGGGCGTGCCCTGGGCTGCGATCTTGCCGTTGGCCAGCACGATGACCTGGTCGGCAATGTGGAAGGTTTCGTTCAGATCGTGCGAAACCACGATGCTCGTCAACCCCATGGCGTTGTTGAGCTGGCGAATCAGGCGCGCGGCGGTGCCCAGCGAGATCGGATCCAGGCCGGCGAAGGGTTCGTCGTACATGACGAGTTCAGGGTCGAGCGCGATCGCCCGGGCCAGGGCCACGCGCCGCGCCATGCCGCCCGAGAGTTCACTCGGCATCAGGTCGCGCGCACCGCGCAAGCCCACGGCGTTCAGTTTCATCAGCACGATGTCGCGCACCAGTTCCTTCGGAAGGCTGGTGTGTTCCTGCAGCGGAAAGGCGACGTTGTCGAACACGCTCATGTCGGTGAACAAGGCGCCGAACTGGAACAGCATGCCCATGCGCCGGCGCGCGGCGTACAGGGCCTCGGCCCGCATCACGGTGATGTCTTGCCCGTCGAACAGGGTCTGACCCTTCTGCGCCCGGAGCTGCCCGCCGATCAGCCGCAACACCGTGGTCTTGCCACCACCGGACGCGCCCATGAGCGCCGTGACCTTGCCCCGAGGCACGGTCAGCGTGATGTTGTCGAGGATGGCGCGCTCCCCGTACCCGAAGGTGAGGTTGCGCAGTTCGACGAGAGGGGGTTCGTTTTCGATGGGCATCAAACAAAAACCGGGCAATCGATGCCCGGGTTTTGGATGATACGGGATTCGGGGTAAACCCGAGTCAGGTGGGGCCGCGCGTGGATCAGCGCGGCAGATCGGAGAAGCCCATGAGGAATTCGTCGACCGAGCGCGCGGCCTGGCGGCCTTCACGGATCGCCCACACCACCAGGCTCTGGCCACGGCGCATGTCGCCGGCCGCGAACACCTTGGGCACGTTGGTGGCGTAACCACCGGTGAATTCGGTGGTGGCCTTGGCGTTGCCGCGGGCGTCCTTGTCCACGCCAAAGCCGTCCAGGATACTGGCGACCGGGTTCACAAAGCCCATGGCGAGCAGCACCAGGTCGGCCTTGTACTCTTTTTCAGTACCGGGGATCTCGACGAGCTTGCCGTCCTTCATTTCGACGTGCACGGTGGTCAGGCCGGTGACCTTGCCTTTTTCGCCCTTGAAGGCCTTGGTGGAAATGGCGAACTCGCGCTGGAGAATGCCTTTCTCGGCGCTCTCGTCGTGGCTGGAACTGGTGCGCAGCTTGAGCGGCCAGTAAGGCCACACCAGCGGTTTGTCTTCCTGCTCGGGCGGCTGCGGCATCACTTCGAACTGGGTCACGCTCACGGCGCCGTGGCGCGTGCTGGTGCCCACGCAGTCGCTGCCGGTGTCGCCACCGCCGATCACGATCACGTGTTTGCCGTCGGCGCGCAACTGGCCCTTGAACTTGTCGCCTGCGTTGACCTTGTTTTGCTGCGGCAGGAATTCCATGGCGAAATGAACGCCATCGAGGTCGCGGCCCGGCACCGGCAGGTCGCGGCTTTGTTCGGAGCCGCCGGTGAGCAGCACGGCGTCGAAGTCCTTCTGCAGCTGCTCGGGCGTGATCGTCTCCTGCGCCCAGTTGGTGACCTTGGTGTCCTTGGGAAGCGTGCCCACCATGACGCCGGTGCGGAACACCACGCCTTCGGCCTCCATCTGCGCCACGCGGCGGTCGATGTGGGTCTTCTCCATCTTGAAGTCGGGAATGCCGTAGCGCAGCAGGCCGCCGACACGGTCGTTTTTCTCGAACAGGGTCACGTCGTGGCCAGCGCGCGCGAGCTGCTGGGCCGCGGCCATGCCGGCCGGGCCGGAGCCGACCACGGCGACTTTTTTGCCGGTCTTGTGGCGCGGCAGCTGCGGCTGCACCCAGCCCTCGGCCCAGGCGCGGTCGATGATGGCGTGCTCGATCGACTTGATGCCCACGGGATCGTCGTTCACGTTGAGCGTGCAGGCGGCCTCGCAGGGTGCGGGGCAGATGCGGCCGGTGAACTCGGGGAAGTTGTTGGTGCTGTGCAGCACCGTGATCGCATTCTTCCAGTCGCCCTGGTACACCAGGTCGTTGAAGTCCGGAATGATGTTGTTGACCGGGCAGCCGCTGTTGCAGAACGGCGTGCCGCAGTCCATGCAGCGCGCAGCCTGCACCTTGGACTGCTGGTCATCCAGCGCAACGACGAATTCCTTGTAGTGCTTCAGGCGCTCGGGGACGGGCTTGTAGCCCTCTTCCAGGCGCTCGTATTCCATGAAGCCGGTGACTTTTCCCATGATGCGTGTCCTTCGATTGCGTTGGCTTATTTGGCGGCGACGGTGGCTTTTTTCGCCGTGGCCTGGGCCTTGGTGGTCACTTCAACCGCGTTCTTGCGGGCGTGGATTTCACCCAGCGCGCGCTTGTACTCGTTCGGGAACACCTTCACGAACTTGTCCCGCGCCTGCGCCCAGGTGTCCAGCAGTTCGCGCGCGCGCTTGCTGCCGGTCCAGCGGTTGTGCTCTTCGAGCAGCTTCTTCAGTTGCGCTTCGTCGCTCAGGCCGCGGTGCCAGATGGCCTTGTCCATGGTGGCTTCCTGCTCGGCTGCGGGCAGCACTTTCTCCATGCTCACCATGGCGGTGTTGCAGCGCTTGGCGAACTGGCCGTCTTCGTCGTAAACATAGGCCACGCCACCGCTCATGCCGGCGGCGAAGTTGCGCCCCGTCTTGCCCAGCACCACCACGGTGCCGCCGGTCATGTACTCACAACCGTGGTCGCCCGTGCCTTCCACCACCGCGGTGGCGCCCGAGAGGCGCACCGCGAAGCGTTCGCCGGCAACGCCGCTGAAGAACGCCTCACCGGTGGTGGCGCCGTACATCACGGTGTTGCCCACGATGATGTTGCGTGCGGCTTCGCCGCGGAAGTCGATGCTGGGGCGCACCACCACACGGCCGCCCGAGAGGCCTTTGCCGGTGTAGTCGTTGGCGTCGCCGATCAGGTACAGCGTGATGCCCTTGGCCAGGAAGGCGCCGAACGACTGGCCGCCCGTGCCTTCGAGCTGGATGCGGATGGTGTCGTCTGGCAGACCTTCGGGGTGCACCTTGGTCACAGCGCCGGAGAGCATGGCGCCCACCGAGCGGTTCACGTTGCGAGCCACCTCGATGAACTGCACACGCTCGCCCTTGTCGATGGCGCCGCGCGACTTGGCGATCAGGATGTTGTCCAGCGCCTTGTCCAGGCCGTGTTCCTGTTCCTGCGTGTGCAGGCGCGGCACGTCAGCCGGCACGTTGGGCAGGGCCAGCAGGCGGCTGAAGTCCAGACCGCGTGCTTTCCAGTGCTCGATGCCCTGCTTCATGTCGAGCAGGTCGGCGCGGCCAATCAGGTCGTCGAACTTGCGGATGCCCAGCTGCGCCATGATCTGGCGCACTTCTTCGGCGATGAAGAAGAAGTAGTTCACCACGTGCTCGGGCTTGCCGCTGAATTTCTTGCGCAGCGCCGGGTCTTGCGTGGCCACACCCACCGGGCAGGTGTTCAGGTGGCACTTGCGCATCATGATGCAGCCCTCGACCACCAGCGGTGCGGTGGCGAAGCCGAATTCATCGGCACCCAGCAGCGCGCCGATGGCGACGTCGCGGCCGGTCTTCATCTGGCCATCGGCCTGCACGCGGATGCGGCTGCGCAGGCGGTTGAGCACCAGCGTCTGCTGCGTTTCGGCCAGCCCGATTTCCCACGGGCTGCCGGCGTGTTTGATGGACGACCAGGGCGAGGCGCCCGTGCCGCCGTCGTGACCGGCGATCACCACGTGGTCGGCCTTGCACTTGGCCACACCGGCGGCGATGGTGCCCACGCCGATCTCAGAGACCAGCTTGACGCTGATGCTGGAATGCGGCGCTACGTTCTTCAGGTCGTGAATCAGCTGGGCCAGGTCTTCAATGGAATAGATGTCGTGGTGCGGCGGCGGGCTGATGAGACCCACGCCCGGCACGCTGTGGCGCAGCTTGCCGATGTAGTCGCTGACCTTGCCACCGGGCAGCTGTCCGCCTTCGCCAGGCTTGGCACCCTGCGCCATCTTGATCTGGATCTGGTCGGCGCTGTTGAGGTATTCGGCGGTGACACCGAAGCGGCCCGAGGCCACCTGCTTGATTTTGGAGCGCATGGAGTCGCCCGCCTGCAGCACGTAGTCGACTTCAAACACGTCCTTGCCCAGCAGGTCGGACATGGTGTCGCCTTGCTTGATCGGGATCCCCTTGAGCTCGTTGCGGTAACGCAGCGCGTCTTCTCCACCCTCGCCCGTGTTGCTCTTGCCGCCGATGCGGTTCATGGCCACGGCGAGCGTGGCGTGCGCCTCGGTGGAGATGGAGCCGAGCGACATGGCGCCGGTGGCGAAACGCTTGACGATTTCTTTCGCCGATTCCACTTCGTCGATCGGGATCGCCTTGGCGGGATCGATCTTGAACTCGAACAGGCCGCGCAAGGTCATGTGGCGGCGGCTCTGGTCGTTGATGAGCTGCGCGTATTCCTTGTAGGTGTTCCAGTTGTTGGCGCGCGTGCTGTGCTGCAGCTTGGCGATGGCGTCGGGTGTCCACATGTGCTCTTCGCCGCGGGCGCGCCACGCGTATTCGCCACC
>NZ_JALHLX010000124.1 GCF_022844385.1 Hydrogenophaga sp. | reverse complement strand
ATTCCGATGGGGGTGTACGCCGCGCTCAAGCGGGGCACTTTCCTGAGTCAGCTGTTCATGACGGTGTCGCTGCTCGGCGTGTCGCTGCCCACCTTTCTCATCGGCATCTTGCTGATCCTGGTGTTCGCGGTGAATCTGGGCTGGTTCCCCAGCTTTGGTCGGGGCGACGTGGTCCAGTTGGGTTGGTGGTCCACCGGCTTGCTCACCGCCAAAGGCTGGCTGCACATCACCTTGCCGGCCGTGACGCTGGCCATCTTCCAGCTCACGCTGATCATGCGGCTGGTGCGCGCTGAAATGCTGGAGGTGCTGCGCACCGACTACATCAAGTTCGCGCGTGCCCGGGGCCTCACCGACCGTGCCGTGCACTTCGGCCACGCGCTGAAAAACACGCTGGTGCCGGTGATGACCATCACGGGCCTGCAGCTCGGTGGCCTGATCGCATTTGCCATCATCACCGAGACCGTGTTCCAGTGGCCCGGCATGGGCTTGCTGTTCATCCAGGCGGTCACGTTTGCGGACATCCCGGTGATGGCCGCCTATCTGTGTCTGATCGCGCTGATCTTTGTGGTGATCAACCTGATCGTTGACCTGCTGTACTTTGCGGTCGACCCCCGCTTGCGCGTTGAAAAGCCCGGCGGCCACTGAACTCCGACCCGACATGTTGACCTCCCGCATCAAGGCCCATGGTCGTGCGTTTGCACACATCGCGGCCTTTCACCCCGAGCTCACCGCGCTGCGGCGCGACCTGCACGCGCACCCCGAAATCGGCTTTGAGGAGCACTACACCGCACGGCGCGTGGTGGAGTCGCTCAAGGTGTGTGGTGTGGACGAGATCCACACCGGCATTGGCAAGACCGGTGTGGTGGCGGTCATCCACGGCCAGCGCCGCGAGAGCGGCCGCATGATCGGCTTGCGCGCCGACATGGACGCTTTGCCCATGACCGAGCACAACGACTTCGCGTGGAAGTCCACCCGGCCCGGGATGATGCACGGCTGCGGGCACGATGGGCACACCACCATGCTGGTGGGTGCCGCGCGCTACCTCGCCGAAACGCGCCAGTTCGACGGTACGGCGGTCTTGATCTTCCAGCCCGGGGAAGAAGGGTTTGCCGGCGCCAAGGCCATGATCGAAGACGGACTGTTCGACCGCTTCCCGGTGCAATCGGTCTACGGCATGCACAACTGGCCGCAGATGAAGCCCGGTACCGTGGGAGTGAACCCGGGGCCGATGATGGCGTCTGCCGACCGCATCACCATCGAGATCACCGGCAAAGGCGGTCACGGCGCACACCCCTATCAGACGGTGGACCCGGTGCTGGTGTCGGCCCACCTCATCACCGCGGTGCAGAGCATCGTCTCGCGCAATGTGCGAGCCATCGATAGCGCAGTCATCAGCATCTGTGCCATGCAGGCCGGTGACATGGGTGCCTTCAGCGTGATGCCGGGCAAGGCCACCTTGGTGGGCACGGTGCGCACCTTCAACGCCGAAGTGCAGAACATGATCGAGCAGCGCCTGCAGGAGGTGTGCTCTGGCGTGGCCCTGGGCCTGGGTGCCGCGGCGCATGTGAAATACGAACGCATCTACCCGGCCACCATCAACAGTGCTGCAGAGGCGCGCTTTGCGGCCGACGTGGCGCAGAAGCTGCTGGGCCACGACCACGTGGACCGCAACATGGACCCGAGCATGGGCGCAGAAGATTTTTCGTTCATGCTGCAGGCCAAACCTGGCGCCTACCTGCGTCTGGGGCAAGGCCTGGAGAGCGGCATGGGCGGCTGCTACCTGCACAACAGCCGCTACGATTTCAACGACGAGGTGCTGCCCCTGGGCGCCGCGTTGCATGCCGGCCTCGTCGAACACGGCATGCCGCTGGCCGAGAGCCCGGGCAAAGCCCATCCAACAACTTCCCCACTTTCCAACCACGCAAGGAGCGATGCATGAAGTTCAACAAGACGCTGGTCACGGGCCTCGTGATGGCCGCCGTGTTCGCCATGGGCACAGCCCAGGCACAGACCATCCGCATCGGCAACCAGGGTGACGCCCTTTCGATGGACCCGCACTCGCTCAACGAATCGTTGCAGCTCAGCGTGACGAACAACGTCTACGAACCGCTGGTGGGCCGGGACCGCAACCTGGGCCTGGTGCCCGCGCTCGCAACCAGCTGGAAGCAGACCTCGCCCAGCGTGTGGCGGTTTGAGTTGCGCAAGGGCGTGAAATTTCATGACGGTGCACCGTTCACCGCCGATGACGTGCTCTTCAGCTTTGCCCGTGCCTCGGGTGAAGGCTCGGACATGAAGAGCTACACCAACGACGTGAAGGAGATCCGCAAGGTCAACGATTTCGTTGTGGAGATCGAGACCAAGGGCCCGTTCCCCATCCTGCCTGACGTGCTCTCGTTGCTGTTCATCATGAACAAGAAGTGGTCTGAAGACAACCAGGCCACGCGCCCGGTGGACCGGCGCAAGGGCATCGAAAACGCCGCCTCGTTCCGCGCCAACGGCACCGGTCCGTTCCGCCTGCGCGAGCGCCAGCCCAACATCAAGACCAGCTTTGTTCGCAACGGCAACTACTGGGGCAAGATTGAAGGCAATGTGATCAATGTGGAGTACACGCCCATCGGCAACGACTCCACCCGTGTGGCCGCTTTGCTCTCGGGCCAGGTCGATGTGATCGAGCCCGTGCCCCTGCAGGACGTGGCGCGCATCAACGCCAGCGGCAAGAGCAAGGTGATGCAAGGCCCCGAGCTGCGCACCATCTTCCTGGGCATGGACCAGAAACGCGACGAATTGCTGTTCTCGAACGTCAAGGGCAAGAACCCGTTCAAAGACAAACGTGTGCGCCAGGCGTTCTACCAGGCGATCGACATCAACGGCATCCAGCGCACGGTGATGCGCGGCGCTTCCAAGCCCACGGCGCTGATGGTGGGTCCGGGCATCAACGGGTTCGACGAGTCGATGAACACGCGTCTGCCCTATGACCCCGACGCAGCCAAGAAATTGCTCGCCGAGGCGGGCTATCCCAATGGCTTCGAGGTGGCCATGAATTGCCCGAACGACCGCTATGTGAACGACGGTGCCATCTGCCAGGCCGTCGCGGCAAGCCTGGCGCGTGTGGGTGTGAAGATCAATCTTCAGACCGAGACCAAGGGCACTTACTTCCCCAAGATCCTCAAACGCGACACCAGCTTCTACATGCTGGGCTGGACGCCGGGCACTTACGATTCGCACAACGCCCTGAACGCGCTGAAGCGCTGCGTGGACGACAAGGGCAGTGGTCAGTTCAACCTGGGGGCGTACTGCAATCCCAAGCTGGACGAACTGACCGTGCAGATCCAGTCGGAGACCGACAAGGCCAAGCGTGACGACTTGATCAAGCAAGCCTTCAAACTGCATTCCGACGACATCGGCCATTTGCCATTGCACCAGCAGGCACTGGCCTGGGGTGTGGCCAGCAACGTGACCTTGGTTCAGCTGGCCGACAACTTCATGCCTTTCCGCTACATGTCCGTCAAATAAAGAGGCCCCCCCTGCGCCGCCTGCGGCGTCTTCCCCCCGGTGGGGGGACGCTCGCTGGGACCGGCGGAGCCGGATCCTCGCGAGCCCTGGGCTGGCACTCTCTCACTCGTTGCATTCTTAGGAAATCACGTTGACTTCACTTCTGCACCGCTGGTTCGACAGCGATGTCGGCCACAGCTTCCGAACCTCGCCCACCGCCATCGTGGCGGGGGTGATCGCGTTCATCTGCATCTTTTGTGCTGTGTTTGCGCCCTGGGTGGCACCGCACAACCCGTTTGATCTGGCCACGCTGGAGCTTTCCAATGCGCGCCTGCCGCCGGCCTGGAGCCCTGAAGGTTCGCGCAATTTCTTGCTGGGCACCGATGACCAGGGCCGCGACATCCTCTCGGCGCTCATGTATGGCGCGCGCATCTCGCTGTTGGTGGGCGCTGCCTCGGTGGTGTTGTCGGTGATCATTGGTGTCACGTTTGGACTGCTGGCCGGTTTTCTGGGCGGCTGGATCGACGCCTTTCTCATGCGCCTGTGCGACGTGATGCTGTCCTTCCCGTCCATTCTGGTGGCGCTGCTGATCGCCGGCGTGGGCCGGGCGCTGTTTCCCAATGCGCACGACGCGTTGGCTTTCGGCGTGCTCATCATCTCGATCACGCTCACCGGCTGGGTGCAGTACGCGCGCACCGTGCGCGGCTCCACGCTGGTGGAACGCAACAAGGAATACGTGCAGGCCGCGCGCGTGACCGGTGTAGCGCCGCTGCGCATCATGCGCAGCCATGTGCTGCCCAATGTCATGGGCCCGGTGCTGGTGCTGGCCACCATCCAGGTGGCCACGGCCATCATCACCGAGGCCACGCTGTCCTTCCTGGGCGTGGGCGCACCGCCCACCTCACCGTCGCTGGGCACGCTGATCCGCGTGGGCAACGACTATTTGTTCTCCGGCGAGTGGTGGATCACCATTTTCCCCGGTGCGATGCTGGTGCTGATCGCACTCAGCGTGAACCTGCTCGGCGACTGGCTGCGCGATGCACTGAACCCAAGACTGCGCTGAACATGTCCCTTCTCCAAGTCAAGAACCTCGTCGTCGAATTTCCCGGCCGCCGCGGCACATTGCGTGCGCTCGACGACATTTCCTTCGACATCGCCCCCGGTGAAATTCTCGGCGTGGTAGGTGAATCCGGCGCGGGCAAGTCGCTCACCGGTGCGTCCATCATTGGCCTGCTCGAACCCCCGGGGCGCGTGGCCTCGGGTGAGATCCTGCTGCACGGACAGCGCATCGACAACCTGCCGCATGAAGAGATGCGCAAGGTGCGCGGGCGCAAGATCGGCGCGATTTTTCAGGACCCGCTGACTTCACTCAACCCGCTGTACTCGGTGGGCCGCCAGCTCATCGAAACCATCACCACGCACCTGCCGGTCACGCAGGCCGAAGCGCGCAAGCGGGCCATTGAGTTGCTGAAGGACACCGGCATTCCGGCGGCCGAGCAGCGCATCGACCATTACCCGCACCAGTTCAGCGGCGGCATGCGCCAGCGCGTTGTGATCGCCTTGGCGCTGGCGGCCGAACCGCAGCTCATCGTGGCCGACGAGCCCACCACCGCGCTGGACGTGTCCATCCAGGCGCAGATCATCACGCTGCTCAAGACCATCTGCAAACAGCGCGGCGCAGCGGTGATGCTGATCACGCACGACATGGGCGTGATCGCCGAGACCTGCGACCGCGTGGCCGTGATGTATGCCGGGCGCATTGCCGAAATTGGCCCGGTGCACGAGGTCATCAACCACCCGGCCCACCCTTACACCGCGGGCCTGATGGCCTGTATTCCCGACATGAGCGTGGACCGCGAACGCCTGCACCAGATCGACGGGGCCATGCCGCGCCTCAACGCCATTCCAGCGGGCTGTGCCTACAACCCGCGCTGCGACCGGGTGTTTGACCGCTGCCATGTAGACCGCCCCGATCTGCTGACGGCAGGCGCCACGCGCGCTGCTTGCTGGCTGCACGCCAACGCGGGAGCATCGGCATGAGCGCAGACATGTTCGAGCGGGCCGTGCAGGCCCAGGCAGCCAAGGCGCAGTCGGCCGAGACCCGCGCAGCCGTTTCTGCTGCGACTCTGGATGCCGCCAGCGCCGCGCCGCTGGTGCGCGCCACCGATCTGGCCAAGACCTTCGATGTGTCTGCGCCGTGGCTCAACCGCGTGATCGAGCGCCAGCCGCGCCAATTGCTGCGCGCGGTCGACGGTGTGTCTTTTGACATACCGCGTGGCCAGACGCTGGCCCTGGTGGGCGAATCGGGTTGCGGCAAGAGCACGGTGGCGCGCTTGCTGGTGGGCCTGTACGAGCCCACGCGCGGTGGCTTCGAGTTCGACGGGCAGGACGCGCACGCCGCGTTCAAGACGCCTGAAGGCCGCAAGCTGCGCCGACGCATCCAGATGATCTTTCAGGACCCATACGCCAGCCTGAACCCGCGCTGGCGCGTGGAAGACATCATTGCCGAGCCGCTGCGCGAACACGAGATCGTGACCGACCCAGCCGAATTGCGCGATCGTGTGGACGATCTGCTCAAGTCGGTCGGCCTGTCGCCGCTGGACCGCGTGAAGTACCCGCACCAGTTCAGCGGCGGACAGCGCCAGCGCATCTCGATCGCACGCGCTCTGGCCACGCAGCCCGAATTTCTGGTGTGCGACGAACCCACCAGCGCGCTGGACGTGAGCGTGCAGGCCCAGGTGCTCAACATCATGAAAGACCTGCAGCGCGAACGCGGTCTCACCTACCTCTTCATCAGCCACAACCTGGCCGTGGTGCGGCATGTGAGCGACCAGGTCGGTGTGATGTACCTGGGCCGGCTGGTCGAGCTCGCACCCAAGCACACGCTGTTCGACAGCCCGCGCCACCCCTACACGCGCATGCTGCTGGACGCGATTCCGAAGATGCACGACACGGGCCGAGCGCGCACGCCGGTCTCGGGTGAAGTCCCCAACCCGCTGAACCCACCCACCGGCTGCGCCTTCAACCCGCGCTGCCCGCACGCCAACGACCGCTGCCGCAACGAGCGGCCGAACCTGCTGACGCTGGGCGGCATCCGGATCGCCTGCCACGCGGTTGAAGAAGGTCGTATCTGAGACTCGCCGCCTCTGCCAAATGGCGGAGTGGCAAGACAACTGCATCGCCGTAACGTGCACCTCTGCGCACGGCCGGCATGCATTGTCCGATGTGGACGGTCACCGGCCATGCGCGCTTCGAGGAGAGCAGCATGGTCAAGCATCTGTGGTGGATGGGCGTGGCATTGGTTTCTGCCAGCGCGTGGGCGCAGGCCGACGGGGCGAGCAGGCCGGTGGCGAAGGTGGGTGATGTGGCGGTCTACGCGGTTGAACAGCGAGCGGACAAGCGCATGTTCGACGAAACCGTCACCGTCATGTCCGTGGATCAAGTGCACATCAAGAGCATCCACCTGCGACCCAACCGCAATCCGCCCGAGATTGAAGGTGTCGTCACCCTGGATTGGGCCACCGTGGTCTCGGGCGCCAGCGGCACGCGCTTCGACCCGCCGATCGCGGGTTTCAAGTTTCCGCTGGTGGTGGGCGAAAGCTGGAAATCCAGTTTTGTGGGCGAGGGGAACAACTCCAAAAGCAAGACCGATCTTGAGTTCAAGGTGGTGGCGCGCGAGAAGGTGAACACGCCCGCCGGCGAGTTCGACACCTTCAGGATTGAGTCCAATGGATGGATCAATGGCGTGTCGTGGTCTGGCACCATCCGCATGTCCGATGTGCGCTGGTACGCACCGTCGGTGGGTCGGGTGGTGAAGACCGAATACAAGGATTTCCGGGGCGGTCAACTGTGGACCAACACGGTCAGCGAACTCAAGTCATTCAAGCCGGCACCCTGATCGTGTCATAGGTCATGCGTAGCGCTTGCTCTTCAGGTTGTTCTTCATCTCTTTGAGAATCGGCTGCAGCTTGGTACCGCCGATGCGCAGCGCAAGACATGTGGCCACGATGTCGATCACCATCAGGTGCATCAGGCGCGAGGTCATGGGGCTGTAGCGGTCGTAGCCTTCGGGGTGGTCGGCCGAGAGGTGGATGTGGCCGGCCTGCGCCAGCGGTGTGCCACTCGTGGTGATGGTGATCACCGTGGCGCCGTGCTTGCGCGCGATGTCGGCGGCGTCCATCAGGTCGCGCGTGCGGCCCGAGTTGGAGACGATCACCACGCAGTCGCCCGGGCCGAGCAGCGAGGCGCTCATCACCTGCATGTGGCCGTCGCTGTAGGCGATGGCGTTGATGCCCAGGCGAAAGAACTTGTGCTGCGCGTCCTGCGCCACGATGCCCGAGTTGCCCGCGCCGTAAAACTCGATGCGGCCCTTGTGCTTGTAGGTGGCGACCAGGGCATCCACCGCCTTTTCGATGGCATGGCTCGACGCGTCGTTGCGGTACTTCAGAAACGCCGCCACCGTGTTGTCGATGACCTTGACCAACACGTCGCTGGTCTTGTCGTCCACATCCACGCTGCGGTGGATGAAGGGCACTCCTTCGCTCACGGTTCCCGCCAGCTTGAGCTTGAAATCGGACAGGCCGTCGTAGCCCATGCTGCGGCAAAAGCGCACCACCGTGGGCTTGCTCACGTGGGCTCGCTCGGCGAGTTCGGTCACCGGCAGGCTGGCGAAGGTGCGCGGGTCCAGCAGCACGAGCTTGCCCACGCGTTGCTCGGCGGGCGCCAGCGAGGGCAGGGAGGCTTTGATCCGGTCGAGCATGGAGGTCACCTGGTTACGGCGGAAGGTGAAATTTTATTACCTGCCTTGTTCGATAATGCGTGCCATGAATCAGCTCGACGCACTCAAACAATTCACCACCGTGGTGGCCGACACCGGCGACTTCAAACAGATCGCCGCGTTTGCGCCGCAGGATGCCACGACCAATCCCTCTCTCATCCTGAAAGCGGTGCAAAAGCCCGAGTACGCGCACCTGTTGACAGATGCTGTGGCGCAGTACGGTGCGCAGGGTCTGGACGAGGTGACAAATCGCCTGCTGGTGCGTTTCGGCTGCGAGATCCTGGAGCTCATTCCCGGCCGCGTGTCCACCGAGGTCGATGCCCGCCTGAGCTTCGACACCGAAGCGACCGTGACGCGGGCGCGCCGCATCATCGACCTCTACCAGGGTGAGGGCGTGCACGTGGACCGCGTGTTGATCAAGATCGCATCCACCTGGGAAGGTATTCAGGCCGCGGCCCGGCTGGAGCGCGACGGCATCCACACCAACCTCACCCTGTTGTTTTCGTTTGCCCAGGCGGTGGCCTGCGGGCAGGCCAAGGTGCAGTTGATCTCACCGTTCGTGGGACGCATCTACGACTGGTACAAGAAGTCGGCTGGTGCGGGCTGGGACGAGGCTGCGATGGCCGGTCCCAACGACCCGGGTGTGCGTTCGGTGCGCGCCATCTACGAGTTCTACAAGAAGCACGGCATTGCCACCGAGGTGATGGGCGCGAGCTTTCGCAACGTGGGTCAGATCACGGCGCTGGCCGGTTGCGACCTGCTGACCATCAGCCCGGAATTGCTGGCCCAGCTGGCTGCGAGCGAGGCACCCCTGAGCCGCGCTCTCGATGCCGGAGCGGCCAAGGGCATGGACATTCCCTTTGTGACCCACGACGAAGCCAGTTTCCGGTTTGCCTTGAACGAGGATGCGATGGCCACCGAGAAGCTTGCCGAAGGCATTCGGGCTTTCGTTGCCGACACCATCAAGCTCGAAGCCCTGATGCGCTGAGCTGCTTTTCTTTGGCCTGGAGCGCGTGGGCGCCCGGGTGGGCCGGACGGCTCATCAGCCGCTTCGCGTCAGCAAATCGCCGTCCGGCCCACCCGGGCACCCACGCTTTGGGCGAGCGAGAGACAGAAGGCAGAAGAAGAGAGACAGCAATGAAAAAACCCCGCGAGTTGCCTCGCGGGGTTTCTTCTTGGGGGTTTCCTGTCGGCCTGCAGCAATGCATTCCGACGCAGCATGAGGGCCTAGCGCAAGGCGCATGGGCGCTGACAGTAGCAACGCTACGGCAAGCCCATGCAACGCGGCGATCGGCCCTCAGGCAAGGAGAACTTACATGCCCATGCCGCCCATGTCGCCCATGCCCATACCACCGCCACCACCCATGGCAGGTGCGTCATCCTTCGGGGACTCGGCAACCATGGCTTCGGTCGTCAGCATCAGGCTGGACACCGAAGCGGCGTTCTGCAGCGCGGTGCGGGTCACTTTCGTGGGGTCCAGAATGCCCATTTCGATCATGTCGCCGTAGGTGTCGTTGGCAGCGTTGAAGCCGTAGTTGCCCGAACCAGCCAGGATGGCGTTGACCACCACCGAAGGCTCGCCACCGGCGTTGGCCACGATCTCGCGCAGAGGCGCTTCGATCGCTTTGAGCACCAGCTTGATACCGGCGTCCTGGTCGGCGTTGTCACCTTTGATGGTGCCAGCGGCCTGGCGGGCGCGCAGCAGGGCCACGCCACCACCGGCAACGATGCCTTCTTCCACCGCAGCGCGCGTGGCGTGCAGGGCGTCTTCCACGCGGGCTTTCTTTTCCTTCATCTCGACTTCGGTGGCAGCGCCAACCTTGATCACGGCAACACCGCCGGCCAGCTTGGCCACGCGTTCTTGCAGTTTTTCGCGGTCGTAGTCGGACGTCGCTTCTTCGATCTGAACGCGCACTTGTTTCACGCGGGCTTCGATGTCGGCAGCAGCGCCGGCGCCGTCGATGATGATGGTGTTTTCCTTGCTGACTTCAATGCGCTTGGCAGAGCCGAGGTCGGCCAGCGTCACTTTTTCCAGCGTCATGCCGACTTCTTCGGCAATCACTTTGCCGCCGGTCAGGAT
>NZ_JALHLX010000123.1 GCF_022844385.1 Hydrogenophaga sp. | reverse complement strand
GACTTCGTGCTGGCAACGCCCGTGCGCCTCACCGACAACTCGACGGGCTTCGGACTGTCGGGCTCGGTCAACCCCATCTTCGATGGCGCAGGTGTCAACGTGGACCCGGACCTGATCGAGAAGGGCCAGGCGGGCGCATCGCGCGCGAACATCGGCATGGTCGGCAGCACTGCCATCGTTGCGTACGAGGAGACCAAAGGTTCCGAAGGACTCGACGAGGGCAAGTTCGTGCGCTACCACACCTTCCCGTTCGCTTCGCCTCCAGCGACGCCCGAAGGCCGGGCCGGCTGCGTCATCAGCAACCCGCTGAAGAATGCGCGCCGGGTGCGCTTTCTGACCCAGAGCGCGCTGGACGCCGGACCCGGTGGCATCCAGATCGCGGTCTTCTGGAAAGAAGGCATCTACGACAAGGGCGGTCCGTCCGACATCGTGGTGCGCCGCGGCATGGGTGGTCTGCAAGCCAGCAGCATGGTGCCTTCGGTGGACGCCGCCTGCGCGACCTCCGACTACACCACCGCCATCGGCCTGAGCAACGTGCCGGGTGAGAACATCAGCAGCCGGGCACCCAGCTTGACGGTGGCCGACAACGGCCTTGCCGATGGCACCGAGACCAACTTCACCGAAAACGCCCTGGCGCACCGCGGCGTGTTGCGTGGCGGTGACCTGTGGATCGGCTACAACTACACCCCCGACCTGGTGAGACTCTGGGCCCAGTTGGACAACTACAACTTCTGGCTGCGCAAGTACACCTTTGCCGGCGGCAGCGGCAGCTGGGACCTGCCGCAGAACGTGACCAACATCACCGACAAGCGCATCAACGTTCGGGAGCCCCGGATCTTCGGCACGCCCAAGAGCAGTGCGACGGCTTGCCCGACCGGTCTGCCCGGTGATCCCACCACGACCGATGCGACGCTGTGCCAGAACACCAACGTGATCTACCTGGCCTGGGGAACGCAGGAAAACGTCTCGCCGTTCGTGCCTGAGGGGGGTGCCGACCTGGGCATCTACATCACGGCCAGCATCGATGGCGCGCAGTCCTTCGCCACCCCGGTCCGGTACTCGGTCGCTGCAGGACCTTTGTTCCAGGATGACGAGTCGGCCTACGAGTCGCAGGTGGTCACCCGCCCTGACGGCGGCCGCTTCTACGGTGTCTGGAACCAGGCCGATGCCTCCGTCGAGGTGGTGCCGGGCGTGACAAAAACCGTGGCGGAATACGCCAGCGGCAGCATCACGTCGATCGTGAGTCCATAGTTGTTCGCGGCTGCCTGAGCACTGAAGAGGCTGACGAATCGTCAGCCTCTTTTTTTTACCCCGACTGCCTTGAGCCAGCATGCTGGCGTTCGTCAACAAGACGCTGTCAAGGTGGCAGCGCTCTACCTCGTCCTGGCCCTGTTGCCGCTTGGGGTGGGAGAGATCGCCGCGCGGTCCGCGGGTCTGGAACGACGGTCACGGCTGGATGAGTGGACTTGCGGTCTGGGCATGATCGGTTTTGCCCTGGTGGCGCTGTCGTTCTTTCTCCGGGAAGGTGTTGAACCCGTTTTTCCACACCTTGTGGGGCGCCCTGGCCGGGCTGGTGTTCGGGCCGGCCAGTTCGCCTGAATCCAGCCGGGGCAGCGTTGGCCGCACCGCGACAACCCGTTTTCCATCGGCAACGCGCCTGGAGCCAACGGCCAGCTGCAGTTCCTGATCAAGGAGGCGGGTGACATGACCCGTGGGCTGGCCACACACGCGGTGGGCGACATCGCCTACATCGATGGACCGCATGGCTGCTTTGACCTGCCCAAGGAAGCCAACGCGATCGTCATTTTCGCCGGTGGCATCGGGGTGGCGCCGTTTGTGAGTCTGCTGGGCCTGCTCCTGGCGCTGGCCTGGCGCTGAACATCCATTCGCTGCGGGCGTGCTGCCAGCCTGCATGCAGAGCTCAGGTTCAGGGCGCGGTGTGGCTGCCGCTCACGGTGCACCTTCGGGTCGGCTGGCCAGCCGGCGGCGCCACTCCAGCACGCAGGCACCCATGCCTGCGGCCATGGTGGCGGTCACCAGCAGCGGACCCACCACCGGCACCGCGCCCACCACCAGCAGCGCGATCACGGCCACGGCCATCCAGCCGTAGGGCACCACCGCGCCCTTGTTCTCGGCCGGCCAGGCGTGCGATGCCAGCCAACGCGCGGCGAACAAGGCCCCGATCAACCAGCCCAGCAGCAACAGCGGCGGGTACATGGCCATGACCACCAGGCCCAGTGGAATGCCCAGCAGTGTGAAGAAGAGCAACAGCGCGAGCACCGGCAGGGCCAGCAGCAACACCGCGCCCACGCCGAGTGCACGCCAGGGCTCGGTTTCGATGTGGTGCGCGGCCTGACCGGCAAAGCGGGAGAACACGAACAGCACCACGCCGGCCAGGGCCAGCACGCCCAGCAGCCCCATGGACAGCGGCACCAGCAACCACCACCCCGCCATGGCGGGCCACCCTTTGTCGTGCATGGGGTGCCGCTCGTCGCGGCCCCAGCGGGTGTCGTCGTCGTCGAACAATCCCTCGACGCGTTCCAGCGTGCCGGTGACCACGGCAGCGGGGTCCTGCGACACGGTGGACGCCGTGTGGCGCAGGCCACCGCCCACACGCGCCAGGGGCCCGAGCTCCAGCTGTTCCACGGCGGCCTGCACGCTGCCGCCCACAGGCCCGTTGAGCACCAGCCGGCGCGCGCGCACATTGAGCGAACCGTCCACACGGCCGTCCACCAGCACTTCGCCACCGGCGAGCTCGGCCCGCCCGGCCACCTGGGCGGTGTGGGTGAGCTTGACGTTTCCGCCTGCGGCCATCAGGTCGCCGCCGACCGCGCTCTCCAGCGAGATGTCGCCACCGGCCGCGCGCACGTCGTCACCCACCGGGGCGCGCACATCGACCGTGCCACCGAGCAGCAAGGCGTCGTCGGCCACCGACTGATCCACCACCACACGCCCGCCCACAGCAGAAAAGTCGCCATTCACCGTTGCCGCAGGCCGCACCGATGAACCGAACAGCTGCACGTTGCGCTCGACCACCACCGGCTGGGCGAACGCACCGGCCACCGACAAACCCAGAACCAACAGCAGCGCGGCTCGCATGGTGGTTCAGGCGGGGGCCTGGTCATGCATCGGGGGCAACGAGACGGAAACCGCCCGCACCCGTTTGAGTTCGAGCAGGAAACTCCGCAGCGCCGGGTCGCGCTGGCATTGCGGCACCGCCCGTTCGGTCAGCGCCAGCCGGGCCAGCGCGGGGCGTCCGCTCAGCGCCTCCAGATCGTCCATCGCGTTGGCGTGGCCGGAACCGCCGCAGGTGCAGAACAAGGCCACGTTGTCCAGCTCACTGCGGTGGCGGTGCACCCAGGTGCGCACGGGGCTGGCCACGCTCCAGAACCACACGGGTGTGCCCACGATCACGAGGTCGTAGTCACCGGGGCGGCGGCGGGCGCGCTCGATCGACGGACGAAGCCGGAAGATGGCCTCCAGCGCCGAGCGCAGATAGCCGAGCACACCGTCGCGGCTGCTGCTGTCCTCGATGCGCTCGAGATCGGCGTGGCAACTGGCCGCGATCTGGCGCGCCAAAAATTCGGTGTGACCACTGCGGGAGTAATAAACCACCAGGATGCGACTCACGACTGGGTTCCTTTCACGGGCATGGACCATTAGGGTTGGGCGCGCCAGCTGCCGTCGGGCTGGCGGCAGGCCGTGCCCCACATCTGTTCCACGCGCCCGCCAATGACAGCGCTCACTTGGTATTCGCGGCAGGGTCCTTCGTCGCTGCCGTAGGTGCGGGTTGGCACCACGGTGTAGCGGTAGCCGGTGTCCGGGTTGACCCACTGGCTGGACACGCCGGTGCGCACGGTCTCCAGGGTCTGCGCGGTCTTGTAGCGGTCGCGCTCGTCCATGGAGCGGCCCACGGTGCCACCCACGGCCACACCGGCGAGCGTGCCCAGAATCACGGCGGCGGTGCGGCCACTGCCCTGGCCGAACTGCGAACCCACGGCCCCACCCAGCAGGCCACCAATGACCATGCCGCTTTGTTCCTGGGTCACGGGGGTCTGGCAGGCGGCCAACGCGAAGGCGGTCAGCACCACGGGCAAGAAACGTTTCAGAAAGCAGGTGTTCATGGCGGTTGTGTCCCTGTTGGTCGCTGCGTGTGACAGAACCTTCAGTCTGTGCGGTGCAGCATTCGGCCCGCTTGAGCATGCTCAATGCATGCGCAGGTTGACCGGGTGCGCCGGCATTGATCAAGCTCAACGCTGTGCATTCCCGCCGGTTCCAGACTGGGTGCCCTCGAATTGAAAGGAGCCGTTATGAGAACGCAATGGATTCTGGTTGCCAATGGGTCCCTGGCCCGCTTCTTCAGCCGCCACGGAGCGGGCGATCCGCTGGTGCCACTGGAGACCATCGACTTTCCCGAAGGCCGCCTCAAGGGCAGTGAACTCGAACGGGACCGCCATGGTCACGAGAGCAGCGACAACAGCACTGCGGCAGCGCACTTCGAACCCCACACGGGCTTGCGCAAGAAGCTGCTGCACCAGTTCGCCCGCGAGTTGGCCGAACGGCTGGAGGAAGGCCTGGTCGACAGGGAGTACGACGCGTTGTGGGTCACCGCATCCAGCCCCTTCCTCGGCGAACTGAAGGCCGCTCTGCACCCGGGCGTTGCCGCACGGATCCAGTGGCTGCACGACGCCGACCTGACCGCTCTGGACGTGGGTGCGATCGAGACACGCCTGCGCGACCTCACTGCCGCTCGCTTGAGCTGACTCAAGGCTGCACTCGCCCAGCGGCTTATCTTGCCCCTGTGCCCCCAAACCCCGAGGAGCCCCCATGAAAAATGCCCTGACACCCCTATGTTTCGCCGCTGGCCTCAGCCTGTTGGCCGGTGCTGCGCTGGCGCAGGGTCGCCCAGCCACGGCCGACCCTGGCAAGCGTGAGTTCGACGCCAATTGCGCCAGTTGCCACGGCACCAGCGGCAAGGGCGACGGCCCGCTGGTGCCCTTTCTGACCCGCAGCCCGCCCGACCTCACCCAACTGGCCAAACGAAACGGCGGCGTGCTGCCCATGAGCCGGCTCTACGACGTGATCGATGGCGCCGAAGTGCCGGCCCACGGTTCGCGCGACATGCCGGTGTGGGGCCGCGACTACCGCGTCAAGGACGCCGAGTACTTCATGGAGGCGCCGTACAACGCCGAGGCGCATGTGCGTGCGCGCATCCTGGGTTTGCTGGAGTACATCAACCGCATCCAGGCCAAGTGAAGCGCCAGCGCTGGCCACTGACCGTGGCGGTGCTGTTGTGCTGCGCGCTGGGCACCGCACAGGCCGAGCAGCCCGACGGCCTCGCCGCCGCGCTGCCGGGCGGGTTCACCCCCAATTACCGGGCGATCGCCGAACGGGCGGGGCCGGCCGTGGTGGGGATCGAGGTGGTCGGCATGCGCACGCCTTCTGCGCTGGACTGGGACCCCGACAACGGGCTGCCTGCGCTTCCGTTCAAAGGCAAGCTGCCGTTTCACGGGCAGGGATCGGGCTTCATCATCAGCAGCGACGGGCTGGTGCTCACCAGCGCCCACGTGATCCAGGGCGCCCGCCGCATCACGGTGCGCCTGGGCGACCGGCGCCAGTTCCGCGCGCAGGTGCTGGGCATCGACGCCACCACCGACGTGGCCGTGCTGCGCGTGGACGCCAAAGACCTGCCAGTGCTGCGCATGGGCCGGGTGGACCTGTTGCAGGTGGGCGACCCGGTGGTGACGATCGGCTCACCCTTCGGGCTGGAACAAAGTGTTTCGCACGGCATCGTCAGCGCCAAGGGGCGCGCGCTGCCGGGCTTTGCCGCGGTGCCGCACATCCAGACCGATGTGCCGGTGAACCCGGGCCATTCGGGCGGGCCGCTGCTCGATGCCAGCGCCTCGGTGGTGGGCATCAATTCGCAGATCTACACCTTCTCCGGGGGATACCAGGGCCTGTCGTTCGCGGTGCCGATCGACCTGGCGCTGCGCGTCAAGGACGAGATCGTGGCCCACGGCCGCATGCTGCACGGCTACCTGGGCGTGACGATCCAGAACCTGGACCTCACACTGGCCCGCGCCTTCGGCCTGGACCGCCCGCGCGGTGCGCTGGTGGCCGGCACGGACGCCGGCAGTGCCGCCGACAAAGGGGGCCTGCGCGCGGGCGACATCATCACCGCCTTCAATGATGAGACGCTCGGCCACGCTGGCGAGCTCACCAGCCACCTGGGCGTGACCTCGCCCGGCGAGCGGGTGCGCCTCACGGTGTGGCGGGCCAGGAAGGCTCTGGAGGTGGTGGTGCAGCTAGACCAGGCCATGGAGCCCGGTGGCGAAAGCGCACCCGAGTCGGCAACCCCTGCCCCGGCCCAGCAGGAACTGGGCTGGCGCCTGCGGCCTCTGACGGCACAGGAGCGCACTCTGCTGGGTGTGGCGGGCGGCCTGTGGGTGGAAGAAGTGAGCGCGCTCACGGCGCAAGCTGGCCTGCTCGCGGGCGACGCTCTGCTGACCATCAACCTCAAGTCCGTGCATTCGGTGGAGGACGTGCGCCAGCTGCTGCGCGAACGCCCCCTGAACGCGGCGCTGCTGGTGGACCGCGACGGGCAGCGCATGTTCATCCCGCTGATGCTGGACTGAACACCCCAAAAAAAGGGCACCGCTGGAATCCAGACGGTGCCCGGGAGGGGGATGCTCCGAGGGTCAGAGAGCATCCCGACGACACACGGTTCAACTCACTTGAGCACGCTCAGGCCTCCTGCGCCCGCGGCCACATAGACACGGCCATTGTTGATGGCGGTGGCGGCGGCCCCGCCGACCACACCCTTGATGGCCATCAGGCTCGGTGCGGCCAGGTTGCTCCAGTCGAGCTTGACCACGCCGGCGTCGCCGTAGCCCACATAGAACAACAGCCGGGGCGTGCTCAGGGTGTAGACCGAACCGGCACCGTTGCTCAGCAGCTGGTTGGCCGGGAAGAACTGCGGCGTCATGTAGAGCGCACCGCCTTCGGTGTCCTCGTAGCCGGCGAGCTTCTGCAGCTTGAAATAGCCAGCGGCCGTGGGTCGGCATTCGGCCACGCCACCCTGCTTCGAACTGAGCTTGGTCACATCGGTCACCGCCAGACACGCATCGGGCGCCTGGCCCATGGGCACCACGGCCGGGCGCTCCAGGGTGGCGGGGCGGATCAGGTCGGCCATGCGGTAGGCCACCAGGCCGAAGCTGTCGTAGCTGAAGTAGGCGATGTCACCCACCACATGCACGTCCACGCTCTTGCCGTCGGCCGAGCCGAAGGCGTTGTCGTCGTCGGACTTGAGGGGTTCGAAGGTCTTGACCAGATGCCCGGCCACGTTGAGGTCCTTCGCCAGGCCGCTGGCCAGAAAGTCCGTCATGTCGACCACCGAGATGCCGTAGGCACCGGCCGCCACCACCGCGTAGGTGCGCTGCGTGGCGCTGTTCTTCCACAGCTTGACCGACGCCGCACGGCCCAGCGGGGGACGCCCGCTGGTGCCCTCGGAGTCACCGATGTTGGCCACCACGTGGTTGCCGGTGGCGGGATCGGCCGTGGTGTCGTACACCGTCACGCCGTTGTCGCCGTCGGCCACGATGGCGTACTTGCCGTGGAAGGTCACGCCGTACGCATGGTCCTGGCCCGTCACCTTGATCAGGCCCACGCTGCCGGCTTCGGTGTTGTGCTCGAAGATGCCGCCCTTGGCGTCGAGGATGGCGGGGCTGCCCACCTGTGCCGCGCCGCCGGTGACGGCCGACACATCCACCCGCCGCATGCCCAGGCTCTGGCTCATCACGTAGGCCTTGGTGGGGTCGTCACCGAAGCCGATCTTGAAGGCATGCGGCGTGGGCTGCACACCAACGGGCGACGTGGCGTATTCGTCAGCCAGCGTGTTGGCCACCAGGTGCAGGTCGTCGATGGGGGTGAAGCCGCTGGCGATGTTCCAGACGCTCACACCGTGCGGGCCGTCGGCCAGGTAGAGGTGGTTGCCCGCCACCGTCACACCTTCGGCATGGCCGATGGCGATGGGTTGGCCGGCAGTGCCGTCTTCAAACGCGCCCACTTCGTTGGTGCTCACCAGGTTCACGGGCACCGCAAACCGGTTGGCCACGGCGATGCCTGCGCCGGTCAGGTTCTTGACGTCGAGATAACTCACACCGCCAGCACCCGACGACTGCACCAGGTCCACCTGGCCCTCGGCCCGGGTGTCTCGGTTGCCCAGCATGAACAAGGCACCACCGTGACCATTGACCTCGCCCGTCACCAGCATCACCGGCGCGGCGTAGTTGCCGCTGCCATCCGCCGTGAGGAATTTGGGCAGCGACTCGTCACCCACCGGCACGGGCGTCATGTCGAAGGACGTGACGAACTCGTAGTCGGGCCAGTAGACGCGAGGCTCGGTCACACCTTCGATCGTGTTGTTGTCGAACGGCGCGCCGGGGTTTTTCCACCGGGTGGCCGGATCTTCGGCGCCGCTCACCACCACCACACCGGCAAAGTGGTCGGTGAAGTAGGCGTGGTACTTCGTGTTGTCGGCGGGGTCCGGCACCACGCGCACGTCCATCACGCCGGCTTCCTTCAGCATGCCGGAGCCGAAGTGCGACAGGATGCCTTTCTTGTCCACGTTGATCGGCGGCTCGTCGGGGCCGTGGGCCGGCGCAGCGGGCACATAGCCCGCGTACACCGGGGCTGCCGGGTCCGTCACGTCCACCGCCACCAGACCACCCAGCGAGTAGGCGATGAAGGCCATGGTCTTGCCACCGATGGACTGCACGTCCATGGTGCGCACGTTGTAGTACTCACGGCCATAGCGGTCGAATTCGGCCCAGGGGTAAGCAGGCAGATCGTTCTTGCTTTTCAGCTCAACGGCGGCCTGTTCGTAGGTGGGCATGCCGTCCGCGTCCAGGAACGACGGGTTGGCCAGCAGCGCCGTGTTGCAGGCGGGCTTGCGGTTCGGGTAGCCGAACCAGTCTTCCTGCGCGGTGTTCGCGCAGTCGGTGTAGAGGTTGTAGATGCCCTCGCGTGCCAGGGTGGCGGGGTTGTAGATGCCCATGCCCAGGTAACCCAGCGCGGCATACAGCTTGCCGCCCTGCATCCTCAGGCTCTGCGCCCCACCCCATGGGTTTTCACCGGCGTAGGTGAGCGTGTAGGCCTGCACCGCCGGTGCGTCGATGGGAACGGCACCGTCGGCCGCAGCGTCCATCAGGTTGCTCAGGCGCGTCTTCTGGATGCCGTAAGCCCCGTTGGCGATGAAGAGTTCGTCGTCGGTGGTGTCGGCGTCTGTGCCCTGGGTGTCCACCAGCAGATCGTTCACCGGACCGCTTTCGTGCACCGTCTCCAGTTCGGTCAGCAGGTTGCCCCCACCGTCCACCGTGGTGAACCCCGGCGCGGTGTAGCCCACCTGCATGGTGCGCAGGTAGGTCATCGCGGCCGGGTTGGTGATGTCCACCACACCAATGCCGCCCTCACCCATGGACAACAACGCATAGCTCTTGCCGCCGTAGGCCTTGACCACGGTGATGTGCCAGATGTAGCCCGGCGCACTGACCTCGGTCACCACACCCTTGCTCATGCCCACCGGTGTGGCCGCAAACCGGTTGGCCATGGTGAAGAGTGTCCAGTCGGCCGTGCCGTCGTTGAAAAACTCCACATCCTGCGTGCCACCACCCACTTGCGCGGCCAGGCTGTCGATGTTGGCTTCGATGATGGTGGTGGGCGTGAGGGCCAGGGTGTCGGTGCTGCTGCCGCCACAGCCGCTGGCCACCAGGGCCGCCGTGCAAACAGCCGACAGGCCGGCGGTCCACAGCGGGCGCCGCAACAGGGGTTGAAGGAGTCTGAAGGTCATGAGATGGGTCCTCTGAAATGGGGGTGAAGCCGTGGTCCCAACGGGAATGCCTGTGCTGACGCATTCGCAAGCAAACGTAAGAAACCTGCAAATGAGTTTCAGCCTGTGTTGCGCTGCCCGATTGAGCGGGCTCAAGCAACCGCCAAACCGGCATCCCGCTGCGCCTTGGCATGACGTGTTTGCACACACAACCAGAGTTGCGATGCATTGCGTTGAGTGCACTCAATGCCCAGCGGCCCGCGCGTGCAGACACTGCGTGGCGAGGTTCGGGCGATGCATGTCACCGACCGCCGAACCGCACAAGCACCCAGCTTCAAGCTTTGAGGACACCCCCATGAACAAGCCCTTGCCTCTGTCTGTCGCCGCCGTCACCCTCGCCGTTTCTCTGGCCGCGCCCGCCTGGGCCGCCGGCGGCGGCGGCGGCCCAGGCGCCGGCGTGCTGCCGCCCGGTGGAGGCGCGGGTGCGGGCCCAGGGGCTGGACCGGGCGCCATGTCCGCCCGGCAAGACCGGCAAAACACACAGACCCAGCTCCAGACCCAGGAGCAGTTGCTGTTGCGCACGCGCGATCAACTCAAAACCCAGGACCGCCTGCTCAGCGCCACGCGCGATCAAATCAAGACGCAGGACCGCGTGCTCATGCAGACCCGCGACCAGCTGAAGACCCAGGACCAGACCCGCGACCGTGAACAGCTGCAGAC
>NZ_JALHLX010000122.1 GCF_022844385.1 Hydrogenophaga sp. | reverse complement strand
AACTGCACGTCGCGGTGGTTGCGGGTGGGCAGCGCGCCGATCTCGTTGATCACGTTCATGAGCACCTGTGTGCCGTAAGCCGGCAGGCCCTGGCCCGTCACGGCGTTCTCGGCCAGGATTTTCTTCTTCTCGAAGGTGGTTTTCATGAAGGCCTTGGGGTCGCGGATGTTGCCCACGCCCTTGGTACCGCGCACGGCAATGGCCTTGAGGTTCTTGCTGCCCATCACGGTGCCCACGCCCGAGCGGCCAGCCGCGCGGTGCAGGTCGTTCACCACGGCGGCGTACAGCACGCCGTTTTCACCGGCCTTGCCGATGCTCGACACGCGCACCAGCGGGTCCTGCAGGCTCGACTTGAGGGCTTCTTCGGTTTTCCACACGCTCTGGCCCCAGAGGTGGCTTGCGTCGCGCAGTTCAACATCGTCGTCGTTGATGTAGAGGTAGACCGGTTTGGGGCTCTTGCCCTCGAAGATGATCATGTCCCAGCCGGCCATCTTGAGCTCGGCACCCCAGTAGCCGCCCGAGTTCGAGCAGGCGATGGCGCCGGTCAGCGGGCTCTTGGTGATGACGGTGTAACGACCCCCGGTGGAGGCCATCGTGCCGGTCAACGGACCGGTGGCCCAGATGATCTTGTTCTCAGGCGCCAGCGGATCGACCTTGGGGTCGACCTCGCTCACCAGGTACTTGCTGCCCAGGCCGCGAGAGCCGATGTAGGCACGTGCCCACTCGGTGTTGAGCGGTTCGGATTTCACGGTGCCCGCGGTCAGGTTGACGCGGAGGATTTTTCCAGCCCATGACATGTTGATGCTCCTTCAGTTGATCAGTTGGGGTCGCGCAAGGCGTCAGGCTGCAGAGGGTTGGTTGCCCAGCTTGTCGGCCCACTGCTTCATCTTGTCCATGCCGGTCCAGTTGGCATCGATGAACGTGATCGCTGCGGTCGGGCAGGCTTCGGCGCAGGCCGGCTCGCCACCGCACAGGTCGCACTTCTGGACCTTGCCGGTTTCCTGGACGTAGTTGATGGTGCCGAAGGGGCAGGCGATGGTGCAGACCTTGCAACCCACGCAGGTGGTCTCGTTCACCACCTTGGCGCCGGTCATCTTGTCCACCGTGATGGCTTCCACCGGGCAGGCGTGCAGGCACCAGGCTTCGTCGCACTGCGTGCAGGTGTAGGGCACCTTCTTGCCGGTGTGGTGGAAGTCAAAAACCTTGATGCGCGACTTCGACGTGGCGTAGGTGCCGTAGTTCTCGAACGAACACGCCATTTCGCACTGCAGGCAGCCAGTGCATTTGTCGGGGTTGATGTGTAGGACTTTTTGCATACGTGTCTCCGGGTGTGGGTAGAGGCCTGACCGTTGGTGCTTTATGCAGACCTCTTCATACGATTGTTTGGTGGTGACCGCGATTCATATTCAGGGTTTACCCGAAACTGAACGGCGGTCCTTCAAAAAGTCTCAGTTTGAGACAGCGTTTTTCAACACCGCAGTGCGCCATGTCCGAGCACTTTTCTGGGGTACCAGGGCAAAAGCGACCGCTTGTTTCGGGGCACAGGAAACGAAGGGGCCCCATGAACTGAAATGCATAAGACAACGTATGCAACCAATATCCTAGGTAATTGAGACCATCCAAACGCTCGATCGGCCTTCCATTGAATGGCGTCAAGTCTCAAATTGAGAATGATTGAAAACGGTCAATTGAATTGAGGGTTATCACTCAATTCGACGCTCAAACGAGCGTGCTTCACTCGCGCTTTCCCACAACACCAGGAGACAGACATGCAGGTTCAACTGAAGGTCAACGGGAAAGCCGTGACCGTCGACGCAGCGCCCCACACGCTGCTGGTTCAAACCCTCCGCGAACACCTCAAACTCACCGGCACCCACGTGGGTTGCGACACCGCACAGTGCGGCGCATGCACGGTGTTGATGGACGGGCGCGCGGTGAAGTCTTGCAACATGCTGCTGGCCCAGGCTGCCGGCAGCGAGGTCACCACCATCGAAGGCCTGGCCGCTGCCGACGGCACCATGCACCCGATGCAAGCCGCCTTCAAGGACTGCCACGGCCTGCAATGCGGCTTCTGCACACCCGGCATGGTGTTGAGCGCGGTGAGCCTGTGTCACAGCCACCCCAACGCCAGCGCAACAGAAATCCGCGAAAACCTCGAAGGCAACCTGTGCCGCTGCACCGGTTACCAGAACATCGTCAAGGCCGTGCAGCAGGGTGCTGTGGCCATGAAGGCATAAGGAGCGAGACATGGGTGCCATCGACTTCGCCAAGCTCCCCCACATCGGGGAATCCCTCCTGCGCAAGGAGGACTACCGTTTCCTCACCGGCGCCGGCCAGTACACCGACGACATCGTGCTGGCCAACATGCGCCAGGCGGTGTTCGTGCGCTCGCCGCACGCGCACGCACGCATCATCAGCATCGACAAGTCGGCAGCTCTTGCCGCGCCCGGTGTGGTCGGCGTCTTCGACGGTGAAGACGTGGCGGCCGACAAGATCGGTGGCCTGCCCTGCGGCTGGCTCATCACGGACACCCAAGGCCAGCCCATGAAGGAGCCGCCCCACCCGATCCTGGCGCACGGCAAAGTGCGCTACGTGGGCGACCACGTGGTCATGGTCGTGGCCGAGACGCTGGAGCAGGCCAAGAACGCCGCCGAGCTCGTGGTGGTGGACTACGAAGCCCTGCCAGCCGTGGTGGATGTGCGCGACGCGATGAAGCCCACCGCCACCGCGCTGCACGACGCTGCACCCGGCAACCACTGCTACAAGTGGTCCATCGGCGACCAAAGTCAGGTGGACGCTGCGTTTGCCAACGCCGCGCACGTCACCAAGATTGACCTGGTCAACAACCGCCTGGTGCCCAACCCGATGGAGCCGCGCGCGGTGATCGGCTCGTACAACCGCGCCGGTGACGACTACACGCTCTACGTGTCGAACCAGAACCCGCACGTGGAGCGCCTGCTGCTCACCGCCTTTGTGATGGGCCTGCCCGAACACAAGGTGCGCGTGATCGCACCCGACGTGGGCGGTGGCTTCGGCGCCAAGATTTACCTGTATGCCGAAGACGTGTGCCTGACCTGGGCGGCCAAAAAGCTCAACTGCGCGATCAAGTGGAACTGCGACCGATCGGAAGCGTTTCTGTGCGACGCGCATGGCCGCGACCATGTGACCCACGCCGAGATGGCGCTCGACAAGGACGGCCATTTCCTGGCCTTCAAGGTGCACACCGACGCCAACCTCGGCGCCTACCTCTCGACCTTCTCCACCGCCGTGCCGACCATCCTGTACGCCACGCTGCTCGCAGGACAGTACAAGACGCCGCAGGTGTTTGTGGAGGTGGATGCGTGGTTCACCAACACCGCCCCGGTGGACGCCTACCGCGGAGCCGGTCGGCCCGAGGCCACTTACCTGCTGGAGCGCATCGTCAGCCGCGCGGCCTGGGAGACCGGCCTCTCGCAGGACGAGATCCGGCGGCGCAACTTCATCACCGAGTTCCCGTACCAGACGCCGGTGGCCCTGCAATACGACACGGGCGATTTCCCGCAGTGCCTGCAAAAGGCGAACGAGCTGCACGACATGGCCGGACTGCCCGCGCGAAAGGCCGCGTCCGCCGCCAGGGGGCTGGTGCGCGGTGTGGGCTACAGCAGCTACATCGAGGCCTGTGGACTGGCGCCCAGCAACATCGCCGGTGCGCTGGGAGCGCGCGCCGGTCTGTTCGAGTGCGGCGAAGTGCGCGTGCACCCCACCGGCAGCGTGACGGTGTTCACCGGCTCGCACAGCCACGGCCAGGGCCACGAGACCACGTTTGCGCAGGTGGTGGCGTCGCGCCTCGGGCTGGACCCGTCGCAGGTCGACATCGTGCACGGCGACACTGGCCGCGTGCCCTTCGGCATGGGCACCTACGGCTCGCGCTCCATCTCGGTGGGCGGTGCGGCCATCATGCGGGCGCTCGACAAGATCGAAGCCAAGGCCAAGAAGATCGCCGCCCACCTGATGGAGACGGGCGACGCCGACGTGGACTTCGCCAACGGCGAATTCACCGTGAAGGGCACCGACAAGAAGGTCACCTTCGGCCAGGTCGCGCTCACCGCCTACGTGCCGCACAACTACCCGCTGGACAAGCTGGAGCCGGGCCTGAACGAGACCGCGTTCTACGACCCGACCAACTTCACCTTCCCGGCTGGCACGCACATCTGCGAAGTCGAGATCGACCCCAACACAGGCGTGGTGCGGGTCGACCGCTTCACCGCGGTGGACGACTTCGGCACCATCATCAACCCGATGATCGTGGAGGGTCAGGTGCATGGCGGACTGGTGCAAGGCATTGGCCAGGCGCTCATGGAGCACTGCGTGTACGACCGCGAGACGGGCCAGCTCGTCACCGGTTCGTTCATGGACTACACCATGCCGCGCGCCGACGACTTCCCCGACTTCGTCCTGGGCCATGTGTGCACGCCTTGCACCACCAACCCGCTTGGCACCAAGGGCTGCGGCGAAGCCGGCGCCATCGGTTCACCACCGGCCGTGATCAACGCGGTGCTCGACGCCTTGGCGCCGCTGGGCGTAAAAGACCTCGACATGCCGGCCAGCCCCAACCGCGTGTGGACTGCGATCCAGGCCGCGAAATAAGGAGAACAACATGTACGCATTCACCCTTGAACAGCCCACCACCCTGGCCGACGCGAAACGCCTGACCGCAGACGGCGCACAAGCCCTGGCCGGTGGCCAGACCATGCTCGCCTCGATGAAGCAGCGGCTCATGCAGCCCGAACGCCTGGTGGACCTGGGCAACGTGACCGAGTTGCGCGGCATCAAGGTCGATGGCCAGCGCGTCGTCATTGGCGCCATGACCCGCCACCAGGAAGTGGCCAACCACGCCGAGGTGCTCAAGCACATTCCCGGGCTGGCCGCACTGGCCGACGGTATCGGCGACCGCCAGGTGCGTGCCATGGGCACCATGGGGGGCTCGGTGGCCAACAACGACCCCGCCGCCTGCTACCCCAGCGCGGTGCTGGGCCTGGGCGCCACGGTGCACACCGACCGCCGCACCATCGCTGCCGACGACTTCTTCCAGGGCCTCTACACCACAGCCCTCGAAGCCGGTGAGCTGATCACCGCGATCAGCTTCCCCGTGCCCACGAAGTCGGCGTACGCCAAGTTCCGCCAGCCTGCTTCGCGCTTTGCGCTGGTGGGCGTGTTCGTGGCACAGACGGCGGGTGGCGTGCGCGTGGCCATTACCGGCACCGGCAACGGCGTCTTCCGCCACGCGGGGCTGGAGGCAGCGCTCAACAAGAGCTTCACACCCGATGCGGTGAACGCCGTGGTGATCGACGCCAGCGAGATCAACGGGGACCTGCACGCGAGCCAGGCCTACCGCGCGCACCTCATCAAGGTGCAGACGCAGGTGGCGGTGGCACTGGCCAACGCGTGAGCAAGTCACCCGCCACCCCGGCTGTGGACTCCATCGACAGCCTGACCCACGCCCTGCAAGGCGTGGGTTACCACGCACCACGGCGGCTGGCCACCGCCGTGTTCCTCGCCATGAAACTGCAGCGACCGCTGCTGCTCGAAGGCGAGCCCGGCGTGGGCAAGACCGAACTGGCCAAGGCCCTGGCCAAGGTGCTCGGCCGGCCGCTCTTGCGCCTGCAGTGTTACGACGGCATGGAGCAACGTGAAGCGCTCTACGAGTGGAACCACACCGCGCAGTTGCTGCACATGCGCGCCGCCCAGAGCACGGCCACACCCGACGAGATCGAGCGCGAGGTCTACCAGGCGCGCTATTTGATCCGTCGCCCGCTGCTGCAGGCGCTGCAGACGCCGGCCCCCGGCGCGGTGCTGCTGATCGACGAGGTCGATCGGGCCGACGAACCCTTCGAAGCTTTTCTGCTGGAGTACCTGGGCGAATACCAGGTGAGCATTCCCGAGCTCGGCACCATCTCGGCGGTGGCCGCGCCCCTGACCATCCTCACCAGCAACCGCACACGCGACCTCAATGACGCCGTGAAGCGCCGCTGCCTTTACCAGTGGCTGGACTACCCCGAGCGCGAGCGCGAACTCGCCATCGTGCGAAGCCAGGTGCCTGAAGCGAGCAATCAGCTCACCGAACAGGTGTCGCGCTTCGTCTCGCGCCTGCGCAGCCAGCCGTTTTCCAACGCCTTCCAGCGCGGCCCCGGCATCGCCGAGAGCGTGGAATGGGCCAAGGCCCTGGTGGCCCTGGACACCCTCACGCTGGACCCCGAGGTGATTCAGGACACGGCTGGAATTCTGTTCAAGCAGCGTGAAGATGTGGCGGCGCTGCTTCCCCTGTTGGACCAACTGCTGGCACCCGAACCCGTCTGAGGCCTTCGTCATGATCCTCGGCGACGCGCGCAGCGGCAAGCTGCCGGACCACATCACCGCTTTTGGAAGAGCACTGCGCCGGGCCGGCGTGCCGGTGGACAGCAGCCGCATGGCGCTGGCCATCACCGCCACACACGCTGTGGGTGTGGAGCGCAAAGACGACCTTCGCGCCGCGCTTGAGGCCGTGCTGGTGAGCCGCCAGCAAGACCTGGGTGTGTTCGGCGAGATGTTCGAGGCCTTCTTTCGCAACCCCGAACTGGCGCAGCAACTGCTCTCGCAGATGCTGCCCAAAGCCGCCAAGGCTCACCCGGTGCGGCGCAAGGCGCGCGTGCAGGAGGCGCTGAGCGTGGCCGGCCTGAAGGCACGCACGCCCAACCAGGGCGAGACCGATCTCAAGTTCGACGCGGCCATGAGCGCGAGCGACCAGCAGCGCCTGCGCCAAGCCGATTTTGCCGGCCTGTCGGCCAGCGAATTCCGCCTGATCGAGCAGTTGGTGCGCGACATCCCGCTGCCCTTGCCGCCCGTGCGTTCACGGCGCGAGCGCGCCGGCACACGCGGCCACCGACCCAACTGGCCACGCGCCCTGCAGCAGGCCCGCAGGTTTGACGGCGAGCTGCTGCACGTGCCCATGAAAACGCGCCGCCTGCAGCCGTTGCCGTTGCTGATCCTGGTCGACATCTCGGGCTCGATGGAGCGCTACGCCCGCCTCCTGCTGGCCTTTTTGCACCAGGCCACGCGCGGCACACCGCGCGCAGCCTTCGCGTTTGGCACACATCTCACCGACCTGCGCACCGCCTTCCGCCACAGCGACACCGACCAGATGCTGACGATGGCCAACGACGCCATCGACGATTTCGCGGGAGGTACGCGCCTGGGTGAATCCCTGGCCGAGTTGCGCACCCAACACCGCCGCGTGCTCGTGGGCCGGCGCACCGTGGTGCTGCTCATCACCGACGGCCTGGACACCGGCGAAGCCGAGGCGCTGGACACCGAACTGCAATGGCTCAAGCGCCACAGCCGCCAGCTGCTCTGGCTCAACCCGCTGCTGCGCTTTGACGGCTACCAGCCCCTGGCCAGCGGTGCCGCCGTGCTGCACCGGCACGCGCACGGCGCGTTGGCCGTGCACAACCTCAGCCGCCTGGAAGACCTGGCGCGCTCCATGGCCGCGCTGATGCAGCGGACCTGATCCTCTTTTCCTCACACACCGGAGATTCCAACGTGGACATGCAAGGCACCCGGCAACTCGCCGTCACCCAACAACAGGCCTGGGAAGCGCTCAACGACCCGGAGATCCTCAAGACCTGTATCCCGGGCTGCGAGAAGTTCGAGCTCACCGGTGAGAACACCTACGCGGTGGGCACGGCCATCAAGATCGGTCCGGTGGCCGCGCGCTTCAACGGTCGCGTCGTGCTGTCCGAGATCGTGCCGCCTGCCTCCTACAAGCTCGGCTTCGATGCGCAGGGCGGCGTGGCCGGCTTCGGCAAGGGCGAATCGGCCGTGCTGCTCACGCCCAACGCGGGAGGCTGCGAACTCAGCTACACCGTGCACTCCACCGTGGGCGGCAAGATCGCGCAGCTCGGCCAGCGCCTGATCGACGGCGCGGCCAAGTCGCTCGCAGAAGACTTCTTCCGCCGCTTTGACGAAGAACTGCAACGTCGGTACCCGGCCGCCACCGGCGAGGTGGTGGCCCTGCCCGAGCCCACCGCCAAGGCCGGTCTGCCGGCCTGGGTGTGGGGTACCATCGCCGTCCTCGTCGCAGCAGCGGTGTACCTGGCCACGCGGCGCTGAAGGAACCCACACACATGGAAAACCTCGACGTCACCGTCCTGCGCACGCTGCACGGTTGGCGCGCCCAGGGGCAGCGTGCCCTGCTCGCCACCGTGGTGCGAACCTGGGGCTCGTCCCCGCGCCCGGTGGGCTCCATCATGGCGCTGTGCGAGAGCGGTGCGGTGGTCGGCTCGGTCTCGGGCGGCTGCATCGAAGACGACCTGATTTACCGCTACAGCCGCGCCCACCAGACCGAGGCCAGCACGAACGTGGCAGGCATCACGCACGAGATTCCCGACAGCACGCCGCAGCGCGTGACCTACGGCGTGAGCGCGGACGAGGCCCACCGCTTCGGCCTGCCCTGCGGCGGCACGCTGGAGCTGGTGCTCGAATTCAACCCCGACCCTGCATCGCTGCTCGCGCTGGTGCAGACCCTGGCCGATGGCCAGATGGTGCAGCGCCGCACCGACATCGGCAGCGGCCGCGTGGAGTTGCGCGCGGTCACCGCGCCCTCGCCCTTGATCGACGACGGCGAGGTGCTCGCCAACACCTTCGGACCCGAATACCGCATGCTGCTCATCGGCGCTGGCCAGCTCACCGAGTACCTCGCCACCATGGCGCTCTTCAGTGGTTTTGCGGTCACCGTGTGCGACCCGCGCGAGGAGTACCGTGCTTCGTGGTCGGTGCCCGGTGTGGCGCTGGCGACCGGCATGCCTGACGACGTGGTGCACGACTTCAAGGTGGATCGCCGAAGCTGTGTGATCGCGCTCACGCACGACCCCAAGCTCGACGATCTCGCCCTGCTCGAAGCGCTGGACACTGAAGCTTTCTACGTGGGCGCCATCGGCTCGCGCCGCAACAACGAAGCGCGCCACGCCCGTTTGATCGAACACTTCGAACAGACGGCGGAGAGCCTCGCTCGCCTGCGCGGGCCGATCGGCATCTACATCGGCAGCAAGACCCCGCCCGAGATCGCGGTGAGCATCATGGCCGAGGTGCTGGCGGTGAAAAACGGCGTGCCGCTGCCGCGCGACATGGGTGTGGCCAATGCCAAGAACGCACTCTCCGATGGCACCGCCGAGCCGTCCGGTCTGACCTGCTTCTCACCCGCCTCCACCCGGTGAATACACCCACCGCATCACAGCCGTTGCGCACCGGTGTGCTCATCCTCGCTGCGGGCGCAGGCCGTCGCATGGGCGGGCGCGCCAAGTGTCTGCTGCAGGTGCAAGGCCAGAGCCTGCTGGAGAGGCTGGTGTGCGCGGTGCGCGGACTGGGGCTGCACACGCCGGTGCTGGTGCTCGGCCACCACGCCGCCGAGATCCAGGCGCACCTGGCGCACTGGCCCGAGCACCTCACACCGCGTCAGGTGGTCAACCCGGCACCCGAAGACGACCCGGCTTCCTCGCTGCACACCGGCCTGCGCGCACTCGATGCCGATGTGCAGGCCGTGATGGTGCTGCTGGCCGACCAGCCGCTGATCAATGCGGCCGACATCGGTGCCGTGCTCGGCGCGTTCCAGCGTCGCCCTGCTGGCAGCAAGGTGCTGGTGCCCACCGTCGATGGCGTGCCCGGCCACCCTGTCATGTTTGACGCCGCGGTGCGCGCCGACCTGCTGGCGGCCCCGGGTACCAGCCTGCGCGAATGGCGGGCTGCCCACCCGCAAGCCACGTGGTCCTGGGCAGGCGACAACGCGCATCACACGCGCGACCTCGACACGCCCGCTGATGTGGACGCCCTGGCACGCGACACAGGCTGGGTCTGCCGCTGGCCAGAGCCTGCAGCGGGGGTTAACACCGATCCCGCAAGCGCTTGAGCACTGCACTGCGGCGTTCAAACACTGCTTTAATTCCAGTGTGAATTCCCACCCGCAGTCACCGCCGTCCCACCCGCAACGCCTGGCCCTGATCGAGCAGGCGCGCAAATCGGTGCTGGACACGCGCGACCCGAACGCGCCCGCGGCGCTGTCACCGTGGATCGACCGCTCGTGGCGGCGCTGCCTGGGTATGGGCTTCAACCCACACCAGCCCATCGCCTTTGACGCGGTGACCCAGAGCGCGGTGCGCAACGCCATTGACGCCAACCAGCCGCTGTTGCGGGCCGCAGCGCCGGTGATCCAGTCGCTCACACGGGCCATGGCCAACACGCGCTATTTCGCGATCCTCACCGACGCCAGTGGCCTGGTGATCGACGTCAACGGCCCGGTGGACCGCCACAACCCACAAGCCGCCAGCATCGCGCGAGTGGGTGTGGACCTGTCCGAACGCGCGGTGGGGACCAGTGCCATCGGCGCCACGCTGGCCGAACTGCAGCCGGTGTGGCTGCACCGGGGTGAACACTTCTTCGACGCCACCAGCGTTTACAGCTGCGCGGGTGCGCCCATCTGGGGACCTGATGGTCAATGCGTCGGCATGCTCGACCTCACCGGCGTGAATGTGGTGGAGCAACCCGCGCTCAAACACCTCGTCACGCAGTCCGCGCGCAGCATCGAAAACGCGCTGGCGCTGGCGCGGCCTCACCGCCTGCTGCTCAGTCTCAACTGGCCTGGCCAGTCTCTCGGCGGTGACAGCGA
>NZ_JALHLX010000121.1 GCF_022844385.1 Hydrogenophaga sp. | reverse complement strand
CCCCATTACACTGATTACCCCCACCCGTTGCCGCCGCAGGCCCCCTCTATGGTCCCCCACCTCGTCACCGCCCTCACCGGCCCCATCAACGAGCTTGAGCAGCGCGTCCTCGAGTCCACGCCGGTGATCGAGCGCTGGTTCCGGCTGGAGTGGATGGAGCACACGCCGCCGTTCTACAGCTCGGTGGACATCCGCAACGCCGGCTTCAAGCTCGCGCCGGTGGACACCAATCTCTACCCCGGCGGCTGGAACCACCTCACGCCCGAGATGATTCCGCTGGCGGTGCAGGCGGCCATGGCAGCCATCGAGAAGATCTGCCCCGAGGCGAAAAACCTGCTGCTGATCCCAGAAAACACGCGCGACACCTTCTACCTGAGCAACCTGGCCCAGTTGCAGCGCATCTTCTACATGGCCGGACTCAACGTGCGGCTGGGCTCCATGTCCAACGACATCAAGGTGCCCACCACCATCGAGCTGCCCGGTGGCGAGAAGGTGGTGCTGGAGCCCTTGATCCGCACCAAGCGGCGCCTGGGCCTCAAGAACTTCGACCCCTGCACCATCCTGCTCAACAACGACCTGAGCGCGGGCGTGCCCGGCATCGTGGAAGACCTGCACGAGCAGTACCTGCTGCCGCCGCTGCACGGCGGCTGGCCCACGCGGCGCAAGAGCCACCACTTCAAGGCCTACGAAGAGGTGTCCAAACGCTTCGGCAAGCTGCTGGGCATGGATCACTGGCTGATCAATCCGATGTTCAACCAGTGCGGCCAGGTCGACTTCAACACCGACGCCGGGCTCGAATGCCTGCGCAGCAACACCGACGCGCTGCTGGGCAAGATCCGCCGCAAGTACAAGGAGTACGGCATCAACGAGAAGCCGTTCGTGGTGGTCAAGGCCGACAACGGCACCGGCGGCATGGGCATCCTCACGGTGCGCGATGCGCGCGAGATCGACAACCTCTCCGCCAAGACCAAGGCCAGCATGGCCGTGACCCAGGCCGGGCAGGCGGTGCACGAGGTGATCATCCAGGAGGGCGTGCTGACCAACGAGCGCATCAACAGCGCGGTGGCCGAGCCGGTGGTCTACATGATGGACCGCTACGTGGTGGGTGGTTTCTACCGGGTGCACGCCGATCGCGGGGTGGACGAGAACCTCAACGCCCCGGGTTCGAGCTACGTGCCGCTGGCCTTCGAGCAGAGCGCACAGCTGCCGCAGCCGGGCGTGAAACCCGGGGCCAGCGTGCCCAACCGCTTCTACATGTACGGCGTGATCGGGCGTCTCGCGATGCTGGCCGCCAGTTACGAGCTCGAAGCCACCGACCCGGACGCCGAAGTCTACGAGTGAGTTGCTGCAGCGCAACATTGATCACGCAAGGGGTGGTTTAGACCCCTGACCCAACAGACAAGGCGCCGGGTGCAGGCGCAAAATCGCGCTCCCCAGACAACGAACCCTGGGCCCACAAGGCCGGGGTTGTTTCGTGTCAGCTTCCAAATCGTCTCTTGCCGCGCTCACCCTGGGCGCCATCGGTGTGGTCTATGGCGATATCGGCACCAGCGTGCTGTACGCCGTCAAGGAGGTCTTCGGATCCGGCCACGTTCCCTTCACCCATGCCAACGTCTACGGTGTGCTGTCCATCCTGTTCTGGACGCTCACCGTCATCGTTTCGCTCAAATACGTGGTGCTGGTGCTGCGCGCCGACAACGGCGGCGAAGGTGGCCTGATCGCCATGCTGGCGCTGGCCTCCACCGCGGTGAAAGACCGGCCCGAACTGCGCCAGACACTGCTGGCCATCGGCATCTTCGGCACCGCGCTGTTTTATGGCGACGGTGTCATCACCCCAGCCATTTCGGTACTTTCAGCGGTGGAAGGTCTGGAGGTCATTTCTCCCGCTTTCCGCCAGTACGTGGTGCCCATCACGCTGGTGGTGCTGTTCGCGCTGTTCGCGGTGCAAAAGCGAGGCACCGGCGGCATCGGCAAGTTCTTCGGGCCGATCACCGTGGTGTGGTTCGTCACCATCGCGGGCTTGGGCGTCGTGCAGATCGTGGACCACCCCGAGATCCTGGCCGCGCTCAGCCCGCACCATGCGCTGCGCTTCATGTGGACGCAGCCGGGCACCACCTTCATCATCCTGGGCGCCGTGGTGCTGTGCGTGACCGGGGCCGAAGCGCTGTATGCCGACCTCGGCCATTTCGGCAAGAAGCCGATCCGCCTGGCCTGGTTTCTGGTGGTCATGCCCTGCCTCACGCTGAACTACTTTGGCCAGGGCGCGCTGCTGCTGGCGCGGCCCGAGGCGGTGAAAAACCCGTTCTTCAACATGGCGCCCGACTGGCTGCTGCTGCCGCTGGTGCTGCTGGCCACCATGGCCACCGTCATTGCCTCGCAGGCGCTCATCACCGGCGCCTTCAGTGTGACCAAACAGGCCATGCAGCTGGGGTATCTGCCACGCCTGCAGGTGCAGCACACCAGCGAGCACGACACCGGCCAGATCTACATGCCCTTCGTCAACTGGGCGCTGTTTGCTGCCATCGTGCTGGCGGTGGTGATGTTCAGGTCCTCCACCAACCTGGCGGCGGCCTACGGTATCGCGGTCACGCTGGACATGCTGATCACCACCGTGCTCACCTTCTACGTGATCCGTTACGGCTGGAAATACCCGCTGTGGCTGTGCGTGGCGGCGACGGGCTTCTTCTTCGTGGTCGACCTGGCCTTCTTCACCTCCAACCTGCTCAAGCTGTTCGCCGGCGGCTGGTTCCCGCTGCTCATCGGCGGCGTGGTGTTCACGCTCATGATGACCTGGAAGCGCGGCCGCGGCCTCATGGCCCAGGCCCAGCAGGCCGATGCACTGGACCTGCCGAGTTTTCTGGAGTCGGTGTTCGTGAGCCCGCCGGTGCGCGTGGCTGGCACCGCTGTGTTCCTCACGGCCGAGCCCGGCACGGTGCCCAACGCGATGCTGCACAACCTCAAGCACAACAAGGTGCTGCACGAGCAGAACCTGTTTGTCACCGTGCGCAGCCACGAGGTGCCGTGGATCGCCCCCGGGCAGCGCCTGCAGATGGAGCCGCTGGGCCACGACTGCTGGGCCGTGACGCTGAACTTCGGTTTCAAGGACGAGCCCGACGTGCCCAAGGCGCTGCAGCTCATGCGCGGACACGGCTGCGAGATGGAGACCATGACGACCAGCTACTTCCTCTCCCGCGACGTGGTCACGCCCACGCTGGGCAGCGGCATGGCGCCGTGGCGCGAGAAGCTGTTTGCCCAGATGCACCACAACGCCAGCGCGGCCGCGCAGTTCCTGCACCTGCCGAACAACGCGGTGATCGAGCTCGGCTCCAAGATAGAGATTTAGGCCTCCACGCTCCCCGAGGGGGCTGACCCGCCTTGGGACGGCCCGGCGGCGGGCCTAGCCCCCAGCCCTTATCCAGCGTGCAGCCTTCTCCGCGATCATCAACGTGGGGCTGTTGGTGTTGCCGCTCGTGATGGTGGGCATCACGCCCGCGTCCACCACCCGCAGGCCCGCCACGCCGCGCACGCGCAGGTGGCTGTCCACCACCGCCATCGGGTCGCTGGCCGCGCCCATCTTGGTCGTGCCGACCGGGTGGAAGATGGTGCTGGCGATGTCGCCAGCCAGGCGCGCCAGCTCGTCGTCGCTCTGGAACTGCACGCCCGGCTTGTGCTCCTGCGGCTGGTACTTGGCAAGCGCCGGCTGGGCCACGATGTGGCGCGTCACGCGCAGGCTGTCGGCGGCCACCTGGCGGTCTTCGGGCGTGCTCAGGTAGCGCGGTGCGATGGCCGGCGCCGCGTCGGCCTGGGCCGAGGTGATGCGCACGTGGCCTCGGCTGGTGGGGTTGAGGTTGCACACACTCGCGGTGAACGCGGGGAAGCTGTGCAGCGGCTCGCCAAACGCGTCCAGGCTGAGCGGCTGCACGTGGTATTCGATGTTGGGCCAGGGCTGGGCCGGGTCGCTGCGGGTGAAGGCGCCGAGCTGGCTGGGCGCCATGCTCATGGGGCCGCTGCGCTTGAGCGCGTACTCCAGCCCGATCTTCGCCTTGCCCCACAGGCTGCTGGCCAGCACGTTGAGCGTGGTCGCGCCCTGCACCTTGAACACCGCGCGGATCTGCAGGTGGTCCTGCAGGTTTTCGCCCACGCCGGGCAGATCGAGCTGCACGTTGACGCCGTGCTGCTGCAGCAAGGCGGCCGGGCCGACGCCCGAGCGCTGCAGGATGGCCGGCGAGCCGATGCTGCCGGCACTGAGCACCACCTCTTGCGTGGCAGATACGCGCACGCGTTGACCGCCACGCAAGAGCTCCACGCCGGAGCAGCGCAGTTGGCCGCTGGCGTTGCGTTCGAGCACGAGTTTGTCGGTGGCGGTTTCGGTCCACACGGTGAGGTTGGGGCGGCCCTGCGCCGGGCGCAGAAAGGCCTTCGATGCGTTCCAGCGCCAGCCGCTTTTCTGGTTCACCTCGAAGTAGCCCACGCCTTCGTTGCTGCCGGTGTTGAAGTCTGTCGTGGCGGGCACGCCGGCTTGCTGCGCGGCTTGAGCGAAGGCGTCCAGCACGTCCCAGCGCAGGCGCTGTTTTTCGATGCGCCATTCGCCGCCGTGGCCGTGCAGCTTCGCGAATGCGGGGTCCTGCGCGGCGTCGAGCCGGTGGTGGTTTTCGTGTGCCTTGAAGTCGGGCAGGCAGTTGTCCCAGCGCCAGTCATCGTCGCCCGTGAGCTGCGCCCACTGGTCGTAGTCGCGGCTCTGGCCACGCATGTAGATCATGCCGTTGATGCTGGAGCAGCCGCCCAGGCCCTTGCCGCGGGGGTAGCGCAGGCGCCGGCCGTTGAGCCCCGGGTCGGGCTCGGTCTGGTAGAGCCAGTCGGTTCGTGGGTTGCCGATGCAGTAGAGGTAACCCACGGGAATGTGGATCCAGTGGTAGTCGTCCTTGCGGCCGGCTTCGACGAGCAGCACGCGCTTGGACGCGTCGGCGCTGAGCCGGTTGGCCAGCAAGCAGCCTGCGGTGCCGGCGCCGATGACGATGAAGTCGAAGGTGGTGTTGTTCATGGTGTCTCGGGGTCTGTGTCGTCCAGACTGAAATCGCCACGCTGAAACGCTGCAACCACGGCCTCGGCCTCGGCAAAGCGCAGCTCGGGCACCATCACCCGAACCGGAATGGCGCCGGCCAGCAAGGTATAGCTCTGGACCAGATGCGCGTCGGCCACCGTTGCGGGAACGCCGCCCGCCTGCAAGCAGCCGCGCAGCAGGTAGGCCTCGGTCGGGCTGAAGAACGTGATCAGCGTTTTCCAGTCACCCATGGCCGGGTCGTAGGGGCTGTTGCCGTCTTCCACGCCCGGCCCCTGCTTCACTTTGCCGTGGGCATGACGAACTCGGCGCCCTTGCCGATCGATTCGGGCCAGCGCTGCATGATCGATTTCTGCTTGGTGTAGAAGCGCACACCCTCTTCGCCGTAGGCATGCATGTCGCCGAACAGGCTCTTCTTCCAGCCGCCAAAACCGTGCCAGGCCATGGGCACCGGGATCGGCACGTTGATGCCGACCATGCCGACCTGAATGCGGCGGGCGAATTCGCGGGCCACGTTGCCGTCGCGGGTGAAGCAGCTCACGCCGTTGCCGAACTCGTGGTCGTTGATGATCTTCACGGCCTGTGCAAAGTCGGGCACGCGCACACAAGACAGCACCGGGCCGAAGATCTCTTCCTTGTAGATTTTCATGTCGGTGGTCACGTGATCGAACAGCGTGCCGCCCATCCAAAAACCGTTGCCGCATCCTTCGCCGGTCTGCGTGGCGTCGAAGCCGCGGCCGTCCAACAGCATCTGCGCGCCTTCTTTCGCGCCCGCTTCGATGTAGCCGGTGATGCGCTGGTGCGCAGCCGCTGTGACGATGGGACCCATCTCGGCGGCCAGGTTGGTGCCGTTGAGCACTTTCAGTGCCTGGGTGCGCTCGACCAGTTTGGGCATGATCTTGTCGGCCACGTCACCCACCAGCACCGCCACCGAAATGGCCATGCAGCGCTCCCCGGCCGAGCCGTAGGCCGCGCCGATGAGCGCGTCCACCGCCTGGTCCAGGTCGGCGTCGGGCATCACCACCATGTGGTTCTTCGCGCCGCCCAAGGCCTGCACGCGCTTGCCGTGGTGGGCACCGGTCTCGTAGATGTAGTTCGCAATCGGCGTGGAGCCGACGAAGCTGATGGCCTTCACGTCGGGGTGCACCAGCAGCGCGTCCACCGCCTCCTTGTCGCCCTGCACCACGTTGAACACGCCGTCGGGCAGGCCGGCCTTTTTGAACAGCTCGCCCATGAACAGCGAAGCCGACGGGTCGATCGGGCTGGGCTTGAGCACGAAGGTGTTGCCCGCGGCAATCGCCACCGGGAACATCCACATGGGCACCATCACGGGGAAGTTGAACGGCGTGATGCCGGCCACCACGCCCAGCGGCTGGCGCAGCGTCCAGTTGTCCATGCCGGTCGACACCTGGTCGGTGAAGTCGCCCTTGAGCAGCTGCGGAATGCCGCAAGAGAATTCGATGATGTCGATGCCGCGCGCCACCTCGCCTTGCGCGTCGGTGAACACTTTGCCGTGCTCTGCTGTGATCAGGTGGGCTAACTCGTCCTTGTGCTGGTTCACCAGCTCCAGGAACTTGAACATCACACGTGCGCGGCGGATGGGCGGCGTGTCGGCCCAGGCCGGGAACGCGGCTTGGGCGGCGGCCACGGCGGTGTTCACATCCGCCACGTTGGCCAGTGCGACCTGGCCGGTCACCGCGCCGGTGGCGGGGTTGAAGACATCCTGGCGGCGCGACGAGGTGCCTTGAGCCACCTGGCCGTGAATGAAATGATCGATCGAGCGGGGTGTGTGGGCCATGGTGGTCTCGTTTGAAAGCAATCGGGGGTGAGCGCAGTGTAGGCACCGCACTCCCCCTCGCCTAGTGGCGTGGCCTGAACTGATTGTTTGAAATGGTGAACAATCCGGGCATGGATGAGAAAAAAGTCGAAGCGCTCTGGATGCACCTGCACTGGCTGACCGTGCTCGCGCAGCAAGGCAGTTACACCGCGTCGGCGCAGCGCCTGGGCGTGAGCAAGGCTGCCATGAGCCAGCGCATCAGCGAGCTGGAGCGGGCCGCCGGCGTGCCCCTGGTGCAGCGCACCACGCGCAGCGTGCGTCTGACCGAGGCGGGCCAACAGCTCGTGGATGGCATGCGCGACCCCTTCGAGCGCATCGCGCAGAGCTTCTCCAGCGTGCGCGACCTCGCCGACGAGCCGGCCGGCCTGGTGCGGGTCACCGCGCCGGTGGCGTTTGCGCGTCAGCAACTGGTGCCCAGAATTGCGCCGTTCGTGCGGGCACATCCCCAGATCCGGATCGAGCTGGACATGTCGGACCGGCTGAGCTCGCTGGCCACCGAGGGCTTCGATCTGGCGATCCGCCACACCGCCTCGCCGCCCGACACCCATGTGGCCTGGCCGTTGTGCAGCACGCGGTCGGTGCTGGTGGCCAGTCGGGAGTACTTGCGCCACCACGGCACCCCGGCCACCCCGCCGGACCTGGCCCGACACGCCTGTCTGCACTACCCGCGTGCACAGGACACATCGGCCTGGCACTTCACGCCCGCCGAGGGCCGCAAGAAGACGCAGGCCCAGCGCGTCACCGTGCCGGTGTCGGGCCCGTTCAGCGCCAACAACAGCGAAGCCCTGCGCGACGCGGCCATCGCGGGCCTGGGCATTGCACTGGTGCCCGATTTCAGCGCGCAGGCGGCTTTGCAATCGGGCCAGTTGGTGGAGGTGCTCAATGGCTGGGCATCTGTGGGCACGTTCAGCACCCAGATTTTTGCGGTCAGGCCTTACGCCAGCCACGTGCCGCGTTCGGTGTCGGCGTTCGTGGCCTGGTTGCGGGTGGCGTTGTCCGAAGGTTTTGACGTGCGGGCAGCGCCTTCCCGGACGCGGTGAGGTGCCCTCGACCAACCGCAGCAGGCGGTCTGCTGGCCTGAAGCCGCTTATTTTTACGAACTGATTGTCCCGATATATCTGCTTTTTCAGAAGCGAGGGAACGACTACCCTGCAAGGTGCTCAAATTTTCTTTAATGGAGACTCAAATGAAAAAGTGGATTTCCCTGTTGGCGGTGGTCATGACCCTGGGTCTGGGCGCCGCGCATTTCGACGCCGAAGCCAAACGCATGGGCGGGGGCAAGTCGTTCGGCATGCAGCGCCAGTCCGCGCCGCCGGCCAAAGCGCCCGCCGCACCCACGGCTGCGCCCGCCGCAGCCGGTGCAGGTACCGCAGCAGCCGGCGCTGGCCGCAGCTGGATGGGCCCGATCGCGGGTCTCGCCGCCGGCATTGGCCTCATGGCCCTGGCCTCGCACCTGGGCTTTGGCGAAGGCATGGCCAACATGCTGATGATCGGCCTGCTGATCGCTGCTGCCATCGCCGTGTTCGGCTTCATCATGCGCAAGCGTGCACAGGCCCAGCAAGGGGGCTCGGGTGGTTTGGCCTACGCTGGCGCAGGTGCCAACCGCCAGAACGTGGACCCGCTCAACGCGTTTCGCGCACCGACCCATGCGGGCGGTGGCGGTTCGATGATCGGCAGCGCGGTGGGTGGTGGCGTCGCCAGCACCATTCCGGCCGACTTCGACGTGGCCGCTTTCGAGCGCAACGCCAAGGTCAACTTCATTCGCCTGCAGGCTGCCAACGATGCGGGCAACCTCGACGACATCCGCGCCTTCACTACGCCGGAGATGTTTGCCGAGCTGCAGATGGACCTGAGCGAGCGTGGCGCAGCGACCCAGCACACCGACGTGGTGCAAATCAACGCCGAAGTGCTTGAAGTGGAAGAGGGTCCAGCGCTGTACGTGGTGAGCGTGCGCTTCACCGGCGAGACGCGCGAGAACGGCGCCGCGCTGACGGAGAGCTTCGACGAGATCTGGCACCTGACCAAGCCGCGCCACGCCAACGGCGGCTGGTTGCTGGCCGGCATCCAGCAAAGCGCCTGATGCTGATGCGGGCTCACGCCCGCTGAGGCTTCTGCGCCCAGGCCCCGACGCTCACGTGTCGGGGCCTTTTTTGTGGGCGTCTCAGGCCGGCTTGCCCGGCGTTGCCTGCCGCTGCAGCCGGTCCCAGTCCTTCAATGTTTGCTGCAGCCGGTTTTTCGAATCGGGATGGCCTTTGGCAAAGGTCTTGGTCAGAAACGACCGCAGGCCTTCGTCGGGTGCGGGCGCGCCCGTGGCCTTGAGCGCGTCGATCAGCAGCATCACCACCTGAAAACTTTTCGCGCGCGCCGCCATGTGCAGCATGGCCTGACCGGCCGGCGTGCGGTCTTGCGGGTCGGCGCCGTGGTCCAGCATGTAGCGCACCAGGCCGGCCTTGCCTTCGCTGCAGGCCCAGTGCCAGGGCACCAGACCGCCCTCGGCCGGGGCGCTGAAATCGGCGCCGGGGGCGAGCAGCTCGGGGGCCAGCGGCCAGCCCGAGGCCTTGATCATTTGTTGGGTCTTCCAGTCGGTCATCGGTGCGTGTGGTGGGTTGAGGTGGGGTTATCGCACGAATCCACCGCCACGACCGCCCGACCTGCTCAGCGAGCCGGCGCGGCCACCCGCCCCCGGATCTCCACCTCAACGCGCCGGTTGTCCTGCAGGCAGGCGATGAGCCGGGCACGCGGCTGGTTGTCCTCGCAACGTTTGACGGGCTGCTCCGAGCCTTTGCCCTCGACGGTGAACAGGGCAGCCGGCAGGCCGCGTGCCACCAGGTGGTCGCGCACGGCAGTGGCGCGTTGCAGCGACAGGGGCTGGTTGTGCTCGGCGCTGCCCAGGCGGTCGGTGTGGCCCACCAGCGCGATGCGTTCGATGCCTTGCAGCCCTTTGGCCCGTTCGGCCAGCACATCCAGGCGCGCCCGGCCGGCGGCGCGGATGTCGTTGACGCTGCCGCGGTCGAAGTCGAACAGCGTGTCGGTGGTGAGCACCAGGCGTTCGATCAGCACCTCGCGAACGATGGGTGCCACTGGTGCAGCGGCCACCGCCGGCGCAGCGCAGGCGGTGGCGCCCCGGTCCATCGCGTCGGCCTTATGTTCGGCGATGCCGATGTAGGGGTTGGCGTGGCGCCAGCCGCCTTCGGCGTACTCGTGACCAGCCCACACCAGCTGCACTTCCAGGCACGCGGCCTGGGCGGCCACACAGGCGGCCGCGGGCGAGGCTTTCACCTTCGCCACGCGGGTCCACAGGTCTTCACGCAAGCGAACACTGTTGCCCACCGGCGGGGTTCGGTCGTTCGGTGCTGTGCCTTTTTCCAGCGCGTCCACCAGCGCTTGCGACTCAGCGAGCGCCTCTTCGATCACGCGGCTGCGGTCGTTCTCGTGGTAGTTCTGCTGGGCCATGTCGAGCCAACATTGCGCCTTGGCCCAGTGCGCATTGCCGGTGGCAACGCGGCCGTTCTGGTTGAGCATGGCCAGGCGCTCGCGCAAGCCCAGCATGGCGCGGTGGTCGCCGCGAATCGCCTCGTCGGTGATGCGGTCGGGTGCGGCATATGCCGGCAGCGCGCCGGGCGCGCGGTCGGTAGCGCGCGGGTCGGTGACGGCGCAACCGGCCAGGCCGAGGCCGAACGCAAGGGTGAGGCCCAGGGCCAGCATGGTGAAGGACAGTGAGCGTGTTGTCATGAGGTTCATGGTGTCGATGCCTCAGCGTGGCAGGGAGCGGTTGGTGGCCGCGTCGTCGCCGCGGAACAGGGTTTCATCGAACTTGAAGCGCAGGCGGACGTAGGCGCCTTTGCGGGTGTAGGCCGAGCCCTGGAGCTCGTCGTCTGAGAAGCCGAGCACGTTGTAGCCCGCCGAGACCCACAGGTTGGACTTGACGAGGTAGCCAGCCTCCAGACCCACCGAGCTCTGGCGTGCATCGCCCTGACGGCTCCA
>NZ_JALHLX010000120.1 GCF_022844385.1 Hydrogenophaga sp. | reverse complement strand
CAGGCCGCCAGCGTGCTGGTGATCGGCTTCGGCCGCTTCGGCCAGATCGCCAGCCAGGGCGTGATCGCGCGCGGCGCGAGCATCACCATCATCGACAACAACGTGCAGATGATCCGCGACGCCGAAGCCTACGGCTTCAAGGTCTACTACGGCGACGGCTGCCGCGCCGATGTGCTGCACGCCGCCGGCGCGCACTCGGCCAGCGCCATCCTGGTGTGTCTGGACAACAAGGCTGCCGCCACGCGCATCGCCGAACTGGCCAGGACCGAGTTCCCGCACGCACAACTGCTGGTGCGCGCGTTCGACCGCGAACACGTGCTCGAACTGCGCAAGGCCGACGTGGACTACCTCGTGCGCGAGACCTTCGAGTCCGCCATGGCCATGGGCCGCGAGGCCGTGCTCACCCTGGGTGCGGCCGAAGAAGAAGCGAACGAGGTGATGGAGCACCTGCGCCGGCGCGACGCGGAGCGCATGGACCTGGAAGCCGCCGGGGGCATGTTTGCCGGGCGCGCGCTGGTGCTGGGGAATCAGGTGAAGAAGGCGGCCGCGCACCCGGCAGCACAAGACAGCGCCTGACGAATCAGGGGCGCCCGCCAGTTCAGTTCAGTTCAGTTCATGTCTGGCGCAGCGCTGCGCGCAAAGCCACACCAATCTCCGGCCGCTCATGGAATGGATCGGCCGGGTTGGTGATGTTCACGATGCCTTCCATGCGCGCGCGCACATTGCCCAGCGCACGCGGGTGGCTGAAGATGTAGAACTGGTCGGCGGTGATGGCGTCGAACACCAGCTGTGCCACTTGCGCGGCGGTGATCTTGCCCGAGCTCACCGCCTTGTCGCTCATGGCCTGGCCGATCAGCTGGCTCTGCGTGGCCTTCTCGTCGGCCAGCCCGGCCGGGCGGTTGCGGTGGCTCTGGCTGATGCCGGTGGGCACGAAGTACGGGCAGAGCACGCTCGCGCTCACCTGGTCGCTCACCAGCTTCAGGTCCTGGTAGAGCGTTTCGGTGAGGCTCACCACAGCGTGTTTGCTCACGTTGTAGATGCCCATGTTGGGCGGTGTGAGCAGGCCGGCCATGCTGGCGGTGTTCACGATGTGGCCGCGCCAGGCCGGGTCTTTCTTCGCTGCGGCCAGCATCATGGGCGTGAACAGACGCACGCCGTGCACCACGCCCCAGAGGTTCACGCCCAGCACCCACTCCCAGTCCTTCACCGAGTTTTCCCAGATCAGGCCGCCCGAGCCCACGCCCGCGTTGTTGAAGACAAAGTGCGGCGCGCCGAAGGTCTTTTCCACGTCGGCGGCGAGGGCTTCCATTTGCTCGTTGCTCGACACATCGACCTTGCGCGAGAGCACCTTCGCACCGGTGGCCTCGATCTCGGCCGTGGCCTTGTCCAGTGCGTCCTGCTGCACGTCGACCAGCACGAGGTTCATGCCGAGCTTTGCGCCGATGCGCGCGCACTCCAGGCCGAAGCCCGAGCCCGCACCGGTGAGCACCGCTGTTTTGCCTTTGAAATCCTGAATCATGGTTGTCTCCTGAGTTGGAAAAATGTCATCGGGCCCGGACCATCTCGATGTGGTCGATGCCGTCCTCGATGTAGATCGGCCCATCGGGCTGGAACCCGTGTTGCGCGTAAAAAGCTTGCAGGTGCGCCTGCGCGCCGATGCGGATGGGTTGCACGCCCCACAGGCCGTGCAACATGTGCACCGACTGGCGGATCAAGGCGTGGCCGATGCCACTGCCCCGTGTGGCCGGATTCGTCACCACGCGGCCGATGCTGGCCTCGGCGTACTTCAGTCCCGCAGGCACCAGACGTGCACAGGCCATCAGTTCGACACCTTCGGGCTCGACGGACTCGGCCAGCACGTGCATGCACTGGGCGTCGGCACCGTCCATGTCCTGGAACACGCAGCGCTGCTCCACCACAAATACCTCCGTGCGCAGCTGCAGCAGGCGGTAAAGCGTGCGGGCAGACATCGCATCAAACGGCAGGCAGCGCCAGTGCGTGGGTCCTTCGGGTCTCAAGCGCGCACTTCCCTCAGCACAAAACCGATGCGCGGAAAGTGCACGTGCAGCAGCCCCGCGCGCTCGTCGGTGCGCTCCAGCGTGTAGCGGGTGCGGGTGGCCGCGCGCAGGATGCCTTCGGTGGGCTCCTGGCCAAAGGTCTCGGCGCTGATGGTCACGCGACTGCCCAGCGCGATGCCGTGGTCGTCTTGAAACGTGTCGTCGGTGTGTGGGGCGGGCTGGGCGGCGGCGGCGATGGCAATGGCTTCGGTGGACGTGAGCTTGCTCAAGTGGCCGTGGCCGATGGCGGCCATGCGGTCCATCCATTCAACGACGTTGGGCGTGGCCTCCAGGATGCCGGCCATGGCAGGGTTGACCACGCGGCTGAACCACAGCGGGTGGTAGGCCGCGAAGTCGGCCACGCAGGGTGCCTCACCGAGCAGGAAGGGGTGCATGTCGACCATGGTCGAGAGGCGGCGCAGGTAGCTTTTGTAGGCCGCAGTGGCGTCGCCGGGGCGCAGGCTGGTCATGCCGGTTCGCATCGCGCCACGGTCGGCCGCGAAGGCCTGGGCGGCTTCGGGCGGCTGCCCGGCGAACAGCGCAGCCGCGCCCTTGGGGCTGAGGTTGTATCCCATGGCGGCCCAGAACAGTGTGCTGTCGGCCCATTGCGCCAGCACGCGCGCCATGCCCTTGAGGTGCTCGGGGTAGAGCGTGGGTTCGGGCTGGATGTGTTCCAGCACATCGCAGATGAGCGCGGTGTCGCAATAGATGTCGGCACCGATCTGCAGAAACGGCGTGCGGCGGTATCCGCCGGTGAGTGCCAGCACGTCGGGCTTGGGCATGATGCGCGGGATGTTCACGCTCTGCCAGCTGAGCTGCTTGTGGCCCAGGATCAGGCGCACTTTTTCGGAAAACGGGGACGTGGGGTAGTGGTGCAGGATGAGGTCGGACATGAGGTCTCCAGAGTCGTTTTTCAGCGCGGCATCGCCCGCTGAATGATGGTGTCGAAATCGACGCCGGCGCCCAGCGAGCCGAAGCTGTGGCCCCACTCGCCGCCGATGCGCGAATCGCAGAAGGCGCTGAACACGGCGCTGGGTGCCGTCTGCGCGAGCAGAGCGGCCTGCACGGCCAGCGCCACGTCTTGCGCGAGGCGGCGCGCTTCCATTTCGCTGGCCATTTCTTCCACGCGAATGGGCAGTTGCGCGGCAAGCCGGTCCAGCGCTGGGTGCATGCCTTTGGCCGGGGCCAGCTCATGCGCCAGCGCGGCGGCGGCATCGGCCTTGCGCAGGGCGCGCAGCAGGTCGATGGCCATGATGTTGCCCGCGCCTTCCCAGATGCTGTTGAGCGGCATCTCGCGGTAGATGCGCGCCATCACGCCTTCACCACCCTCCTCCACATAACCGTTGCCGCCCAGGCACTCCATGGCTTCCTGGGCGAAGTGGCTGCCGCGTTTGCAGATCCAGAACTTGGCCACGGGTGTGAGCAGGCGGTTCATCACCTGCTCGTGGGCGTCGCCGGTGCGGTCGAAGCTGCGCGCCAGGCGAAGGGCGAGCGCGGTCGCGGCTTCCGATTCGAGCGCCAGATCAGCCAGCACGTTTTTCATCAGCGGCTGGTCGATGAGTGTTTTGCCGAAGGCCTTGCGCTGAGACGTGTGGTTGAGCGCAATGCTCAACGCCTGGCGCATCAGGCCGCTGGTGCCCAGGGCACAGTCCAGCCGCGTCATGGTGCCCATGGCCAGGATCTGCGGGATGCCCCGGCCCTCCTCACCCACCAGCCAGGCGCTGGCACCGACGAACTCCACCTCGGAACTCGCATTGGCCTTGTTGCCCAGCTTGTCTTTCAGGCGCTGGATGAAGAGCTGGTTCATGGAACCGTCGGGCAACACGCGCGGCAAAAAGAGGCAGCTCAGACCGTTGGCGGTTTGCGCCAGGATCAGGAAGGCGTCGCACATGGGCGCGGAGAAAAACCACTTGTGGCCGGTGACGCTGAAGCGCTGGCCCCAGGCGTCGCTGCCGGCGGGTTCGGCGCGCGTGGTGTTGGCGCGCACGTCGGAGCCGCCCTGCTTCTCGGTCATGCCCATGCCCATGGTCAGGCCGACCTTGTCGCGCCAGACCTTGAGCGCCGGGTCGTAGGCGCGGCTGGTGAGGCCGCGCTCCCAGTCCTGGTAGATCGCGGGGTTGTCCTTGAGCGCGGGGGCCACCGCGTAGCTCATGGAGATGGGGCACAGGATGGAGGGCTCGAGCTCGGTGAAGAGCATGAAGCCGGCGGCGCGCAGCTGGTGCGCGTGGCCGGTGGCCTGCTGCTCGGCTGAAAAGGCCGTGCCATGCAGTCCCGCCTCGACTGCGGCAGACATGAGGGCGTGATAGCTCGGATGAAACTCCACCTGGTCCACCCGCTGGCCAAACCGGTTGTGCGTCTTGAGCTGCGGCGTGTGCACGTTGGCCAGCCGCGCATGCGCCTGCATCTCGCCGCTGCCCACCACAGCGCCGAGCGCGTGCAGCGGCGCCGTGTCCAGCGCGGGCGCGTTGAACTGCAGCGCTGCCTGCATGGCCCGGTTGGTGGCAAACAGGTTCACATTGACCAGCGGCTCGGGCTGGTTGAACACTTCATGCGTGGGATTCATGGCGGCGCCTCCTCGCAGCAAAGATCAACGTCCAGGTGTCGGCCAGGTCGCGCACCTCGGCGGCGTCCAGCGCGCCCTTTTCCTTCAGCAGCTGGTGCAGGCGCGGCAGGTGGTAGTGCGGCACGGCGGGGTACAGGTGGTGTTCCAGGTGGTGGTTCACGTGATGCGGGAACAACACCAACCGGCCCAGCCAGTTCAGCACGCCACCCCAGGTGCGGTTGCAGCGCGCGGCGGTCAACGGTGAAGACAGGTCGCTCACGGCACCGTGTTCACAAATGGCGCGCAGACGCAGGATGGGTTGCAGCACTGTTACCAAAGGCAACAGCCAGAGCACCGCGTACATCCACAGACCGGTTGACCCACCCAGCACCGATGCGATCAGCGGTGCCGCCAGATGAAAGCCGACGACGAACCAGCGGTCTTGCCGCGCAGCGGCCCGCAAGGAGGGCGAGGTGTCGTCCAGCGGGCGGATCTCGCGCTTCGTGTCTTCATTGATCGCGGGCGCGCCAAAGAAATAGGCGTAGGTCTTCCACGCGTTGAGGCCGATCAGGTCTTGCCCGAGCTTCTTGAGCAGATAGACACGGCCACGCGGGTAACCGCCGTGGATGGCGGTGTCGGGGTCTTCCTCGGTGTAGAGGTTGTTGTGGTGCAGCCGGTGCGTGACGCGGTAGGTGCACATGGACAGCCCCGCGGCCATGCCCATCAGCCGGCCCAGACCGTCGTTGGCCCAGCGCGCGGCAAACAGGCGGTAGTGCGCCGCCTCGTGCACCAGGATGAAGATCGCGTGCTGCGCGATGCCGATCAGCACCACGCTGAGCAACATCCAGGGGCTCGGCCAGGTGGCCATCGCCAGCGCCATGGCGGCGGCGATCAGGCCGAAGGTCTGCACCAGCGCCAACCAGGTGCGGGGAACGGACAGCGTGGTCAATGGGGCCAGCTCGGCGGAGGTCAGCAGCCGCCGGGCTTCCACGTTGCGCGCCCCGGGGACGCGCAGGTCCTGCCGGAACTCCTCGCCGCGCGGGCTGGCCGTGTCCATGGCTGCGTTCGCGTCAGACCAGCTTGACGAGTTGCTTGCCGAAGTTTTTGCCTTTCAGCAAACCCATGAAGGCTTCGGGCGCGGCTGCCAGACCCTGCGCCACGGTTTCGCGCGGGCGCAGCTTGCCGGTGGCCACGAGAGTGCCGAGTTCGGTGAGGGCTTCAGGCCAGACCTCCATGTGCTCGCTGACGATGAAGCCTTCGATCTTCAGGCGGTTCACCAGAATCAGTGCGGGGTTGGCCAGCGGCAGTGGTTGGCCGTCGTAGCCGGCGATCATTCCGCACACGGCGATGCGGCCAAAGGCGTTCATGCGCAACAGCACCGCGTCGAGCACCATGCCACCGACGTTTTCAAAGTAGCCGTCGATACCCTTGGGGCAAACGTCTTTCAAAGCCTTGGCCAGGGAGTACGCGTCCTTGTGCAGCTTGTAGTCGATGCAGGCGTCGAAACCGAGTTCTTCCACCGCGTACTTGCACTTGTCGGGGCCACCGGCAATGCCCACTGCGCGGCAGCCGCGCGCCTTGGCCAGCGCGCCGAAGGCGCTGCCCACGGCGCCGGTGGCAGCACTCACCACCACCGTGTCACCCGCCTTGGGGTTGATGAGCTTCACCAGCCCGTACCAGGCGGTCACGCCGGGCATGCCGACCGCACCCAGGTAGTAGGACAGCGGCACGTGCGTGGTGTCGACCTTGCGCAGGGCGCCGACCTGGTTGGCGTCAACCACGCTGTATTCCTGCCAGCCACCCATGCCCACGACCTGGTCGCCGGCCTTGAACTTGGGATGCATGGACTCGACCACCTCGCCCACGGTGCCGCCGATCATGACCTCGCCGAGTGCCTGCGAAGCCGCGTAGCTCTTGCTGTCGTTCATGCGGCCTCGCATGTAGGGGTCGAGGCTGAGGAAGTGGTGGCGCACCAGCACATGGCCGTCCTTGAGGGCAGCGGTGTCGGTGGTGACGAGCTTGAAGTTGTCGACGGTGGCTTCGCCTTGCGGGCGGTTGTCGAGCACGATCTGGTGGTTGGTGGGCATGTGTGTCTCCTGAGAAAGTCAGTCGGTGAAATCAGTCGGTCGAGATGCGGTTGAAAGCCTGTGTGCTTCCAGGTCCGACGGGCAGCCGGGCCACAAACTTGAAGGTGCCGGTGGCGTGTGCGCAGAGCTTGCCCGCCGCGTCAAAAATGCTGCCCTCGGTGAAGGCCATGGTGGCGGTTCGGTGCAGCAGCTTGCCTTTGGCGGTGAGCGGCCCCTTGGCTGCACGCATGAAACTGGTCTTCATCTCGATGGTGACGCAGCCCATGTCGGCCTCGACCGAACGGGCCGCGTGCGCCATCACCACGTCAAGCAGCGTCATGCTGGCGCCGCCGTGCACCACATCGAAGGAATTCAGGTGGTCATCGGAAGGCTTGAAGGCGATCTCCGCTTCCCCGCCTTCGAACTTCTGGAGTTCAAAGCCGAGCAGTTCGACGAAGGGGATGCGGACGGAAAATTCCATGCTCAACCGCCGGTGACCACGCTGACGCCACCATCCACCGCCAGCCACTGGCCGGTGATGTGTTTGCCGGCGTCCGATGCGTACAGCACGGTCAGGCCCTTCAGGTCTTCGTCGTCCCCCAGGCGGCGCAGCGGGGCGTGCGAGGCCAGCTTCTCTTCGCCCATGGCCTTGAGCGTGCCCACCGTCATCCTGCTCGGGAAAAAACCCGGGCAGATCGCGTTCACCGTGATGCCGTACTTGCCCCACTCGGCGGCCAGCGCACGGGTGAAGTTGATCACCGCGCCCTTGCTGGTGTTGTAAGCGATGGTGTTCATGCCCGAGGGGTTGCCACCCAGGCCGGCGATGGACGCGGTGTTGATGATGCGGCCGCTCTTGCGCTCGATCATGCAGCGCTTGGCCAGAATCTGGCTCAGGATGAAATAGCTGCGCACGTTGAGGTTCATCACCTTGTCCCAGGCCTCCACCGGGTGGTCTTCGGCGGGCGCGCCCCAGGCCGCACCCGCGTTGTTCACCAGGATGTCGATGGCACCCAGGCGCTGCAGGCTTTCATCGGCCAGGCGCTGGATGTCTTCTTCTTTCGAGCAGTCGGCCGCGATCCAGCTCGCGTCGATACCGGCGGCCTTCAGCTCGGCCGTGGCAGCTTCCAGGTCTTCGGCCTTGCGCGAACTGACCAGCACGCGCGCGCCGGCTTCACCCAGCGCATGGGCCATCTGCAGGCCCAGGCCGCGCGAGCCACCGGTGATGAGGGCGGTCTTGCCTTTGAGGTCGAAGAGTTGGGGGATGGTTCTTGTCATGTGGATGTCTCCTGGTTATTTAGGCTCCCTCCCCCGCTGGGGGAGGGTTTAGGTGGGGGCACCGTATCCGGCGCTCAGGTCTCGTAGTCCATGCATTGACGTTCGAGAACCACTTTTCTCATGAACGGTTTCAACGCCACGTGCGACGGATGTGTCTGGTAAGCCGCCAGCGCGGCACGATCGGCAAACGTGCTGTTGAGCACGAGGTCGCAGGTGCCCTCCAGCCCAGGCTGGGCCGTGGCCACCTCGAAGCGCGTGATGCCGGGCACCAGCTGCGCGCAGGCGTCGAGCAAGGCCTTGGCCTTCGCGACATTCGTGGCCTTGTCGCCCTCGGCGCCCAGGTCCTTGATCTTCCACATGACGATGTGGTGCAACATCAAAACGCCTCTTCGGACAGGGCTGCACAGGTCTGGTCGCGGCTGCTCACCACCTGCAGCCAGGCGCCGATCTTGGGCAGCTCGTAGTGGAAAAAGAAGCGCATTGCGGCCAGCCGGCCAGTGCGTGCGTTCGACTCGGGCGCCGCGTGCGCGGCCAGCGCCACGTCCAGCCACACCCAGGCCAGCACAGTGTGGCCAAAGGCCTGCAAATACGGCACGGCGTTGGCCAACGCGTCGGTGGGCTCGCCGGTGGCCCAGGCGGCCTTGGTGGCAGCACCCACCTGGGCAAGCGCCTGGCCCAGTGCGTTGGCGTGGGCCGCAAATTCGGGCACGTGGATGGCGCGCTGGATCGTGTCGTTGATGCGTCCCGCCAGCAACGTGAGGCCCTTGCCGCCTTCCATCAGCACCTTGCGCCCCAGCAGGTCCATGGCCTGGATGCCGTGTGTTCCCTCGTGGATCATGTTCAGGCGGTTGTCGCGCCAGTACTGCTCCACCGGGAAATCGCGCGTGTAGCCGTAGCCACCGTGGATCTGGATCGCCAGGCTGTTGGCTTCCAGGCACCACTCGCTCGGCCAGCTTTTCGCAATGGGGGTGAGCACTTCGAGCAGCAAACGGGCATCGTCTGCCGCTGCCGCATCGGCCGTGTGCTGTTCGTCCACCAGGCGTGCGCAATACAGCTCCAGCGCGAGCGCGCCTTCGCAATACGACTTTTGCGCGAGCAGCATGCGCTTCACGTCGGCGTGTTCGATGATGCGCACCGGCGGCTGCGCCGGGTCTTTGCCGGCTGGCCCCATGGGGCGGCCTTGCGGGCGGTTCTTCGCGTAGTCCAGACTGGCGAGGTAACCCGCCATGCCCAGCATGGTGGCGGCCATGCCCACGCCGATGCGAGCCTCGTTCATCATGTGGAACATGCAGTGCAGGCCCTTGCCCGCCTGGCCCACGAGGTAGCCCACGGCGCCGGCCTCACCACCCACCGGGTATTTGCCTTCGCCGAAGTTGAGCAGCGTGTTGGTGGTGCCGCGCCAGCCGCACTTGTGGTTGAGTCCGGCCAGCGCCACGTCGTTGCGCTCACCGGTCAACTCTCCGGCGGTGTTCACCATTTTCTTGGGCACGATGAAGAGCGAAATGCCGCGTGTGCCCGGCACGAGCTTGCCGTTCTCATCAGGGATCTTGGCCAGCACCAGGTGGATGATGTTTTCGGTCAGCTCGTGCTCGCCGGCCGAGATCCACATCTTGTTGCCCTTGAGGCGGTAGCGCGGGCCGAGTGGATCGTCCGCGAAGTCGGCACCATCGGGCACGGCGCGGGTGGACACGTCGCTGAGTGACGAACCGGCTTGCGGTTCCGACAAACACATGGTCCCCGAGAAACGACCGCTGAACTCGTTGAGCGCAAACACCTGTTTCTGCGCCTCGGTGCCATGCACCATGAGCAGGTTGGCGTTGCCGGTGGTGAGCATGCCGCTGCCGATGCTGACCGAGGCCATGGCAAAGAACGCGTTGGCCGCGGCCTCCACCGTGTAGGGCAGCTGCATGCCCCCCACTTCGTAGTCTTGCGCGGCACTGAGCATGCCGCTGGCCGCGTAGGCCTTCTGCGCATCGTGGGTGGCCTGCGGCAGGATCACGCGCTCACCGTCGAAATGCGGCTCCTGCGTGTCCACCAGCCGGTTGAACGGTGCGTACTTCTCGCGCGCGATGCGTTCGCAGGTGTCGAGCACCGCGTCAAACGTTTCGCGGCTGTGGTCCGCAAAACGCACGCGTTCCTGCAGCGTCTCGACGTGCAGCCAGTCGTGCAGCAGGAAGTCGACGGTCGGGCGCAAAGTCATGGTGCGCCCCGGTGTCAGAGAACTTCGAACACACCCGCAGCGCCCATGCCGCCGCCGATGCACATCGTCACGCAGACGCGCTTGGCGCCGCGGCGCTTGCCTTCGATCAGCGCGTGGCCGGTCAGGCGCTGGCCCGACACGCCGTAGGGGTGGCCCACTGCAATCGCGCCGCCATTGACGTTGAGCTTGTCACCCGGGATGCCCAGCTTGTCGCGGCAGTAGATCACCTGCACCGCGAAGGCTTCGTTGAGTTCCCACAGGTCGATGTCGCTCACCTTCAGGCCCAGGCGCGCGAGCACCTTGGGGATGGCGAACACCGGGCCGATGCCCATCTCATCAGGCTCGCAACCCGCCACCGCAAAGCCGAGGAAACGGCCCAGCGGGGTCAAGCCGCGCTTCTCGGCCATGGTTTCGTTCATGAGCACGCAGGCGCCGCCGCCGTCGCTGAACTGGCTGGCGTTGCCGGCCGAGACCAGACCGCCCGGCAGCGCCGAGCGCAGGCCGTGAATGCCTTCAAAGGTGGTGCCGGCGCGGATGCCTTCGTCGTTCTCCACCGTCACTTGTTTCGTTGTCAATCCCATGACCTTGTCGGCCACGCCGGCGGTCACGGTGATGGGCGCGATCTCGGCCTTGAAGAGACCCGCTTCCAGCGCGGCGGTGGCACGTTGCTGACTCGCTGCACCGTACTCGTCCATGGCATCGCGGCCGATGCCGTAGCGCTTGGCCACCTGCTCGGCGGTCTGCAGCATGTTCCAGTAGATCTCGGGCTTGTT
>NZ_JALHLX010000119.1 GCF_022844385.1 Hydrogenophaga sp. | reverse complement strand
GCGATGCGCGAGACGAAGCCCAGCACGATGTTGACGAACAGCAGCATGCCGATCATGGGCAGGGCGATCCACAGGCCGTAGCGGAACACCACGGCGCCGAGTTCGTGCAGCTGCATGCGGTTGACCGAATCAAGCGCGCCGCCGCCCACGGGGAAGGTGTTGAAGCTGGCGATCACCGCCTGCAAGAGCATGAGGTGGCCACCCATCACCACGAACAGCAGCATGGTGGTGTTGCCGAAAAAGCGGCCCACCGTGCTCGACTGCGCGTTGGTTGTGGGGTCGAAGAAGCCTGCGAAGTTCAGGCCCATCTGCAGGCCGATGATCTCGCCCGCGAGCTCCACGGCCGAAAACACGATGCGCACCGCCAGACCAATCGCGATGCCGACCACCACCTGCTGCATCACGACCGAAAACGCCTGCGGGTCGTTGAGCGCGACCATGGGTTGATCGCCCAGCCCGGCCTGTGCACACACGGCCACGATGAAGGCCAGCGCCACGCGCGTGCGCAGCGGCACCGAGCGCGACGAGAAGATGGGGGCGCTGGAGAAAACGGCGAGGATGCGCAGGAAAGGCCAGAACACCGGCGAGACCAGCGCCATCACCTGCGCTTCGGTGAACGTGGGCATGGTCAGTTCGCCACGCTGGCTCTAGATCGCATAGTTCGGGATCGACAAGATCGTGCTGCGGATGAACTCGACCATGGTGGTCATCATCCACGGCCCGGCGATGGCGAACACCGCGATGGCCGCGATCAGTTTGGGCACAAAGGCCAGCGTGGCCTCGTTGATCTGCGTGATGGCCTGGAACAGGCTCACCACCAGGCCGACCACCAGCACCGTGGCCAGCACCGGCGCTGCCACCATGAGCAACATGAAGAGCGCGTTCTGCGCCATCGTGAGAGCGGCTTGGGGATCCATGTTTTACCTACTGTGCGAAAGATGCGGCCAATGAGCCGATGAGCAGGTTCCAGCCGTCGGCCAGTACAAACAGCATGAGCTTGAACGGCAGTGCCACCAGCACCGGTGACAGCATCATCATGCCCAGCGACATCAGCACGCTGGCCACCACCATGTCGATCACCAGGAAGGGGATGAAGATCATGAAACCGATCTGGAAGGCGGTCTTGAGTTCGCTGGTGACGAAGGCGGGCACCAGCACACGAAACGGCGCGGTCTCGGCGGTGACCTCGTTCGGCAACTTGGCCAGCTTGGCGAAGAGTTCAAAGTCGGACTGGCGGGTCTGCTTGAGCATGAAGGCCCGCATGGGTGCCTGGCCACGGTCCAGCGCCTGGTCGAAGGTGATGGCGTTGCGCGAGTAAGGCTCGTAGGCGTCGGCATACACCTTGTCCAGCGTGGGGCCCATCACGAACAACGTGAGAAAGAGCGAGAGGCCCACGATCACCTGGTTGGGTGGGGCCGATTGTGTGCCCAGCGCCTGGCGCAAGAGCGAGAGCACGATCACGATGCGGGTGAAACCCGTCATCAGCAGCAGCACCGCCGGCAGGAAGGACAGCGCGGTGAAGAACAGCAGGGTCTGGATCGGCACCGAGTAGCTGGTGCTGCCACTGCCCTGGCCAATCATCAACGGCAGCGAGGGGCCGGCGGCGGTGGGTGCCGACGGCGGTGTGGGCAGCGGCAGGGCCTGGGCCCAGACACCCACGGCGCACAACGCGAGTGCGCCGAAGATCAGACCGCCTCGCAAAACATCAACGCGGCGCATTGGGAGCTTTCATGAATTGGGTCAGGCGCGCAGCAAAGCCGGAGGCGGGCGCAGAGGGATCCGCAGGCACAGCGGGCAACTCGGCCGGCAGGGGCATCTGGTGCAGCGCGGTCACGCTGCCTGCGGCCACGCCCAGCACCAGGCAGATGCGGTCGGCACCTTCACCCACCTGCACCGTGACCACGCGTTGCTGCGGCCCCAGCGACAGGCTGGAGAGCACGTGCAGCGACGGGCCGCCGTGGCCGGCGATGCCGGGCAGGCGGCGGCGCGCCCACTTCAGGGCGAAGGCCAGGCCCACCATCAAGGCGAGCAACAGCAGTGCGGGCATCGCGTTTTGCAACATGGATCAGGTCCGGCTGACGCGTTTCATCCGCTCGGATGGGGTCACGATGTCGGTGAGGCGGATGCCGAACTTGTCGTTCACCACCACCACCTCGCCCTGGGCGATCAGGTAGCCGTTGACCAGCACGTCCATGGGCTCACCGGCGAGCGCATCAAGTTCAACGATGGAGCCTTGGGCGAGCTGCAGGATGTACTTGATCGGCACACGGGTGCGGCCCAGTTCCACCGAGAGTTGCACCGGGATGTCCAGCACCATCTGGATGTCGTGCATCGGGTTGCCGCTGGCGTTGCCCGAGCCCGCGGGCACGGTTGTGGCGGTGGCGTCGAAGACGTGCGGTCCGTCGTTGGCGCCGCCGCTGGTGACCGCCTGCTCTTCCAGGGCCTGCGCCCAGTCGTCGGCGATGGATTCTTGTGAAGGGGTGTCAGTGGACATGGTTTTCTCCGAGCCAGTTCGTATCGATTCCGCGCAGATTGCGCTCCACGCGAAGTGCGTATTTGCCTTTGTGGGTGCCGTATTGGCCTTCAAAGATCGGCACCCCGTCCACATGCGCCTGGATGGTGGGGTTGCGATCGAGTTCGATGAAGTCACCGATCTGCATGGCCAGCAGTTGCTCCACCGTGGCATCGGTCTGTGCCAGTTCGGCGACCATGGTCACCTCGGCGGCCTGGATCTCGTGGCTGAGCAGCTTGACCCAGCGGCGGTCGACCTCGATGGCGTCGCCCTGCACGCTGGAATACAGCACGTCACGGATCGGCTCCAGCGTGGCGTAGGGAATGCAGATGTGCAGGGAGCCGGTGATGTCGCCGATCTCCAGCGTGAAGCTGGTGGAGACCACGATCTCGCTGGGCGTGGCGATGGTGGCGAACTGGGGCTGCATTTCCGAGCGCTGGTACGACAGCTCGATCGGGTACACGCCGCGCCAGGCCTTCTTGTATTCCTCGGACACCACGTCCACCAGGCGGTTGATCACGCGCTGTTCGGTGGGTGAGAAGTCGCGGCCCTCGATGCGGGTGTGGAACTTGCCATTGCCGCCAAACAGGCTGTCGATCACGCCGAACAGCAGCGTGGGTTCGCACACCACCAGACCGTTGCCGCGCAGTGGGCGGATGGCCATGATGTTGAAGTTGGTCGGCACCACCAGCTCGCGCAGGAAGGCGCTGTACTTCTGCACCTGCACCGCACCCACCGAAATCTCGGGGCTGCGGCGGATGAAGTTGAACAAGCCCAGGCGCAGGTTGCGCGAGAACCGTTCGTTGACGATCTCCATGGTGGGCATGCGCCCACGCACGATGCGCTCCTGGCTCTGCAGGTTGTAGTCGCGCACACCGCTGGTGGGCGCGTCTTCCTTGGCGAGCTTCTGGCTCTCGCCCGTGACGCCTTCGAGCAGGGCGTCGATCTCTTCCTGGGACAGAAATGCGTCAGCCATGGTGGTGTGTCCGGATCACTGAACGATGAGGCTGGAGAACAGCACGGCCTGCACCGGGTTGGGTGCGGCCTTGGACTTTTTCTTCTTGGGTGCGCCTTCTTCTGCGGCAGCCGGCTCGGGCATCTCGTAGCCCATTTCCTTGGAGACCGCCGCGATGATGTCCTTGGCCAGTTTTTCCTTGCCCTGCACCTGCAGCATCTCGTCGGCGGTGCGTTGCGAGATCAGCAGCAGGATGTCGCTGCGGATGCTGGGCATGTAGGCCTTCACGTCGGCTTCGGTCTTGGCATCCTGCAGCTGCAGCGTGAGACCAAGCTGGATGAAGCGGTTGCCACCGGGGTCGGCCAGGTTGACCACCATGTTCTCCAGCGGCATGTAGACGGGTGCGGTCTTCGGGTCTTTGGCCACGTGGGCCACCGGCTCGTCGTCGGCGTACTCGTCGTCTTCGGCGGTGTTCTTCTTGAGGATGAACAGCGCGGCTGCAGCGCCGATCAGGGCCAGCACCACCACGCCGATGATGATGAACAGCAGCTTCTTGCTCTTCTTTTTCGGCGCTTCGGCAGCGGGGGCGGTGGCGGCAGCAGCAGACATGGTCATCCTTCAAATGGCCCCCGGCGGGAGGAGGGCGTCACACGCGGAAAACGTGTGGGGTTTGAAGAATTATTGGGCCGGGGCCCATGGGCCAGTCATCAGATAAGCGCCTGAAAAGGCGCTTATTCAAGGGTTCGTGGGAGCCGTTCGTGGCCCTAGGCGAAGACGTCCAGCGGCTGGCTGCCGTCGGCTCGTGGGGCTGCCTGAGCAGGTCGGTTCGAGGGTGCGAGCGGCTCGCGAGCCGCAGATGCCACCCCACGAACACCGCCCTGCCGCGCCGCGCCATCGTCGCCACGCGCCCCGGGCTGGCCCTGCGCCCCCACCGACACACCACCGAGCTGAATACCGCTTTTCGCCAGCAAGTCGCTCAAGGACTCGCCCGCACTCTCGCGCAGCGAGGCACGGGCCTCGGCGCTGTCGGTGTTGAACGCCACCTGAACTTCCTGCCCCTTCATCGAGAGCTGGATGTCGATGGCTTGTTCGCCGGCGTCGCCGGCCACGCGCAGGCTGGCGTGGCGCAGGTGCTGCGTGCCCCAGTGGGTCACGGTGGGCTCTTCGGCGGCACCTGCGTCGGCGAAGGGGTTGTCGGCCTGGCCGTCGCCCTGGTCGAAGGCGCGGGCGTCCGGGCCGGTGTTGTCGGAACCCATGTTGGCGTCACCCGCCGTGGCGCCGGACAGAGCGGGCGCCGCATCCGCCGTGCGGCTGCCGGCACCCATGGGGGAAGCCAGGCTGAGGCCCTCGGTGCCGGATTCGCGCCGTTCGCTGGCGGCCAGCGGCACGCCGGGCGTGAGACCGAAGCGCTCGTTGAGCGCCACGGTGCTGCGCGCTTGTGAGATGTGGTTGGACGCTTGCTGGAGTGCCACGGTTTCGGTGCTGGCCAAGGAGGCCTGGCGCCATGGCGTCCCGGCGGTGGCTGCGGTCGCTGTGGACACGACCTCGGCCGCACGCGTGGGCACGTGGGGCGCACCCGGGCGCACCGCGTTTGCCGGCAACGCCACCTGGCCCTTGGGAGTGGTCTCCAGCGGCGTCGGCTCCACCGGGGTCAGGTCGGAGATGTCGACCTTTCCGTCGCTCCCGGTGCCGGTGGTGCGCTCGGCGGCACTGGGCGCGGCAGGCAGACCCGCGCCTTCGGTGCCACCGGGCCGGCCAGATGCATCCTTGCCGCTGCCGGGCAAGCCCCAGCCCAGCAGCGCGGCGAAGGGGTTGTCGGAGCCGTCGGGCGCTGCGGCGTCGCTGGCGGGGGCCTCAGCGGGCGCAGCACTGCCGATCGTGGCGGCTTCGGGCAACACCTGGGTGCTGGCCAGCAGACCGAGCAGGTTGGCGAACATGTCCTCGCCCTCGGTTTTGTCCCTGGGCGCGCGTGCGCCGGCTTGCGCCGGTTTGGCGGTGCTTTCCACCGGTTTGGGTGCGCTGGCGGTGGCGGTGGTGCTGCTCATGTGCGAAGGCCTTCCTGTTGTGCCCGGGCCATGCTCTGGCGCAGGTGGATGGCGAGCGCCATCTCGTCGGTATTTTTCTGGTCCTGGCGCTGCACACGGTGCTGCACCGCGAGCTGTTTGCGTTCGGTGAACTTGCGCAGACCGGCCACGTCGCGTTCGCACACGTGTACCTGCCCCTGCGCGCGCTCGATGATCTCCAGGCGCTCGCGCAACACGCCGCGCTGGAAGTCCAGCGCGTGGTCGATCTTGGCCATGAACTGGCGGTGGTGCATGAGCAAGGCACCGTCCACGCCGGTGGCACTGCGCACGGCCCAGCGCTGCTCGGCCTCTTGCGCGTAGGCCTGCAGCTGGTCCATCTGGTCCTGCGCCAACTGCAGTTCGCGCTGCATCTGCCCGAGCGCCCCGAGCGCTTCGTCGCGGCGCTTCTCGGCGATTTCAACGACCTTGTTGAGCGTCTGGATCGTGGTCATGCCTGCTTGCCTTCATAGGGGTTGTGGTGGGGGCGGGACTGGCGTTGGGCGTTGCCGGGCTTGTCTTCCTGCAGCGCAGCCTGCAGCTGCTGCAGGCTCTCGGGCAGGGTGGCGGCTTCGTTCATGTCCTGCATCAGGAAGCGTTGCAAGGCCGGGTAGAGCACGATGGCCCGGTCGGTCTCCGGATCGCTGCCGGGCACGTAGGCGCCGAGCTGGATCAGGTCGCGGCTCTTGATGTAGCGCGAATACGCGCCGCGGAACTTGCGCGCCAGCTCCAGGTGCACGGCACCGGCCACGTTGTGCATCACGCGCGAGGCCGAGGCCTCCACGTCGATGGCCGGGAAGTGGCCCGACTCGGCGAGCGAGCGCGACAGCACGATGTGGCCGTCCAGAATGGCGCGCGCGGCATCGGCAATCGGGTCCTGCTGGTCGTCGCCTTCGGAGAGCACGGTGTAGAAGGCGGTGATCGAGCCCACGCCGTTCAGGCCGTTGCCGCTGCGCTCCACCAGCTGCGGCAGCTTGGCGAAACAGCTCGGCGGATAGCCCTTGGTGGCCGGGGGTTCGCCGATGGCCAGCGCGATCTCGCGCTGCGCCATGGCGTAGCGGGTGAGCGAGTCCATGAGCAGCAGCACATCGAGACCGTCGTCGCGGAAGCGCTCGGCAATCGCCGTGGCGTAGGCCGCGCCCTGCATGCGCACCAGCGGCGGCGCGTCGGCCGGAGCCGCCACCACCACCGAGCGCTTGCGGCCTTCCACGCCCAGGATGTCTTCAATGAATTCCTTCACCTCGCGGCCGCGTTCGCCAATGAGGCCGACCACGATCACGTCGGCCTTGGTGTAGCGGGCCATCATGCCCAGCAGCACGCTCTTGCCCACGCCGGAGCCGGCAAACAGGCCGATGCGCTGGCCTCGGCCCACGGTGAGCAGCGCATTGATCGCGCGCACGCCGGTGTCCAGCGGCTGGCGCACCGGGTCGCGGTCCATGGCGTTGAGCGGGGCGCGGTCCATCGGTTCGATGTCCACGTCGGTGATGGGGCCCATGTGGTCCATGGGGTTGCCGTGCGAATCCACCACGCGGCCCAGCAGGCCCTTGCCCAGCGGCAGGCGCAGCGTGCCACGGTCGTCGGGCGAGGGCGGCTTGTTGGTGTGGCCCACGCGGGGCACGGTGCGGTAGGGCGCCAGCGGCGTCACGCTCGCACCGCTGGAGAGGCCGTGCGTGTCGCCGGCCGGCATGAGGAAGGCGCGGTCGTTGGAAAAACCCACCACCTCGGCCAGCACCGGCGGTTTGCTGCCATTGCCGATGAGGCACTGCGAACCCACCGGCACCTTCAGGCCCACGGCCTCCAGCACCAGACCGGCCAGGCGGGTGAGCGTGCCGCGCACTTCCAGCGGGGTTTCCACGCTGGCGTTCGTGCGCACGTCTTCCATGAAATGGCCCCAGCGGCTCTCGGTGCCGAACGTGCTGTCAGACATCTTCGTTTCCCGGGTTCCAGGCCACGTTCATGCCGAGGTTGCCCACGGCGCGCGACCAGCGTTTTTCAATCGTGGCGTCCACCGCCGAGGTGCTCGATTCGATCAGGCAGCCACCGGGGCTGATCTGGGCGTCGGCCACGAACTCGGGCAGCGGGCTGTTGAGCGTTTCCTGCAGCACACCCTTCATGAGCGCGAGGTCGCCCGGGTTCATGCGCACGGTGGCGGGCAGGCCGTCGTCCACCAGTTGCGACAGGGCTTCGGCGATCACGGGCTTCAGGTGCTGCGGGTCGCTGGCGATGGCCTGGCGCACCACCTGGCGGGCCAGGTCGCAGGCCAGTTCCAGGATGTGGCGCGAGATCTTCTCTTCGCTCTTCTTGAGGTGGTCTTTGGTGTTGTGCAGCAACTGCGCCATGCGCACCGCGGTTTCTTCGGCGGTCTTGCGCACCGTGGCTTCCAGGGCATCGCGCACCTCCTGGCCACCGGCTTCGTGCCCACGCTCAAAACCTTCGGCATACGCTTGCTGGCGCGCCTCCTGCAAGACCTCGCTCGTCACGCCTTCGTTCTTGTCGCCGGCAGACGCATGCAGATGCTCGTCGCTGCCGTCCACGGCCGAGAAATGCCAGGCGGCAACGCCCTCGATCTCTTCGCGCGGGATGAAGCGGGAATGGGGATTGGGTTTGGAGGCCATGGTCAGTGTCCGATCACGGTCATACGAAAGCTTCATCCTCACCGCCGCCGCCGATCATGATCTGGCCTTCGTCGGCCAGGCGGCGCACGATTTTCAGGATCTCTTTCTGCTGCGTTTCCACTTCCGACAGGCGCATCGGGCCGCGCGATTCGAGGTCTTCGCGCAGCGCTTCGGCCGCGCGGGTGGACATGTTGGCCAGCACCAGTTCGCGCAGTTCGTTGGTGGCGCCCTTGAGCGAGACCACCAGGGCATCGGTGGAGACTTCCTTGAGCACCAGCTGCACCGACTTGCCATCGAGCTTGAGCAGGTCCTCGAACACGAACATCTTGTCCATGATCTTCTGCGCGAGTTCGGCGTCGAACTCGCGGATCGAATCGATCACCGAGGTCTCGATCTGCGAGCCCATCATGTTGATGATCTCGGCCGCGGTCTTCACGCCGCCCATGGAGGTCTTGCGGATCTTGTCGCCACCGGCGAGCACCTTGAACAGCACCTCGTTGAGGTCTTTCAGCGCAGTGGGCTGGATGCCTTCGAGCGTGGCGATGCGCAGCATCACTTCGTTGCGCGTGCGCTCGGTGAAGTTCTTCAGCACGCCGGCGGTCTGGTCGGATTCGAGGTGCACCAGGATGGCGGCCACGATCTGGGGGTGTTCGTTGCGCAGCAGCTCGGCAATGGAGGCCGGGTCCATCCACTTCAGGCTCTCGATGCCCGAGACGTCACCGCCCTGCAGGATGCGGTCGATCAACAGCGAAGCCTTGTCGTCGCCCAGCGCGCGCTTGAGCACGGCGCGCACGTAGTTGTCGGTGTCGGACACCAGCAGGCTCTGCGAGGAGGCCGCGCCGGTGAACTTCTGCATCACCTGGTCCACGCGATCGTGCGAGACCGAGCGTGTCTTGGCAATCGTTTCGCCGAGCTTTTGCACTTCTTTCGGACTGAGGTGCTTGAACACCTCGGCCGCTTCTTCCTCGCCAATCGACATGAGAAAGATCGCGGCGTCCTGGATTCCCTGGTCTTCCATGTGCGTGTCTCTGTAAGGTGATGTGTGGCAGCGGGGTCAAGCGGGGTCAAGCGGGGTCAGGCGGGGGACTCGCCGTTGACCCAGCCTTTCACGATGTTGGCGACGGCCATGGGGTTTTCGAGCGCGAGGCGCTTGGCATCGGTGAGGCGCTGGGTCTCGGGCGTGGGTTCGTTGCTGGGCATCGGCAGGCCCGGGCGCTCCGGCGCTTCATTGAGCATGGCGTTGAGCGGTTGCACTTCGGTCTGACTGCGCACCACCGGTGTCTTGAGCAGCTTGAGGCCCGGCCGCACCATGCCCATGAGCACCAGCAGGCCCAGGCCCACCATGCCCAGCGGCCAGGCCAGACCGCGCAGGAATTCCTGGTTCTCGGCCTGCTGCCACCAGGCCGGCTCGGCCACTTCGCTGGTCTTCTCCACGTTGAAAGGCGCGTTCACCACGTTCACCGAATCGCCGCGAACCTGGCTGAAGCCGATGGTTTCGCGCACCAGGGCGGTCATCTGCTCCAGCTGCGCCGCCGGAATGGCCACGGTGGTTTCCTTGCCGTTTTTGTCGGTCGTGGTGCGGTGGTTGATCACCACGGCAGCGCTCAGGCGCTTGATCTGGCCGCTGGACTCGCGCACCACCTTCACGGTCTTGTCCACTTCGTAGTTCACCACCGACTCGCGGCGCATGGAACCGGGCTTGTCGGTACCACCCTGAGCGGCCACACCCACGGGCGCAGCGGCGCCGTTGATGGGTGCGGTGCCGGTGGCGGGCGGCTGGTTGGTCACGGCACCGGGCACGCCGTTGGGCTGGGCCGCGCCGGGCGAGCCGTCTTCCACCGTCTGCTGGCTGCGCACCGCGCTGGTGTCGGGGCTCTGGTTGGGCTTGTGCTCTTCGCTGGTCGACTCCACCAGGGAAAAGTCCACGTCGGCGCTCACTTGCGCCTTCACGTTGTTGCGGCCCACCAGCGGCTCCAGCATGTCCATGATGCGGCGCGTGTAGAGCTGTTCGATCTGCTGGGTGTACTGCAGCTTCTGCGTGTCGGCGCCCTGGGCCTGTGCGTCGGCGGGGGCCGAGAGCAGGCTGCCTGCGTCGTCCACCACGCTCACCGCCTTGGGGTTCATCTCGGGCACGCTGCTGGCCACCAGGTGCACGATGCCGGCCACCTGCGCGCGGTCCAGCGTGCGGCCGGCGTGCAGGGTGAGCAGCACCGAGGCGCTGGGCTTTTGCTGTTCGCGGAAAAAGCCGTTCTGGTTGGGCAGGGCCAGGTGGATGCGGGCGCTCTGCACCGAGGAGAGCGACTGGATCGAGCGGGTGAGTTCGCCCTCAAGACCGCGCTGGAAGGTCAGGCGTTCCTGGAACTGGGTCATGCCGAAGCGGTTGGACTCCATCTGCTCGAAGCCATTGACCGAGCCTTTGGGCAAACCTTGCGAGGCCAGGCGCAGACGGGTGTCGTGCACCTTGTCCGCCGGCACCAGGATGGCCTGGCCGCCCTCGGCGTGTTTGTAGGGCACGTTCATCTGCGAGAGCTGCGCCACGATGGCGCCGCCGTCCTTGTCGCCCAGGTTGGCGTAGAGCACGCGGTAGTCGGGCTGGCGGCCCATGAAGAAAAAGGCCAGGGCGATCGCCAGCAGGGCGAGTGCGCCCAGACCCAGCTTGATCTTCTGGGCCTGGTCCATGCGCGAGAGGCCTTCGCCGAAAGCGCTGCGGCTCGCGGGCTGGAGTTCTATCGGTGCCAGGGTGGTGCTCATGGGTGCAGGGCTCGGGTAGA
>NZ_JALHLX010000118.1 GCF_022844385.1 Hydrogenophaga sp. | reverse complement strand
TTCTACACCGGCATCCTGGAAAAGCTGCAGCTCACCGACGACGAAACCGGCATGATCATGGGCCACGAAATGGCCCATGCGCTGCGCGAACACGCGCGGGCCCGGGTGGCCAAGAGCAGCGCCACCAGCATCGGCCTGTCGATCGCCGCGCAACTGTTTGGTCTGGGCCAGCTGGGCGATGTGGCGGCCAACCTGGGGACACAGCTGCTCACGCTCAAGTTCAGCCGCGAAGACGAGACCGAGGCCGATCTGGTGGGCCTCGAGCTGGCGGCCCGATCTGCTTACCGGCCGCAGGCCAGTGTGAGTTTGTGGCAGAAGATGGCGTCGGCTGGCGGTGGGGCGGGCCCCGGCTTCTTGTCCACCCACCCCAGTGGCCCCAACCGCATCCGCGAACTGGAGGCCAACGTGCCCCGCGTGCAAGGCCTGTACGAACAGGCCCGCAAGGGTTGACCCAGCTCAGTTGAGCAGGCGCTCGGGGTTGGCGTCGAGCTTCGAAAGTGCGTCGCGCGTGGCGCGCACGGTCAGCGCCTCTTCTTCGCTCGGCACGAGCAAGCCGGCCTGCAGGTACGACGCAACCCGCGTGGCCTGGATCAGGAAACAACGGCCGCCGTTGGTGACAAACAGGTAGAGCTGGCCGCGCTGGCTGCGCCAGGCCAGTTGCACGCTGTTGAGCTTGCCGTTGTGGTCCAGACCAAACCACGAACCGATCTGCAGTTCGACCGCCCACGAGCGCATGGCCTCGTTGGGCTGGCTGCCGCCCTGGTTGATCACTTCGATGTTGCTGGCGTCCACGCCGGTGATCATTTCGATGCTCTCGTTGTCCAGGTCCAGGTCGCCCAGACCGTTGGCGGGCAAATACTCTTCGAGGTTGGCCAGGCGGTCGGAAAGGTTGTCGAGCTGCTCCTGAGAGATGGCCTCGGTGCGGGACATGAAGGCATCGGCCAGCGTGTCACTCACCGACTTGATGTGCTGGTCCTGCATGCCGGTGGTGAAGCCCAGCAGGCCCATGCCCTGGCGCAGGCGCTGCAGCAAGGCCGGCAGTTGCTGGATCACGCGGGCGCGGTCGTCGCGGTTGGGTTTGGCGCTGGCCGCCCACAGCAGGTCGGAGGCCACCTGTTTGAGCGCACTGGTTTCCTCATGTCGCAGACCGTACTTGACGCTGGACACCGCCAGCACATCGACCCAGACCTTGAAGAGGAAGTCGCGCACCTCGTCACGCACCGGCACTTCGTCGAGCAGCTTGCGCAGCTCGATCGTGTACTGAACCGACAAGGTTTCCTTTTGCTCGACCTGCTGTGCCACGCTCACGAATCGGCTGGCGCTGCCCTGTTCGCTCAGGTAGGTCGAGAGGAATTTCTGGAACTCGTCGAACACCAGCTGGAAGACACGCCGGCCGGTCTCAGGGTATTGCTCGATCACCTGCACCACGCGCTTGATCTCGGCCTCCAGGGCGGCAGAACTGACGTTGGACTCAAAGCCCATCACGCACGACCCCATGCGGTCGATCAGGCGACGGGCCGGGTGCTGCAAGGCACTGAAAAACTCGGGCTCTGCCAGTGCCACGCGCAGCACCGGAATCTGCAGCCGGGCAAACCACACCCGCACGCTCGGCGGGATGCGTTCCTCGGCCAGAATGCTTTGAAACATGAGGGCCACCACCTCGATGGTGGCTTTCTCCGTGGGGGTGCTGGCGGCCTGTTTGAGTTCGGCCGTGCGCTGGCGCAAAACCACCGCCGCCTTTTCCACGTGCGTGGCATCCATGTAGACGGCACCTGGGCGGCTGTTGCCTGACACGTAGAAACCTGCGCCAGCGCTGTCGCCCGGCACCACACGCTGCATGGCCTGCGCCAGACCAGGCGATGGCGGCAGGATTTGCGTGGCTTCGAAGTCACCGCCGACCTTGTCGATCAGCATGCGCCGCAAACGGCCCACCACGCCTTGCGCCCGCATGCGCGCACGGGCCAACGGCGAAGCGCTGGTCATCATGCGGGTTTCGTCCTGCACACCCATGCTGGACGAGCTCGGCGTGCTCGGGCGTCCCGCCGGGCCGGAACCACTGAAGTCGCGTTGGCTCCCGCCCGAACTCGGACCAGCGCCTGGGTCCATGCCGGGATGTGCGCCCGCGGGTCGGAACCCGGCGCCGGCGCCACCAGGGCGAGCAGCGCCGCCGGGTGGGACACGTGTCCCCACCGGGCTGGACTGGGGGGGCGCCGCGGGCGGGCCGCCTTCGGCTCGCGAACCGGGCGCGCGCCTGACCAGCGCCTGCAGGTCGATTTCCTTCATCACGCCGCTGGCCACCAAAAATTCGTTGGCCGCCTTGTAGGCGTCGTGCAGCTTCATGGTCATGACCGGTGCCAGCGCGTCCTGCACCAGCGCCCAGGCATCGCGGGTCATCTCGGACTCCAGCCACTGGTCCACCAGGATGCGGGCGGTCACGTCGGGGAGCAACACGTCACCGCGCGACAGCTCCTGGCGCTTCTCCAGATGTTGCACACGCAGGCGCAGCTCGTTGAGTTCGGTGGACGCCTTTTCGAGCACGCGCATGGCCAGGCGAGACGCCATGATCTGGTCGTCGATGGCGCCCTCGGCCACCAGTTCAAGCGCACCCGACAGGCTGATGGGCTGACCGGTGCTGGAGGTGCGTGGCAGCAAAGTGCGCTGCAGCGCCTTGCGGCTCTGGTTGAGCCAGGTGGTCTGGTGTTTCTGGAAAGCGGTCCAGGCGTCGCGCCGGGCCTGCATGTCGCGCGCCGAGCCGGCTTGGTCGAGGATGGCGGTCAGGCGGGTGTCGCAGGCCTTGACCATTTCGGGAAGGGCACGACCCACGTGAACCACGAAGAGTTCACGTGCCTGTTTGGCCAGGGAGGAGACGTGCTGATCGGGCGGCGACACAATGAATTCAGTATGACACGAAAGGATTCAGCGTCCAGATGTTGGATCCACCTTGCAGGGTATGCCCCACGCAGTCTTCGCGCTTAAACCACAGCACCGGCGTTGGGATCATCCGGATCGCCTTCGTTCTTGCCGCTGGACTTGATCAGGTCTTCCCGTTTGATGCCCAGCCACATCGCCATGGCGGCACCCACGAACACCGATGAATAGATGCCGAAGCAAATACCGATGGTCAGGGCCAGGGCGAAATAGAACAGCGTCGGGCCTCCGAACAGCAGCATGGACAACACCATGATCTGGGTGGAGCCGTGCGTGATGATGGTGCGGCTGATGGTCGACGTGATGGCGTGATCGATGATCTGCTGCGTGCTCATCTTGCGCTGTCTGCGGAAGGTTTCGCGGATGCGGTCGAAAATCACCACCGACTCGTTGACCGAATAACCCAGCACCGCCAGCACGGCAGCCAGCACGGCCAGCGAGAACTCCCATTGGAAGAAGGCAAAGAAGCCCAGGATGATGATGACGTCGTGCAGGTTGGCGACGATGGCCGAGACCGCGTACTTCCACTCGAAGCGGAAGGCAAGGTAGATCATGATGCCCGCGATCACCATCCCCAGGGCCTTGAGGCCGTCTTCCACCAGTTCCCGCCCGACCTGAGGCCCGACGAACTCGGTGCGGCGCAGTTCCACACCGGGGTTCTGCGCCTTCAGCGCGGCCAACACCACGGTGCTTTGTTCGCCCGACGATTTGCCTGCCTGTACTGGCAGTCGCAGCAGCACGTCACGTGAAGTACCGAAGTTCTGCACCGGCACCTCGGCATAGCCCAGGCCTTCGATCACCTTGCGCACCGACTCCAGATCGGCGGGCTGTTCGTAAGCCACCTCCATCACGGTGCCGCCGGTGAACTCCACCGAGAGGTTCAAACCCCGGGTGGTCAGGAAGAACACCGCGAGAAGGAAGGTGATGAACGAAATGGCGTTCAGCACGATCGCGTGCTTCATGAACGGGATGTCCTTGCGGATGCGGAAGAGTTCCATGATGCGGTGCCTCGTTCAGTCGGCCTTGACGGCGGGGGTCTTGTCATCCGGGCGCCAGACGGTGCCAATCGACACGGTCTTGAGCTTTTTCTGTCGGCCATACCAGAGGTTGACCAGACCGCGCGAGAAGAACACCGAAGAAAACATGCTGGTCACGATGCCCAGGCAGTGCACCACCGCAAAACCGCGCACCGGACCGGAACCGAAGATCAGCAGCGCCAGGCCGGCGATCAACGAGGTGATGTTGGAGTCCAGGATGGTGCCCCAGGCCTGGTCGTAACCGGTGTTGATGGCCACCTGAGGTGACGATCCCCGGCGCAGCTCTTCGCGCACCCGCTCGTTGATCAGCACGTTGGAGTCGATCGCCATGCCCAGCGCCAGAGCCATGGCGGCAATGCCGGGCAAGGTAAGTGTGGCCTGCAGCATGGACAGCAGCGACACGAGCAGCAACAGGTTGAAGCCCAGCGCAATGCTGGAGAACATGCCGAAGAGTGCGTAGTACACGCACATGAACAGGACGATGACGGCAAAGCCCCAGATCACACTGTTGAACCCTTTGGCGATGTTTTCGGCGCCCAGGCTGGGGCCAATGGTTCGCTCTTCGACGATTTCCATGGGCGCGGCGAGCGAGCCGGCGCGCAGCAGCAGGGCCGTGTCGCTGGCCTCCACGCTGGTCATGGCGCCCGAGATCTGCACCCGGCCGCCGCCGATTTCTCCGCGGATCACCGGGGCCGTGACCACCTCGCCGCGACCCTTTTCAAACAGGATGATCGCCATGCGCTTGCCGACGTTCTCGCGGGTCACGTCGCGGAAGATGCGGGCGCCCTTGGCGTCCAGCGTGAGGTGTACCGCCGCTTCCTGGGTCTGGCTGTCGAAGCCGGCCTGCGCATCGGTGAGGTTTTCGCCGGTCAGCAGCACATCGCGCTTGACGATGACGAACTGACCGCTGCTCTCGGGGTAGCGTTCGGAGCCGAAGGGCACCGGGCCGGTTCCGCGTTCGGCTGCCTGACCGTCGGAGGACTCGTCCACCAGGCGCACTTCCAGCGTGGCGGTGCGGCCCAGGATGTCCTTGGCCTTGGCGGTGTCCTGCACGCCGGGCAGTTGCACCACGATGCGGTCGATGCCCTGCTGCTGGATCACGGGTTCGGCCACGCCGAGTTCGTTGATCCGGTTGTGCAGGGTGGTGATGTTCTGCTTCAAGGCCTGGTCTTGCACCAGGCGCGCCGCTTCGGGTTTGATGGTGGCCACCAGTCGAACGCCGGCCCCGTCGGGCGTCTCGTTCACGTCGAGGTCGGGAAACTGGTCCTGGATGAGGTCGCTGGCCGCCTGGGCGGTCTGGGCATCGGGCGCCCGCAGTTCAATGGTCCGCCCGCTGCGGCTGATGCCGCCGTGGCGCACGCCTTTTTCACGCAGGGCGCTGCGCAAGTCGGCGGCCAGCACATCGGCTCGGCGCTGCAAGGCCGCGGGCATGTCAACCTGCAGCATGAAGTGCACGCCACCGCGCAAGTCCAAACCGAGGTACATGGGCGAAGCGCCCAGCGAGATCAGCCACGTGGGTGTGCGCGGCAGGAGGTTGAGCGCGACCACGTGGCCAGGTTCGGCCGGATCGGGGTTGAACGCCTTTTCCAGCGCGTCTCGCGCCTTGAGCTGATCGTCGGTGTTCTCAAAACGGGCCTTGACCGAGTTGGCATCCAGCTGGATCAACCCGGCCTGGACACCTTGCGCCGCAAGCGCCTGCTCCACCCGGGTCACCGTGCCGCTGTCGATCCGCACGGTCGAACGCGCCGCCGATACCTGCACGGCGGGCGATTCACCGAACAGGTTGGGCAGCGCGTAAAGCGCACTGATCAGCAAGGCGACCAGGATGATCGCGTACTTCCACAGCGGGTAACGGTTCATGGTGATGCCGGCCCTGGAGGCCGCAAATGTGTCAGCGGGATCGGTTGCGGGTCTGATCAACAACGCGAAGGGCGGTCAGACCGCCCCATCGCACCGTCAGACGCTTTTCAGCGTGCCCTTGGGCAGCACCTGAACCACGGCGGTGCGCTGCATCTGGACTTCCATGCCATCGGCAAGTTCCACACCGACGTAGATTTCGCCGATCTTGGAAACCTTGCCGAGGAAGCCACCAGCGGTGACGACTTCGTCGCCCTTGGCCAGGGCCGCGACCATGGCCTTGTGCTCTTTCTGGCGCTTCATCTGGGGACGGATCATCACGAAATACAGCACCACGAACATCAGCACCAGCGGCAGCATGCCCAGGATGGTGGATTGGGTGTCGCCACCGGCGGCGGCTTGGGCGTAAGCGGAAGAAATGAACACAGGCGGTCTCCAACAGGTTCAGGAACAGGAAAAAGGCCGAGCGCCCGGACCCCGCATCACGCGGCGCCCGGGCGCTGGAACACAACCCGCGATTGTATGCCGGGGGGTGTGTCAGAGGGATGGGCGGATGACCGCTGGCTCAGGCGGCTTTGGCCAGGACGCTCAAGCCGGCCGGCTGGCGCCACTGGGTCAGCAAGCCCTCGCGACGCGTGCGCGCCGCGGCCAGGTTGCGCTCTTTCACATGCCCGAAGCCCTTGATGTGCTCGGGAATGCGGGCAATCTCCACCGCCAGGTCCAGGTTGGTCGCGGCCAGCTGGGCCAGCAGCGCCTCGACGTCGGCGCGGTACTCACCGATCAGCGCGCGCTCGGTGCGGCGTTCTTCGGTGCGGCCAAAAATGTCCAGCGCGGTACCGCGCAGGCCCTTGAAGCGGGCCAGCCATTTGAAAGCGGTGAACATGAAGGGGCCGAACGGCTGTTTGACCAGCTCGCCGCGTTCGTTCTTTTTGGCAATCAGCGGTGGTGCCAGGTGCACCTTGAGCTTGAAGTCGCCTTCGAACTGGCTGGCCAGGCGGGCGTGGAAGGCCGGGTCGCTGTGCAGGCGGGCCACCTCGTATTCGTCCTTGTAGGCCATGAGCTTGAACAGGTTGCGCACCACGGCCTCGCTCAGGGTGGTTTTGCCCAGCGGGGCCTCGGCCACGCGCACGCGGGCCACAAATTGCTGGTACTCGGCGGCGTAGGCGCTGTTCTGGTAGCCGGTGAGGAACTCCACCCGACGCGCGATCAGGTCGTCGAGCGACTCGCGCTTCTTGAACTGGATCACCTGCTCGCCGGCACCGGCCTTCTGCCACAGCGTGGCCACGGCCTGCGGGTTGTGCGCTGCGCGACGGCCCCACTCGAAGGCCGCCTTGTTCTTGTCCACCTGCACCGCGTTGAGCTCGATCGCGCGCATCAGCGAGGCCAGTTCCAGCGGCAGCCAGCCCTTCTGCCACGCGTAGCCCAGCATCATGGGGTTGGTGTACAGGCTGTCGCCCATCAGGCGCGTGGCGGCCGTTTCAGCGTCGAACGCGCCCACGGATTCGGCACCGAGGTTGTTCACCAGCGCGTCCACGCAGGCTTGCGCCGGGTTTTGCCAGTCGGGGTTTTTCACGAAGGCCGCAGTGGGTGTGGCGCTCACGTTCAGGGCCACGTGGGTGCGGCCGGCGCGCAGGCGGGCCCAGGTTTCCTTGTTGGCGCTCACGATCGGGTCGCAACCCAGGATCAGGTCGGCCGACGCGGCCGAGACGCGTGTGGTGCGGATGTCGTCCTGCTGCGCGCCGATGAGCACGTGGCTCCAGGTGGCGCCACCCTTTTGCGCCAGGCCCGCCGCGTCCTGCGTGACGATGCCCTTGCCCTCCAGATGCGCGGCCACGCCGAGCAGCTGGCCGATGGTGATGACACCCGTGCCACCGACACCGGCCACGATCACGCCCCAGGCTTCCGAGCCCAGCACCGGCAGCACCGGGGCCGGCAGCGCACCGCCGGTCCATTCCAGCGCGGCACCCTTCTTGTCCTTCTTGCGCAGCTGGCCCCCTTCAACCGTGATGAAGCTCGGGCAGAAGCCCTTCACACACGAGTAATCCTTGTTGCAGCTGCTCTGGTTGATGGTGCGTTTGCGACCAAATTCGGTCTCCAGCGGCTCGACCGACAGACAGTTGGACTGCACACCACAGTCGCCGCAGCCCTCGCACACCAGCTCGTTGATCACCACGCGCTTGGCCGGATCCACCAGCGTGCCCCGCTTGCGGCGGCGGCGCTTCTCGGTAGCGCAGGTCTGGTCGTAAATGATGACCGTTGTGCCCTTGATCTCGCGGAACTCGCGCTGCACCGCATCGAGCAGGTCGCGGTGCTGGATGGAGATGCCCTCCGGCAGGCCCTTCACGCCTGCGTACTTCTCGGGCTCATCGGTCACGATGGTGATCTTCACAGCGCCTTCGGCGCGCATGCTCTGCGCAATCTGCACCACGCTGTGGCCTTCGGGGCGCTCGCCCACCTGCTGGCCGCCGGTCATGGCCACGGCGTCGTTGTAGAGGATCTTGTAGGTGATGTTCACGCCGGCGGCAATGCTCTGGCGCACCGCCAGCAGGCCGCTGTGGAAGTAGGTGCCGTCGCCCAGGTTGGCGAACATGTGCTGGTCGTGGCTGAACGGTTGCTGGCCGACCCACGGCACACCCTCGCCCCCCATCTGGGTGAAGCCCACGGTGGCGCGGTCCATCCAGATGGTCATGAAATGGCAGCCGATGCCGGCCATGGCGCGCGAACCCTCGGGCACCTTGGTGCTGGTGTTGTGCGGACAACCCGAGCAGAACCAGGGCTGGCGCTCGGCACCGGCCACGCCCTGCGTGAGCAGGGTCTGCATCGACTGCTCCTGCGCGGTCAGGATGGCCAGCTGTGCGTCGATGCGTGCCATCACATCCTCGGGCACCTGCCCCATCTTCTTCAGGCGCTTGGCAATGGCGCGCGCAATGATGGCGGGCGACAGGTCGGCGTTGGCACGCAACAGCGTGCGCTCGCTCGGGTTGGGCATGGACCACTCGCCGCCGCTGAAATCGCCCTCGGCTTCTTCAAACTTGCCCAGCACGTTGGGGCGCACGTCGGGCCGCCAGTTGTAGAGCTCTTCCTTGAGTTGGTACTCGATGACCTGGCGCTTTTCTTCCACCACCAGGATCTCGCGCAGGCCGGTGGCGAATTCGCGCGTGGTCTGCGCTTCCAGCGGCCAGACCACCGCCACCTTGTGCAGGCGCAGGCCGATGCGCCGGCAGGTCTCGTCGTCCAGGCCGAGGTCCAGCAGGGCCTGGCGCGTGTCGTTGTAGGCCTTGCCGCTGGCGATGATGCCGAAGCGGTCGTTCGGACCGGCGATCACGTTGTGGTTGAGCTTGTTGGCGCGTATGTAGGCGAGTGCGGCATACCACTTGAAGTCGAACAGGCGGGCTTCCTGGTCCAGCGCGTGGTCGGGCCAGCGGATGTGCACGCCACCGGGCGGCATCACGAACTCGGGCACCACGATGTTCACGCGGTCCGGGTCGATCACGGCGGTGGCGCTGGACTCCACGATCTCCTGGATCGTCTTCATGCCCGCCCACACGCCGCTGAAGCGGCTCATGGCAATGGCGTGCAAGCCCAGGTCCAGAATGTCCTGCACCGAGGTCGGGAAGAACACCGGCAGGCCGCAGGCCTTGAAGATGTGGTCGCTCTGGTGCGCGGCGGTCGAGCTCTTGGCCACGTGGTCGTCCCCGGCCACCGCGATGACGCCGCCCCATGGCGTGGTGCCCGCCATGTTGGCGTGTTTGAACACATCGGAGCAGCGGTCCACGCCCGGGCCCTTGCCGTACCAGATGCCGAACACGCCATCGAACTTGTTGGTGCCGGGCGGCGCAAATCCCAGCTGCTGCGTGCCCCACAGCGCGGTGGCGGCCAGCTCTTCGTTCACGCCCGGCTGGAACACGATGTTCTGCGCCTTGAGGTGGGGCGCCGCCTTCTGCAAGGCCTGGTCGTAGCCACCCAGTGGGGAGCCGCGGTAACCGCTGATGAAGCCCGCGGTGTTCTTGCCCACCAGGGCGTCGCGCTGGCGCTGCAGCATGGGCAGCTTCACCAGCGCCTGCACGCCACTCATGAAAGCGCGCCCCTGGTCGAGCGCGTATTTGTCGTCCAGCGTCACGGTTTCCAGGGCGCGGCGGATGTGTTCGGGCAGGGGGGCGTTCATCGTTGTGTCTCCGTGATGGGCAGGGTCGCCTCGTGGGCGTTTCATGGGCCGACGCCGTGCGCCTCGTAGGCACACGGCTCCAGTGTGGCGCACAGTGTATGCCCCGTCGCGCGACAGGTGTTTGCGTTTCATGCCCGATTTATCGATGATCAAGCAACATTCTTTCTCCGAAGAGGCTCCCATGGAAACACTCGACAAGTTCGACATCACCATCCTGCAAGAACTGCAAAGCGATGGCCGCCTCACCAACGCCGAACTGGCCCAGCGCGTGGGCCTCTCGGCCGCCCCATGCTGGCGCCGCGTGCGTGCGCTCGAAGAGGCTGGCTTCATACGCGGCTACCGCGCGGAGATCGACCGCGAAAAGATCGGCCTGGGCGTGCTGGCCTTCGTGCGCCTGGACGCCGACCGCAACAGCGGCGACGTCACGCGCAAGCTGGAGAACGCGATCCGCGAGATTCCCGAGGTCGTGTCCTGCCACTACATCAGCGGCTCCGGCACCTTCGAGCTGCAGGTGGTCAGCCGCGACCTCAACCACTTCAGCCAGTTCGCCCGCGAGGTCCTGCTCAACCTGCCCAACGTGAAGGACCTGCACACCAGTTTTTCTCTGGGCGAAGTGAAGTCGGCGAGTGCACTTCCGTTGTCTCACCTGCTGGCAAAAAGTACGAGCTCGGCAAACCGCTCCAGAACTTGAACATTTTTGTGGCCATTCGTCTAAAGTTTTCGACCGTTGGGTAACAAAGTCGCCGTAAGTTGTTGAGATATGTGAATTTTTTCCTATTGTTAGCTTGCCATCGGTCGTGTCGTTTCGTAACATTGGGCCAACCAACCCCGTGGAGCAGGTACCTGAAAGTGCTCAGTCCACACATCTCACTTCCACTTGAAGGAAACGTCGTGAAAAAAGCCCTGCTGCTCAAAACCACCCTGGCCCTGGCCCTGGCCACCCC
>NZ_JALHLX010000117.1 GCF_022844385.1 Hydrogenophaga sp. | reverse complement strand
GCCGCCAGCACGGTCGTGATCGCCGCCGTCAGCGTGGTCTTGCCGTGGTCAACGTGACCAATCGTGCCAACGTTGACGTGCGGCTTGGTCCGCTCAAATTTCTCTTTTCCCATTTTTCAACACCTTAAAAAGAACAAGCCCGTGCGTGTTTAAGGTTTCCAGCACTGACCTGCCACGGGCAGCAGATCAACCGCAAAGCGGCGCCGAAGACCATCTGAATGTCCCCGCTGCATGCCTGCAGAGGGGAATTGAACTTACTTCGCGCGCGCCGCGACGATGGCTTCCGCCACGTTGCGGGGTGCTTCCGAGTAGTGCTTGAATTCCATCGAATACGTGGCGCGACCTTGCGACATCGAACGCAGGGTCGTGGAGTAGCCGAACATTTCCGACAAGGGCACTTCTGCCTTGATGGCTTTGCCGCCACCGACCATGTCTTCCATGCCCTGCACCATGCCGCGGCGGCTGGACAGATCGCCCATCACGTTGCCGGCGTAGTCTTCAGGCGTTTCCACTTCCACGGCCATCATGGGCTCAAGGATCACCGGGCTGGCCTTGCGGCAGCCTTCCTTGAAGCCGAAGATGGCGGCCATCTTGAAGGCCATTTCGGACGAGTCCACGTCGTGGTACGAACCGAAGTGCAGCGTGACCTTGACGTCCACCACCGGGTAACCGGCGAGCACGCCCGTGGTCAGCGCTTCGATGACGCCCTTTTCCACCGCAGGGATGTACTCGCGCGGCACCACGCCGCCCTTGATGGCGTCGACGAACTCGAAACCTTTGCCGGCTTCGTTGGGTTCGATCTTGAACACCACGTGACCGTACTGGCCCTTGCCGCCCGACTGGCGAACGAACTTGCCTTCGGAGTCTTCCACCGTCTTGCGGATGGTTTCGCGGTAGGCCACCTGAGGCTTGCCGACGTTGGCTTCAACGCCAAATTCGCGCTTCATGCGGTCCACCAGAATTTCCAGGTGGAGCTCGCCCATGCCGGCGATGATGGTCTGACCCGATTCTTCGTCGGTCTTGACGCGGAACGAAGGATCTTCAGCGGCCAGGCGCTGCAGGGCAATGCCCATCTTTTCCTGGTCGGCCTTGGTCTTGGGTTCCACGGCCTGTGCAATCACGGGCTCGGGGAACACCATGCGCTCGAGCATGATGATGGCTTCGGGATCGCACAGGGTTTCACCCGTGGTCACGTCTTTCAGGCCCACGCAGGCAGCGATGTCGCCGGCGCGAATTTCTTCGACTTCCTGGCGGTTGTTGGCGTGCATCTGAACGATACGGCCGATGCGCTCTTTTTTGCCCTTGATGGGGTTGTAGACGCTGTCGCCCTTTTTCATCACGCCCGAATACACACGCACGAACGTGAGCTGGCCCACGTAGGGGTCGGTCATCAGCTTGAAAGCCAGGGCAGAGAACTTCTCGTTGTCATCGGGGCGGCGGGTGGTGACTTCTTCGTCATCGTCCGTGCCTTTGACGTCTTCGATGTCCACGGGCGAAGGCATGAGTTCGATCACGGCGTCCAGCATGCGCTGCACACCCTTGTTCTTGAACGCAGTACCGCACAGCATCGGCTGGATCTCGACCGCCAGCGTGCGCACACGCAGGCCGTGGGTGATCTCTTCCTCGGTGAGGTCACCCTCTTCCAGGTACTTGTTCATCAGTTCTTCAGACGCTTCGGCAGCAGCCTCGACCATCTTTTCGCGCCAGATCTTGGCGGTCTCGAGCAGCTCGGCCGGGATTTCCTGGAACTCGAACTTCATGCCTTGCGAAGCCTCGTCCCAGATGATGGCCTTCATCTTGCGCAGGTCAACCACACCGGTGAAGTGCTCTTCGGCACCGATCGGGATCACGATCGGCACAGGGTTGGCCTTCAGGCGCAGTTTCATCTGCTCGACGACCTTGAAGAAGTTGGCGCCGGTGCGGTCCATCTTGTTCACGAAGGCCAGACGCGGCACTTTGTACTTGTTGGCCTGGCGCCAGACGGTTTCCGACTGAGGCTGAACGCCGCCCACGGCGCAGTACACCATGCAGGCGCCGTCGAGCACGCGCATGGAACGCTCCACCTCGATGGTGAAGTCCACGTGGCCGGGGGTGTCGATGATGTTGATGCGGTGCTCGGGGAAAGACATGTCCATGCCTTTCCAGAAGCAGGTGGTCGCAGCGGACGTGATCGTGATGCCGCGCTCCTGCTCCTGCTCCATCCAGTCCATGGTGGCCGCGCCATCGTGAACTTCACCGATCTTGTGGTTCACACCGGTGTAGAACAGGATGCGTTCGGTGGTGGTGGTCTTGCCGGCATCGATGTGCGCGGAAATACCAATGTTGCGATAGCGCTCAAGGGGCGTGATGCGGGACATGGAAATACTCCGAAAAGGGATCGAGCCCGCCACCCTTGAAACAAGGGACGCGGGCTCTCGGTACTGGATGCTCTAAAGGGCGGTGGCCCGGATCAGAAGCGGAAGTGGCTGAAGGCCTTGTTGGCCTCGGCCATGCGGTGGACTTCATCGCGCTTTTTCATGGCGCCGCCACGGCCTTCGGTGGCTTCAATCAGTTCGTTCGCCAGGCGCAGTGCCATGGACTTTTCGCTGCGCTTGCGCGCGGCTTCCTTGATCCAGCGCATGGAGAGCGCCAGACGACGGACAGGGCGCACTTCAACGGGCACCTGGTAGTTGGCACCACCGACTCGGCGGGACTTCACTTCCACCATGGGCTTGACGTTGTTGATGGCCACCGAGAAGATTTCGACCGGGTCTTTGCCGCTCTTCTTCTCGATCTGCTCCAGCGCGCCATAAATGATGCGCTCGGCGACAGCTTTCTTGCCGCCTTCCATGATCACGTTCATGAACTTGGAGAGCTCGACATTGCCGAACTTGGGATCCGGCAGGATTTCACGTTTAGGGACTTCGCGACGACGTGGCATTTTTTCACCTCATATTGCTTCAGTTGGCACCTTGGCAGGCACCGCGGAGGTCATAGGAACCCCCACTTACTCGACCCACACGGACAATTCCGCGCTTCGGGTCACTACGCCGATTCACCGCGCCACGCGGCAAACAGCACCTTGAATTCAAACCCGGTTCAGACCCAGGATTACTTGACTTTGGGCTTCTTCGCACCGTACTTGGAGCGCGACTGCTTGCGGTCTTTCACGCCTTGCAAGTCGAGCGAGCCGCGCACGATGTGATAACGCACACCAGGCAAGTCCTTGACACGACCACCGCGAACCAGCACGACGCTGTGTTCCTGGAGGTTGTGGCCTTCGCCGCCGATGTAGGAGATCACCTCAAAACCGTTGGTCAGGCGCACTTTGGCGACTTTACGCAGAGCGGAGTTGGGCTTCTTGGGGGTCGTGGTGTACACACGGGTGCACACACCGCGACGCTGCGGAGAGTTTTCCATGGCCGGGCTCTTGGATTTGGTCTTTTCGACCTCCCGGCCGTGGCGCACGAGTTGATTGATGGTTGGCATTGAAAACGTCCCTAAACGTTTGAGAAAAGCGAAAACGGAAAGCTCTTCGGAAAATTCCGAAAAGCCCGCTAATGTAGCACGGGGGTGGCGCCCTGGCAATGCAGGGGCCAGCGGCTTCACTGAATCCAGAGGCGGATGGCGTCCCAGGCGCGGCCGAACACGCCGCTCTCTTCCACGGTATCCATGACGACCAGCGGAATTTCGGCCACGGTCGCACCGCTGGCCAGCGTCACGCGCAGCGTGCCGAGCGCGTCGCCGCGGTTGAGGGGGGCCACCAGTGGATCTGGGCGCACCACTTCGGTCTTCAACTTCGGGCCTTCGCCAGCGGGCACCGATACCACCACACCTTCTGGTCGGCCGAGTTTGACCTGCTCGGCCTTGCCCTTCCAGATGCGCGGGGTGGCCACAGGTTCACCCGCAGGGAAGAGGCGAACAGCGTCAAAGGCGGTGTAACCCCAGTTGAGCAGCTTCTGGGTCTCAGCCGCCCGGGCGTTTTCACTCGTGGCTCCCAGCAAGATGCTGATCAATCGGCGCTGGCCTTGGGCGCCTTCGCCCAAACCCACGACCTGGCGCCGTGCAGTCGCCACCAGGCAGTAGCCGGCAGCATTGGTGTGACCGGTCTTCAAACCGTCCACGCTGGGATCGCGGAACAAAAGCAGGTTGCGGTTGGTGTCGTTCGCGGCCGGCGTGCCGGGATAGCGGTAACGCTGGATCGCGTAGTAGGGCACGTACTGCGGGAAGTCGGTCATCAGGCGGTTGGACAAGATGGCCAGGTCACGGGCAGTCGTCGTGTGGCCTGCTTCGGTCAGGCCCTCGGGGTTGCGGTACCCGGTCGACTTCATGCCCAACGATTTGGCCTGCGCATTCATGAGTTCCACAAAACGCTCGACCGAACCCGCCACGCCCTCGGCCAGCGCCACGGTGGCATCGTTGCCCGACTGCACGATCATGCCCTTGATCAGGTCTTCCACCGGCACCTGCATCTTGGGGTCGATGAACATGCGTGAACCGGGCATCTTCCAGGCGCGCTCACTCACGCCAAAGGTCTGCGTGAGGCTGATCTTGCCGGCCTTGAGGGCGTCAAAAACGATGTAGGCCGTCATCAGCTTGGTCAGGGATGCGGGCTCCACCGACTGATCGGGGTTCATCGAGGCCAGCACCTGACCAGACGTCACATCCATCAACAGGTAGGCCTTGGCCGCCACATCGGGGGGCTGGGGCATCTGGGCGGATACCGGCAGCACCGAGCCGGCGAGCAAAAAGGCGGAGAGCAGAAAAGCAGAAAAACGACGCAACAAAATCCGGTCCTTGAAAGAGAGTCAAAAAAACCTGCGCGGCCCCTCAGGCTCGCAGGTGACGCAGCACCAGTTCCCGCAACATCGGGAGCTGGCCATGAAAAAAATGACCGCCGCCGGGTACCACCGTCACGGGCAGCACCTGGGGTCGGGCCCAGTCCATCACACTGGGCAAGGGAACAGTATCGTCCTGCTCTCCATGAACGACCAGGGTTCTGGTGTGGAGTTCCGCAGGCACGGGAGCGACTTCAAAACGGCTGGCTGCCGTGCCGATGAGCACCAGGCGCTGGATGTCGCGCGATGTGTGCAGGCGGGCGGCGGCATGGCTGGTGACGAAGGCCCCGAAAGAAAAACCGGCCAGGCACAGCGGACCTTCACTGGCCTGGGCCGCAACCACCGCCAGAAGATCATCGAGTTCGCCGCGCCCTTCGTCGTAAACGCCTTCGCTGGCACCCACACCCCGGAAATTGAAGCGGACAGCGGTCCAACCGGCCAACACGCAAGCCCGGGCCAGCGTCTGCACCACCTTGTTGGTCAGAGTGCCGCCGTGCAGGGGATGGGGATGCGCAATGACCGCGGTGCCACGGGAAGCGGCCTCGGGGCGGTCAACCGCCAGTTCGATCTGGCCCGCTGGGCCGGCCATGGTGAGGGTTTCGGTCTGGGCATTCATGTCACATCACCCCGGATCGCGCCGGCCTCGCAGGATCAGCGGCCCACATCGGAGGGGGTCACAAGACGCTGCACCACCACGCCGTCGCGCAGGTGAGACTCAACGATCTCGTCGATGTCCTGCTCGTCCACATAGGTGTACCAGACCGCTTCCGGATACACCACGGCGATCGGTCCACCCGCGCAGCGATCCAGGCAGCCCGCCTTGTTCACGCGCACCTTGCCCGCACCCAGCAACCCGTTCGCCTTGGCTTGCGATTTGCACCGATCGAAAGCGGCCTGCGCCTTGTGTTGCGCACATGAGGCTTCGCCATTGTCCCGCTGGTTGATGCAGAAGAAGATGTGACGTTCGTAGTAAGACTTGTTGTCGGTCATGGTGGGGGATTTTAGGTGGCGTGTGTGGGCGCCGCGCTGGGGCGAGACACCGACAGCAGGCCAAACACGAGCGCGGCGAAGGGCCACAACCAGCCCAACCATTGGGACAGACCGTGGAAGCGGATGAAACGGCCCTGCTCCCAGACCTCCAGCGACTGGGCGAAGTAGGGGCTCAGCGGCGCACCATTGAGCAAGCTCAACGACACCGCCAGACACAACAGCATGACCACATTGCACAGCCGCCGGGGCATGACGATGCAAAGCACTCCCACAACAAGGGCCAGCACCAACCCCAGTTGGGCCTGGGGCGTGAGCCAGGCCCAGGCGTGGTCCGGGCCGTAGGTCAGCGCAGACGACAAGCCCGCCACGGCCACGGCACCGCCCAGAAGCAGGCCACAAAACGCCAGCCGGCGGATCCGCGAGCGCATTTCGGCATAGCCCATGAGCAGGGGAGACAGCACACAAAGGCCGATGCAGAAGGCTTCGGTCAGCAGACCCAGAGGGACAGGCTCGGTCTGGCGGACCGGCACCCAGGCCAGAAAAGGCGTGTCCGCCAACAGGTTGATGAGGCCGGATTCAACGCGGTCCCAGACCTGTCCCAAACCGAACGGAACGGGCTGGGGATACAGCAGCGCAAACGGCCACAACGCCAACAGCACAAGCCCTCCGTGCGCCGAGGGTTCAAACCAGTTGGCGCGGATCTGGCTCCAGCGCCTCAAGGCCCCCAGCCGCTCGATGAGCAGGGCCAGCAGGACCCCGAGCACGGCACCGACGGCGTTCAACGCGAAATCGACATTGGACGGAACGCGCATGGGGAGGTAGCTCTGCAGCGTCTCCACCGCCAGCGAAAGCATCACCGGAAGTCCACAGGCCACCAGCCAGGTCCACCGCCCCTGACCCGAACGGCGAAGGGCCAGCGCCAGCAGAAAACCCAGTGGCGCGTAGCCCACCAGGTTGGCGGCGATGTCAAAACCGGTCCAATACTGGGGCAATGGCGCCTGCAGGAAAGCGAGCGGCACCACGCCTTGATCGCGCCAGCCGGTGAACGGGTACAGGCTGGCATACACCACCATGCCGGCGAAGAGGAGCGCCAGCGGCCAGGCGGATGAGCGCGCTTTCAAGGCATCAGAACGGTTTGACGACCACCAGGATCACCGCGATCACCAGCAGGATCACGGGTGCCTCGTTGAACCATCGGTACCAGACGTGGTTGCGGCGGTTGGCCCCCTGTGCAAAGCCCTTGAGCATCACCCCGCAGGTGTGGTGGTAGGCCAGGGCCAGCAGGACGATCAACAGCTTGGCGTGCATCCAGCCGTTGCCCGGACCCCAGCCGATGCCGTAGCCCATCCAGAGCCACAAGCCCAACGCAAGCGCCGGCACCGCCAGCAAGCTGGTGAAGCGCATGAGCTTGTGCGCCATGAGAAGCAAGCGCTCACGTTCAGCCACGCTGTCGGCCGGCACCATGGCCAGGTTGACGAAAATCCGTGGCAAGTAGAAGAGGCCCGCAAACCAGCTGGCCACGAAGACGATATGAAAGGATTTGACCCAGAGCATGCGGTCAGTGTAGCCCCGCCTCCCCGATGCGCAGGCGCCGACGTGAAGCGCCACCAGCCAGCGGCCGGACAAAAAAAACCCGGCCAGTTGGGCCGGGTTGGGAAGCCTTTTTGCTGTCACACACTAAGGCGCCCGCTCAGGGAGGAAAAGCGGGGAGCCACCTTTCAGCGGCCCGCTGTAATCCTACACCAATCCACTCGGATATCCAACTTTGACCTGTCAGATCTGACAGTTGGCGCCAGAAAATCGTTGCAAGCAAAACAAGCTACATCATCTTGGCGAGTTCGAACATGACCGCCGTGCCCAGCGCTTCACGGATGTTGCCGCGACCCACCTTGGCCATGGAAAGCTCGCCGAAACCGGACATGTCGAAGGAGCTGTCGTCCGGGGAAATCTCCAGAAACGGGAACTCGAACACCTCGCGAAGCAGGTCACGCCGGAACGACTCGAACGCATTGCCCTTGATCTCGGCGTCCACGATGATCAGGTTCGGCATGCGGCTTCGCACCGCCTCGCGGGCTTGTTCAAAATCGACCACGCTGTCGGACAGAACGCCAATTTCACGCAACGCATCGCGCACGTCGGCACGGATCTGAAGTGTGGGAGATACCGTCAGCACGTAGATGCCGGAGAGCGACTTGAACATCGACGAGTGATCGTCCGAGAGTTCGACTGCGGAAATTCCGTCGACCGCCTGCACGGTGCGCGTGAACATGGCCGTGAAGCTCACGCCCTCATCGGTGATCTCACGATCGATCTCGATGCCGCCCGCGGTCTGCGCGATCTGGCGGATGAGCACCCAGCTCAGGCTGTCGAGCATGGCCGTGCTGGAAGGCGGCACACCGTCGTTGGACACGCGAACCTGCAGTCGGGCGTGTTTCGGCCAAGCGTTCATGTCCATGCGCACATCAATACGGCTTCCAAACGGCAAACCCCAATCAAGCACGGCATTGACGAACGTGTAGGCCACCGTCGGGTCGACCAGCACTTCCACCGGCTTGAGCTTGCGGCGCAACTCGATGCCGAGCACGCCGAGTTCGTTCTTGCGCTCTTGCAGAATGCCTTCGACCAATTGCGCCATGTCGACCTTCTCGTGCGACTGGCGGATGCGCCCGCCGTAGAAGCGGTTGATCTGCTGGGTGCTGATCCCGGCCATCTTCAGGCGTTCGGTGGGAACGCTCAGGGCGCGGTGCTCCAAAGCGGTGATGCGCTCCTTGGCCAGCAGCAGGTCGATGCCGTTCTGCAGTGAACTCACACCCACGGTGATCTGATCGGCCAGGCTGGCCATCAGATCGGGCCAATGCTCGTCCAGCGACCAGGGTTGTTCGGCGGTGCTGCCCGGCTTCGCGTTGGCGGAGGCGCTGGCATGGTTCTTTTTGACGGACTGCATGGATCGGTGAACAGGTTCGGTGAGGCGGGAATGCCCGTTGTGATGCTGGCGGCTTGAAGATGCGCCCAGCAGTCAAAAGCGTTCATAAAAGCGGCGCGAAAGGACTGCAACCTGAAATTATCACCATCGGTCACGGAGGAACCGTGGGGAGGTTTCAATCATTTCTTCTTACCGTGGAGTTCAACACAATGCCGCCACCTTTCGGACGACCGAGACCCTTCGCCCATCCCTCGACAGCAATGACCGCGACACACGCCCTGAATGGCCGTTTGCCACAATAGGCCGATGCACAACCCCGCCCCCTACCCCTACAGCCGCCCCCGCCGCCTGCGCCGGGATCCGTTCACCCGCGATCTGGTGCGTGAGCACCGGCTGACGCCAGCCGATCTGATCTACCCCGTGTTCGTGCTCGACGGCGCTGGCCGGCGCGAAGCGGTGGGGTCCATGCCGGGTGTGGAGCGATTGAGCCTCGATCTGTTGCTGCCTGTGGCCGAAGACTGCGTGGCGCTGGGCATTCCGGTGATGGCGCTCTTCCCGGTGATCGACCAGGCCCTGAAGACGCCCGATGGCCAGGAAGCGCTGAACCCCGATGGGCTGGTGCCGCGTGTGGTGCGCGAACTGAAAAAGCGCTTCCCTCAGTTGGGCGTCATGACCGACGTGGCGCTCGATCCCTACACCAGCCACGGGCAGGACGGTCTGCTCGACGAGCACAACTACATCCTGAACGACCCGACGGTCGAAATCCTGGTGAAGCAGGCGGTGACGCAGGCGCAGGCGGGTGTGGACATGGTCGCGCCCAGCGACATGATGGACGGACGCATCGGCGCCATCCGCACGGCACTCGAAGCCAACGGCCTGGTGCACACGAAGATCATGGCCTACAGCGCCAAATACGCCAGTGCGTTCTACGGCCCGTTCCGCGACGCGGTGGGCTCGGCCGCCAACCTGGGCAAAGCCGACAAGAAGGTCTACCAGATGGACCCCGGCAATTCCAACGAGGCCCTGCGCGAAGTGGCGCTGGACCTGGCCGAAGGCGCCGACATGGTGATGGTCAAGCCCGGCATGCCGTATCTGGACATCGTGCGCCGCGTGAAAGACGAGTTCGCCGTGCCCACCTTCGCTTACCAGGTCAGCGGCGAATACGCGATGCTCAAGGCCGCCGCCATCAACGGCTGGCTCGACCACGACGCCGTGATGATGGAAAGCCTGCTGGCCTTCAAGCGCGCGGGTGCGGACGGCGTGTTGACTTATTTCGCTCGCGACGCAGCCCGCCTGCTGCGCGGCTGAGCACACCCCATGCGCGTCTTCCACATCCTGCCGGGCTCGGTGAGCGAGTCGGCGAGCCTGCCGATGGTGCTGCCCGACAAGGGCTACGTGTGGATCGCCTGCGGGCGGCGCGAGTTCGAGCTGGAGCAGGGTGCGGTGCAGTCCACGCTGCAGGTGTTGTGCGGCATGACGCTGGTGGACCTGCACCTCTCGGACCTGCTCAACAACCAGTTGCCGTCGCACTACGACTACACCTCGCAGTACGACATCCTGGTGTTTCGCCGGCTGGCCGCAGGCCACAGCGAAACCGATCTGGCCCACCCCGGCACCGTGCTCACGCAGTCGGCCAAGCGCGGCGGCCCGCCGGTGCTGCGGCGCATTGACACCAGCCCCGTGGGCTTTGCGGTGTTCGACCGCGTGCTGCTGACCGTGCACCCGGCTGGCTGCCTGGTGCTGGACCAGTACGCTGCGCGCCTGCTGGCGGCCACCACCGCCGCATCCCGCGCGGCCGGCGTGCACCTGCCGCCCAGCCCGGCCGACCTGATGCTGCGCATCGTCAACCAGATGGTGGATGGTTACCTCGACCTGCGGCGCGAACTCACGCGCCAGCTCGACCACTGGCAGGCCGAGCTGCTGCACCCCAAGGCGCGCTTCAGCAACTGGGGCTCGCTGCTGGACGCGCGCATCTCGCTGCACCAGCTCGACGAGATCTGCGAAGACCAGCGCTCCGCCATTCAGGACTGGATCGAGGCACTGGCCACCTGGGAGCCCACCGAGCACAACGGAGGACAGCGCGGGCTGGAGCTGCTGAAGGTGCGATCGCGCGATGTGCTTGAACACATCGAGCGCGTGGTGCACCACGTGCGCCGGCTGGAGCAAAACGCGGAGACGGCCGTCCAGATGCACTTCTCGGCGCAAAGCAACCGCACCAACGACATCATGCGCACGCTCACGGCGCTCACCGCCATCTTCCTGCCGCTGAATTTGATCGCCGGCATTTTCGGCATGAACTTCGAGTTCATCCCGCTGCTGCACCAGCAGACCGGCTTCTGGTGGGCCATCGGCTCCATGGTGCTGACCGCCTCCGTGTTGGGCGTGCTGTTCTGGCGCAAGCG
>NZ_JALHLX010000116.1 GCF_022844385.1 Hydrogenophaga sp. | reverse complement strand
GCTTGTTATTACACCGAAGACCACTACAGCAGCTTCAAGCTGATCGTGCAGTGAGTCTTGGGTGGTGTGAACGGTTTTTTAACTTTGACCTTTGAAAGAGACGCGGAGATGGACACGCCACTTCGTAACGTACGACCCAATATCGTTCAGTCGATTCGCGCCCACGGCGTGAAAGACCTGCAGGCCGCGGCCGAGCACTTGGGGCACCACTTCCTGTACGCCAACCTGGCCAAAGCCCAGAGCAAGCAGGACGTGCTGGAATTGATCGCAGCGCAATACACCTTGCCCTCGCACTTCGGCAAGAACTTCGATGCGCTCTACGACTGCATGACCGACATGGTCCACAAGTCGGGCGCGCAGACGGGTTTCATCGTGGTGCTGGAGCACATCCCCGCGCACGCCAAGTTCGACAAGGAAGCGCGCGAGCAGTTGCTGGACATCTTCCGCGACGCCGCCGACTACTGGTCGGACCGCAAGATCCCGTTCCGCTGCTTCTACTCGTTCTCCGTGGCCCGCTCACCCAAGGGTGAAGAGCCGATCGAAGTCCAGAGCGACGAACCCATGCCCACGGACAAGATTCTGGACGTGAGCCCGATGGCCCTGCGCATGAGCAGCCCGTTCAACGCGGGCTACTGGCTGGCCGCCGCCTGAGCAGGCCCCACCCCCTGAAAAAGCCGCTGCTGTTGCTGCGGCTTTTTTACGCCGGCAGCTTGTTGATCAGTTCGACGTATTCACTGACCGGCACTTCTTCGGCCCGGCGCTGCAGATCAAACTCGCCTTCAAAGCCCTGTTCTTCGAGCCAGCGGCCCAGCGTGTTGCGCAGGATCTTGCGGCGCTGGCTGAAGGCGACCTGCACCATGGTTGAAAAGCGCGCAATGTCGATCGTCGGCGGTTCGGCCAACGGGACCATGCGCACGATGGCGCTGTCCACGCGCGGCGGCGGGTCGAAGCTCTCGGGCGGCACAAACAGCACGTTGTCCATGGCGTAGCGCCACTGCAGCATCACCGAAAGGCGGCTGTAGTCGGACGTGGCCGGGCGCGCCACCATGCGGTCGATCACTTCCTTCTGCAGCATGAAGTGCTGGTCCTGCACCACGTTCACGTGATCGAGCAGGTGAAACAGGATGGGTGTGGAAATGTTGTACGGCAGATTGCCCACGACACGCAGCCTGGGCGCGGCCAGCTGCGAGGCCAGCGCCGTGAAATCCACCTTCAACACGTCGGACTCCACCACCTGGAGCTGGGCATGAGCCCTCAGGCGCACTGCCAGATCACGGTCCAGCTCGATCACCGTGAGGCGGCCCAGCCGCTCCACCAGCGGCTGTGTGAGCGCGGCCAGGCCGGGGCCGATCTCCACCATGGCGTCGCCTGGCTGCGGGGCGATGGCGTCGACGATGGCTTCGATGATCGCGCCATCGGTCAGGAAGTGCTGACCGAAGCGCTTGCGGGCGATGTGCTTCATGCGCCGGCCGCCGAATGGGCGAGTGGCATCACTGCGGCGCGTCGCGGTACTCGACGTAGGCGCGGCCACGAACGTCCTGCACCCAGGTGCGCAGGGCCTCGGTGATCTTCTTCTCACGCACAAGACCCCGCACCATTTCACGCTGATCGCGCGCGGTCAGCGTGCTCTGGCGGCGCTCTTCCACCCGGATCAGGTGCACGCCGAAACGGGACACCACCGGCGGTGACACCTCGCCCGGACGCAGGCGGCTCATGGCTGCTTCGAATTCGGGGACGAACTGGCCGGTCTGCGCCCAACCGAGGTTGCCGCCGTCCTGTGCCGAGCCGTCCTGGCTGTGCTCACGGGCCAGGGCTTCAAACGTGGCCTGGCCCGCGACCAGCTGCTGGCGGAAGCCGGCCAGGCGGGCCACGGCGTCGGCTTCGCTGAGCTGTGGGGTCACGCGCAGCAGAATGTGGCGCGCACGGGTTTCGTTGACGGTCGCATCGGGCAGGCCCGACTGGCGTTTTTCGATCACCTTGAGGACGTGAAAACCCGCCGGGCTGCGCACGGGACCCGCGATGGAGCCGGCGCTCAGCGAGCGGGTCGATTCCACAAACAGTTCGGGCAGGCGCTCGGCCGGGCGCAGGCCGAACTGGCCGCCATTGGCGCGTTCTGCACCGTCGGAGAATTCACGCGCCAGTTCGGCAAAGTCGCCCCCGGCGCGGGCGCGGTCGGCCACGCCCTGGGCGCGCGCCTGCAGGGCCTGGACCCGATCAGGCGATGCGTCTTCCGGCACCAGCACAAACACCTGCGCCAGGTTGAGCTGCAGGCTGGCCACATCGTTGTTGCCCTGGCGTTCGCGGATGAAGTCGTCGATGTCGGCTTCGCTCACGCGCACCTTCGACTCCACCTCACGCTCGCGCAATCGCTGCAGCAGGATCTGGTTGCGCAGGTCGTTGCGCAACTGGTTGATGTCGACCCCATCGGCGGCGATGCGGCGACGGAACTCTTCGGGCGAGAGCTGGTTCTGCGCAGCGATGGACTGCTCGGCCTGCGCCACCGAGGCCTCGTCCACGCGGATGCCGAGTTCGGCACCGAGCTGCAGCTGTGCGCGCTCGCTGACGATCTGCTCAAGCACCTGGCGTGCGAGCTGGTCCCGCGGCGGCACGGGGGCCGACTGCTGGGTGAGTTGCTGCTCCAGGCGCACCAGGCGCTGGCGCACTTCGCTGTTGGTGATGGGCTCGGAGTTGACCAGGGCCACGATGAAGTCGGCGGTGCGGGCCACAGAGGTGCTGGGCATCGCCGGCGCCCGAAGGCCGCTGGAGGGACGCAGCGCCTGGGCCTGCACGGCAGATGCGGCCAGCAGCGAACAGCACAGCAGCCACGTGGCGGCACGGGATGGGGGTGGGAAGCGGTCAGTCATATTGTTGGAACCGGCTGGGCGGGTTGATTTCTTCGCGCAGGTACTGGTAGCGCGGCACGTTGTCTTTGAGGGTTTTCAGCGGGTTGGAGCCGAGGCGGGAGAAGCCGCTGAACTCCAGCTGGAACAGGATACGCTGGTTGGCCGAGGCATTGCTGCGCTGCAGGCGCTCCAGCACGATGCGCCCAAGCCAGCAACCGGCATCGAACTCGAAGCCGGCCACCAGATCGACGACCTTGCGGTCGGGCACGCTGTAGTTGATGCGGCCCACGCTGTACCAATTGCCAGGGCCCAATGCGCGACCACGCACTTCGGGGCCTGCGGGCTCGCCAAACAGATCGCTGAGCGGCCACTGCCAGCCCACATCAAACTGCTCGCTGCTGCCGCGCTGCAGACGGTAAGCGGCGCTCAGCACGCGGAAGTTGCTGGGGGTGTAGCGTCCGCTGAGGGTGGTGCGCACCGATTCGCGGTTGCCCGGGCTGTACTGCACGTTGGCGTCGGTCAGCCAGCGCGGGCTCCATTGCACGCGCGCGGCCAGCAGGATGTCGCTCAGGCGTTCGTTGATCGGGTCACCCCCGGCCAGGCCCGTGGAGTTGGGCAGAAAGACGTTCTGGTCGCGGAACAGGTAACGCTGGGCCACGCCCAGGCGAACCACCTCCGCTCCGGTGTCGGGGTCGAGCAGGCGGGAGCTCACGCCCACCGTGACGGCGCGGGTGTCGGAAATGCGGTCGTTGCCACCGAACGCGTTCTCGGTATAGATCGACGCCAGGTTGAAGTCGTTGGCGGCCGAGTCGTAGTTGGGCAGCAGGCGCTGGTCGCGGTAGGGCGTCCAGGTGAAGAAGGCGCGCGGCTCCAGCGTCTGCGTGAAGCCTCGGCCGAAGTAGCTGGCGTCGCGCTCGAAGATCAGGCCGCTGTCCAGGCTGAGGGTGGGCAGGACGCGCGACTCGCTGCGCGAACCGTTGGCCAGTGCGCTGTCAAAGCTGTATTGCGTGGCGTGCAGCTGGGCACGGGGTTTGACGAACCAGCCCGGCGCCTGGAAGCGGCGGCTGATCTCGGCCACCGTGAGCGCACGATCACCGTTGGTCTGCCCGGTCAAGCCCGGTACCGACTGGAAGCGGGTGTACTCGGTCAACACCGACCAGTCGACGCCGCTGAGGTTGGCCACCTGCGCATCGCTGCGGCCATAACGCACCGCCACCGAGGGCAAGCGGTCGTACGGGGGAATGATGGGTGCGTCGACGTCCTGCAGTGTCTGCCAGGTGTAGGCGCCCGCGCTCACCGACCAAGGCCCCTGGCCCCAGCTGTAGACCGCGTCGCTGGCGAGCAGGCGGGTGGTGAGCGAGGCGGTGGCGCGCGGGAAGTCGCGCCAGTAGTCGTTGTCGCTCACGCGGTTGAGGTTGAGGTAGAGGCCCGCCGAGCCTCCAAACGCCGCTCGGCTGCCGGTGAGGTTCTGGTTGTGTTGAGCGGTGTAGCCCCAGCGGTTGGCGTCGCGCAGCGGGTCGGACGGCAGGAAGGCGCCGCGCACCAGGCCGGCATAGGTGGGCTGCAGGTAGCGCACCTCGGCGCCCAGGTCGACGCCGCGCTTGCTCATCAGCGTGGGGTAGAGCGTGGCGTCCAGGTTGGGCGCGATGTTCAGGTAATAGGGCAGCGTGACTTCCAGGCCGCTGATGTTGTCGATGTTCAGCGTGGGCGGCAGCAGGCCGGACTTGCGCGCATCGGTCAGCGGAAAGGAGAAATAGGGCCAACCGAGAATGGGCACCCCCTTGAACTCCAGCGCGCCGTTGGTGGCCGTGCCGGTCTGGGCCACGTTGTCGAATTCGATCTTGGTGGCCCGCACCAGCCAGTCGGGCATCCAGTCGGCGCCGGGTGTGCGTGGGCAGGTGGAATAGCGCGCATCGTGGGCCACGGCCTTGTCTTCGCCCAGAAAGTCCACGCGGCTGGCGTCGCCCTTGCCTTCGTTCTTGAGCAGGTTGAAGGTGGGCTGCGTGAATGTGCCCTCAAAGGTGTCGACGTTGAGCTTGAGTTCGGGACCCTCAAAGCGGTCGCCGCTGCGGTTGATCAGCACGTTGCCCTTGGCCTGGGCCTCGTTGGTGCGCTGGTCCAGCTGCAGCCGGTCGGCGCGGATCACGGTGTCGTGGCGGCGCAGTTCGGCCTTGCCCTCCACCGCCGTGATGCCGTCGGTCTGACCTTCGATGCGTTCACCCGAAACGAAGGTGGGCGCCTGTTGCTTCGCGTCTTCGGGCAAGGTCTCCAGCAACATGCCGCTGGAGCGCAGCGACACGGCGGGGCGGGGTGCCTCGTCGCCGTCACCCGACTGGGCATGGCCCAGGGTGTGCGCGCCGAGCGCGAGCGCAGCCATCAGGCCGCGCACCGCCAGCGCCACCGGCGCCGCCTGGAGACGGGGTTGCAGGTGCCCACCGGGCAGGGCTGGAACACAGGGCGGGTGGGTGCGGCGATTCAAGGGGAGGAAGTCGTTGACCAGGTCGATCAAAAGCGTGCGGGGCCCGCGGATCGGCACAGGGGGTTTGTAGAATCAGCGGCCATTATCCACTGCGCGATCCCGCGCGCGGCTCGTTGACCAGCGGCGAAAAAGCACCCTCCACCATGACCCTGTCCAACACCGCTGCCAACACCGCTGTCGAGTGGGCCGATCCCCAACGGGAAGCCGCTTTTTCGGCCTGGCTGCGCCCGCTCACCGGGCGGCTGGGTCTGCTGCCCACGACCCTTCGCGCCGCCTCCGCCGACGCCAGCTTCCGGCGCTATCTGCGCATCGACACGCAGGCCGGGCACAGCCTCATCGTGATGGACGCGCCGCCTGCGCACGAAAACTGCCAGCCCTTCGTGCACGTGGCCACGCTCATGCGCGAAGCCGGTCTGCTGGTACCCGAGGTGCTGGCCTGGGACGAACCGCAGGGCTTCATGTTGCTGAGCGACCTGGGCCACCAGACCATGCTGGATGGGATCGACCCCGACAACGCGCAAGCCAACCACGGGCGCTACATGCAGGCGCTCGACGCCTTGTTGGCCTGGCAACTGTCGTCCAAGCCTGGCGTGCTGCCGCCTTACAACGAAGCCCTGCTGCGCCGGGAGCTGCAGCTGTTTCCCGACTGGTACCTGCAGCAGCACAAACAGTTTCAGTTGAACGACACGCAGGCCAACACCTTGCAGAAGGCCTTCGACTCGATCGTCGCGCACAACCTCAACGCCCCGGGCGTCTACGTTCACCGCGACTTCATGCCCAGGAACCTGATGCTGCCGCGCCAGCCCGGCGACACGGCCGCGCAGCAGCTCGGCGTGCTCGATTTCCAGGACGCGGTGCATGGCCCCATCACCTACGACATCGCCAGCCTCATGCGCGACGCCTTCCTCACCTGGGACGAGGACTTCGTGATCGATGTGACCGTGCGCTACTGGGAAAAGGCGCGCAAGGCCGGCCTGATGGACTTCGAAGACTGGCACGCCGACTTCGGCGCTTTCTACCGCTCGGTCGAGTGGATGGGCCTGCAGCGCCACCTGAAAGTGGCCGGCATCTTCGCGCGCCTCACGCTGCGCGACGGCAAACCGAAGTATCTGGCCGACGCGCCGCGCTTCATCGGCTACATCCGCCACACCGCCCACCGCTACCGGGCACTCGGTCCCTTCCTGCAACTGATCGACGAGGTCGAGGGCCTGCAGGCCGCATCGGGCTACGCGTTCGGGCGGGTCTGACATGCCGCGCTTTCACTGCCCCGCGCCACTGCTCGCCGGCCAGAGCCTGGGCCTGCCCGCGTCCGCCGCGCGCCATGTGCAGGTGCTGCGCCTGCAGCCCGGGCAGAGCATCACGCTCTTCAACGGCGAGGGTGGCGAGTGGGAGGCCACCATCACCCGCATGGGCCGCTCCGACGTGGAGGTGACCGTGGGCGCCCACACCACCATCGAACGCGAACCGGGCCGCAACGTGACGCTCGCCATGGGCATGCCCGCCAACGACCGCATGGACTGGCTGGTGGAGAAGGCCGCCGAACTCGGCGTGGCCGACCTGCAGCCGCTGCACACCGCGCACAGCGTGCTGCGGCTGGCGGGCGAACGCGCCACCAAGAAGCAGGCGCACTGGCAGTCGGTGGCCATTGCGGCCTGTGAACAGTGCGGCGGCAACCGCGTGCCCACGGTGCAACCCGTGGCCGACTTCAACGCCTGGCTCAAAGGCTTGCCGCCGGTGGTCGACGCAGGGCCCGAGTTGCGCTGCCTGCTCTCGCTGGCCGAGGGCACGCAGCCGCTCGCCCAGGCCCTGCAATCGGTGGCCGGCAACACGCCGGTGCTGTTCCTCAGCGGCCCCGAAGGCGGCCTGAACCCGCATGAAGACGCTGTGGCCCGCGCGGCCGGCTTTGTGCCGGTGACCCTGGGCCCGCGCGTACTGCGGGCCGAGACCGCAGCACTCGCCGCGCTCACTCTGGCCAGCGGCTGATTCACTGTCCTGGCGATGCCACCTTGTATAAACGGTGGCTTATGAACAAAAACCTCTGGCTGCTCGCCGCCGCACAAGGCCTGTTTCTCACCAACAACGTGGTGTTCATCGCCATCAACGGCCTGGTGGGCCTCTCACTGGCGCCGCTGGGCTGGATGGCCACCCTGCCGGTGATGGGCTACGTGGTGGGCGGCGCGCTGTCCACGCCGCTGGTGGCGCGCACGCAAAGCGCCTTCGGGCGCAAGGTCTCGTTCCAGATCGGGTTGCTGGTGGCGCTGGGATCGGCCCTGCTGTGCGCCTGGGCGGTGACGACCCACAACTTCTGGCTGCTGGTGACCGCCACCGTGATCGCCGGCTATTACAGCGCCAATGGCCAGCTCTACCGCTTCGCCGCGGCCGAACTCAGCGCGCCGGCGTTCCGCGAAAAAGCCATCTCGCTGGTGCTGGCCGGTGGACTGGTGGGCGCGGTGCTCGGGCCCAACCTGGCCAGCCGCACGCGCACCCTGTTCGAGGTGCCTTTTGTGGGCGCCTACGTGTCGCTGGCGGTGGTGGCCCTGGTTTCCATGGCGGTGATGGCGTTTGTGCGTTTCCCGCCTGTGCCGCCCAAAGCCGCCAACGCCGCCCCCGGACGGCCCTTGAGCGTGATCATGCGTCAGCCGGTGTTCATCGTGGCTACCGCCGGCGCGGCCCTGGGCTACGGCGTGATGAATCTGCTGATGGCGGCGACGCCGCTGGCCATGCAGGTCTGCGGCTTCCCGTTCGAAGACGCGGCCCTGGTGCTCGAATGGCACGTGATCGGCATGTTCGCGCCGGGCTTCTTCACCGGCCATCTCATCAAACGCTTCGGCACGCTCAGCATCATGGGCGTGGGAGTAGCGCTGAACGTGGCATGCGTGGCCATTGCGCTCTCGGGCGTGGAGTTGCACCAGTTCCTGATCGCGCTGTTCCTGCTCGGCGTGGGCTGGAATTTCCTCTTCACCGCCAGCACCACGCTCTCGCTGCAGTCGTACCGCCCGGAAGAAAAAGACAGGGCTCAGGCCGCCATCAACTTCTGCGTGTTCGCCACCATGGCGCTGACCTCGTTCGCCTCGGGCGCGCTGGTGACCACGCAGGGCTGGCAGTGGCTCAACGTGGGTTCGCTGCTGCCCCTGGCGCTCACCGCCCTGGCCCTGATCTGGCTTGCGTGGCGCGGTCGGCAGGCCCACAATCCCAAATGATTCAACGGCTTCACGGAGGTACGCCATGGGATTGCTGGACTCTTTGATCGGCGCGGCCACCGAAGCCGCCATGGGCGCCCAGCGGAGCACAGGCGCGGCACCGGCGGGCGGTTCCGGCGGGTTGAGTCCGCAACTGCTGATCACGCTGGTGAGCACACTGCTCAACAACGCGGGTGGTCTGCAGGGCTTGCTGGCCAAGCTGCAGTCGGCCGGGCTGGGCGATGCCGCGCAATCCTGGGTGGGCACCGGTGCCAACCAGCCGGTGAACCCCGCGCAGCTCGGCCAAGCCCTCGGTCCCGATCTCATGGGCATGATTGCCGCACAGCTCGGCGGCAACCAGGATCAGGCCTCCACCGCGCTGGCCGATCTGCTGCCCGGCCTCATCGACCAGCTCACGCCGCAAGGCCAGGTGCCCGCCGACAACGGCCTGGGTGCACTCGGCGCCCTGCTCGGTGGCCAGAGCAACCCGGCACCGGGCGACCTCATGGGCCTGCTCGGCGGCCTGATGCAGCCACGCCGCTAGGCAGCGCGGGGCAGCGGGGCCTGCACGTCCAGCCACGCCTTGAGCGTGCCGAAGACGGCCGAAGGATCGGCCTCGTTGAAGATCTCGTGGTACAGGCCCTCGAAAGCCTGGGCGTGCACGGTGTTGCGCGGCGCAGCCGCGGCAAACACGCGGCTGCCTTCGGGTTTCACCAGGTGGTCGTCGCCCGCGTACATGAGCAGCGTGGGCACGCTCCAGCCCGGTGCTGCGGCCAGCACGCGCGGCCCGTTGCTGTCGATGAAATGCGCCAGCCGTGCCGAGATGCGGTCGTGCACGCGGCGGTCCCTCTTGTAGGCCGACACCGTGGCCGGGTTGTGCGAGATTTTGCTGGCGTCCAGCCCGTTGGACAGGGTCTTGTTGGGCGCGTAGCGGTAGAGCAGCCCGATCAGCTTGCGCTGGAGCGCGCCGATGCCGGCCTTGAGCGCGGGAGACGACAACACCAGGCCGTCGACCTTGCCCAGGCCGCGTTGCACGAAGGTGGCCGACACCAAGCCGCCCATGCTGTGGCCCATGAGGATCAGCGGGCAGGACCACGGCTCGGCGATGTGGCGGCGCGTGTCGTCCAGCACTTCTTCAAGGTCCTCGAGCAAGGTGTCGTCGTCGGGCAGCGTGCCCTGCGCACCGCCCGAGTCGCCGTGGCCACGCTGGTCGTAGGCGCGCACGACAAACCCCCATTCGTTGAGCCGGCGAGCCACAGCGTCGTAACGCCACGCGTGTTCACCCAGGCCGTGCACGATGAGCACCACGCCGCGCGGGCGCCGCCGCATGGGCAGCGGCCAGTCGTACAGGGCCAGGTTGAGGCCGTCGCGCAGGGTGAAGGGAGCCTGGGTCGTGTCGGTCATGTCGGCACAGGGATGGAAATGAAACGGGGCTGGCTCAGGGCATGCGGGCAATGACCTGAGCCACCGTGGCGGTCAGGCGTTGCGCGTAATCCAGGTGCAGGAATTCGTTCGGGCCGTGTGCGTTGCTCTTGGGACCCAGCACGCCGCACACCATCATCTGCGCGGTGGGGAAGCCTTTGCTGAGCATGTTCATGAGCGGAATGGTGCCGCCCTGGCCGATGGTGCCGCAGCCGGCACCGAAGTGCGCCTGCGAGGCGTCTTGCAAGGCGCTTTCGAACCACGGTGTGGTGGCCGGTGCGTTCCAGCCACTGGCCGCCCCTTCGCCATCGAACGTGACCTTGGCCTGGTAGGGCGCATTGTCTTCCAGCAGGGCCTTGAGTTCGCGCACGGCGGCCGGTGCGTCCACCAGGGGCGGCAGGCGCAGGCTCAGCTTGAACGCGGTGTAGGGCCGCAGCACGTTGCCCGCGTTGCGCATCTCGGGAAAGCCATCGGCGCCGGTGACGGACAGCGTGGGCCGCCAGGTGCGGTTGAGCAGCGCGTCCACCGGGTCGGTGGTGGTGGGCAGGGCGAACACGGTGGAGCCACCGCAGTCGTGGTGGGCCCATGGGAAGCGTTTGTAGATCTCGTCGCCCAGGATGGCGGCGGTGGCGCGCGCCTGCTCCACGCGCTCGGCCGGCACCTCGCAGTGAAAGCTCGCGGGCAGCAGTCGGCCGGTGGCGCTGTCCTCCAGGCGGTCCAACACCTGCCGCATGATGCGAAAACTCGACGGCACCAGGCCCGAGGCGTCGCCCGAATGGATGCCTTCGGTGAGGATCTCGACCTTGAGCACGCCGCTGGCCATGCCACGCAGGCTGGTGGTGAGCCAGAGCTGGTCGTAGTTGCCGGCGCCGCTGTCCAGGCAGATCACCAGGCCCACGTCGCCCAGGCGCGCGCGCAGCGCGTCCACATACGGCAGCAGGTCACCCGAGCCACTCTCTTCGCAGGTTTCGATCAGGCCCACGATGCGCGGGTGCGCCGCACCCTGGGCCTTGAGCGCCTGCAGCGCGGCGATGCTGGCGTAGACCGCGTAACCGTCGTCTGCGCCGCCACGGCCGTAGAGCTTGCCGTTGTCGATCTTGGGCGTCCAGGGGCCGAGGTCGCTGCGCCAGCCGGTGAACTCGGGTTGTTTGTCCAGGTGGCCGTACATCAGCACGGTCTGGCCGGAAGACGGGGCCGGCGTTCCGTCCTGGCCCGCGCAGGCCGGTACTTCGAAGAACAGCACCGGGGTGCGCGGCACGCCTCGGGCGTCGTCGAGCTGGATCACTTCGAGCGTGAGGCCCTCCACCTTCTGCGCCCGCACCCAGTCGGCAGCGCCGCGCAACACGCGGTCCAGCAGGCCGTGGCTCGCCCAATCGGGGTCGAACGCGGGGGACTTGGCCGGAACCTCGATGTAGCGCACCAGCTCGGGAATGATGGTCTGCTGCCAGGCGGCGCCGATGTGGGCCTGCAAGGCCTGAGGGTCGAGCGGGGGCAGGGCGTGGGGCAGGCGGGCGTTCATGCGGCGGTCTCCAGGCGGGTGCCCCGCGAAGACCGGGGCGTTACCCGGAACAGTATAGGCAGAGCGGCATTTCCGTGCCGCCGCTGCCGGGGGATGTCAATCGCGCCAGGCGCCTCAGGCGTGCGCCGGACCCGACAGACGGAACAAACGCACCACCTCGGCCAGCCGGTTCGCCTGGTCTTTCAGGCTGTGTGCCGCCGCCGCACTCTCTTCCACCAGCGCGGCGTTCTGCTGCGTCATCTGGTCGAGCTGCGTCACCGCCACGTTCACCTGGCCGAT
>NZ_JALHLX010000115.1 GCF_022844385.1 Hydrogenophaga sp. | reverse complement strand
GTGGAACGGGCGCTGCAGTTCCTGGCTCGGGCGGGACTCGCCTCCCCGCCGGCCACGACAGTGGAGTTGGTGCAGCAACTGCCCCCAGAGCTGGGTGACCGGGCACTGGGTTGCTACCTTCGCAACGCGGGAAAGATCCAGCTGCTCACCTACCGAAAGTTCGAGGCGGGTGGTGAATGGTTCCAGATGCAGCGGGACCGTGAGCTTTACCGGGCGCTGGCTGCGCACGAGATGGCGCATGCGGTGGTGGGCTGCCACTCCGAGCCCCGCAAGCTGCCTGTGCCTGCTCACGAGTACGTGGCGTACGTGGTCATGTTCGCGACGATGGAGCCGGGACTGCGTGGCCGCCTGCTGGCCCGGTTTTCCGGCACAGGCTTCAGCAGCACCCTGCAGATCAACACACTCAACCACCTGGCCAACCCGAGCCAGTTCGGTGTGGATGCCTGGCGGGACTATCTGAGGCGCCCCGCAAGAGAAGCCTGGCTGCGCGACGTCATCGCCGGCCGTGTCGTTCAGGAGTGGCCCGACGACGGGCCTTGAGTCCGGATTCGCTGGTGCAGCGTGGGGTCTGACATATCGACCGATGGCACCAGTCCCGATGCGGGATGGCGCTGCCCGGCGCGCACCTCATTTGCTGCTGAGGTACTCCGCCACCGCAGCCATTTCGAGTTCGGTCATCTTGTCGGCCACGGCGTGCATCACGGCGTTGTCGTTGGTGCGCTCGCGTTTGCCGAACGACTTGAGCTGGTTGTGCAGGTAGCCCGAGAACTGGGTGGCCAGGCGGGGCAGGGTGGCGGTGCCTTCTCCGGCGCTGCCGTGGCAGGCGGCGCAGGCGGGCACCCCGCTGAATTTGTTGCCGTTGTGATAGACGTAGCGGCCCATGGCGGCGAGCTGGGGGTCTTTGGCTTCTTCGCGCGGCAGGCTCATTTTTTCGTAGTACGCGCCCAGGGCCAGCATTTCGTCGGGCGTGAGCCGCGCCACCATGTCGGCCATGGCGGTGCTCTTGCGCTGGCCGCTCTTGAAGGCTTCAAGCTGGCGCGCGATGTAGCCGGCGTGCTGCCCGGCCAGGCGCGGAAACACCTCGCTGGTGGATTCGCCGTTGGCCCCGTGGCAGAGAAAGCATGAGCCCCCGGCGATCTTTTTGGCGCGCGCTTCGTCGGCCTGTGCCCACGCGCCGCCGCTGCCCAGCAAGGCGCTGGCGGCGGCCACAGCCAGCAGCAGGCGGGTGGGTGTCGGAAGCTTCATTGCATAACCTCAAACGGATATTCAAACGCAAAAAACGCCCTGGCCTCGACCAGGGCGTGGCGGTGGATCAGGCCAGGGTGTCGGCCCAGATGTTGCGCGCCCAGGCGAGGGCGTAGCGGCCTTCCAGTTCGTTGGCCGCGCTGGAGACCCCGCCCGAGCCAGGCACGGTCAGCATGGTCTTTTTCTCGGCGTCGTACTTGTGCACGCTGGCCACATGCACCACGTCTTCGGCGGTCACGAAGCTGTAGCAGGTGTTGGCGTAGATCGGCATCGACGGGGCTTCCTTGCCCTGCAGCAGCGAGACCACGGCGGCCGCGCAGGTCTTGCCGTGCTGGTTGGCCATGTGGCCCGACTTGGGCATGGCGGGTGCGATCTGGATGGCGTCGCCCAGCACGTGGATGTTCTTGTGCGCCTTCGACTCGAAGGTGAGGAAGTCCACCTCGCACCAGCGGGCGTTGGCCGTGGCCAGACCGGTTTTCACCGCGATGTCGCCGGCGCGCATGTTGGGGATGACGTTGGCCACACCGGCCTTGAAGTCGTCGTTGAACTCGAACTTCAGCGTGTTGGTGGCCGCGTCCACATCCACCACCTTGTGCTTGGGCCGGTAATCGATCATGCCTTTGTAGTGCTCGTCCCAGGCCTTCATGAACAGGCCCTTCTTCGAGGTGATGTCGTCGTTGGCATCAAAGATGACGACCTTGCTCTTCGGCTTGGCCTTCTTGAAGTAGCTGGCCACCATGCAGGCGCGCTCGTAGGGGCCGGGCGGGCAGCGGTAGGGCGCCAATGGAATGGACAACGCGTACACGCCACCGTCGGGCATGGCTTCGAGCTGCTGGCGCAGCGCCAGCGTTTGCGGGCCGGCCTTCCAGGCGTGCAGCACCTTGTCGGCGGCACCGGCCTTGGCCATGCCGGGCAGCGAGTCCATCATGAAGTCGATGCCGGGCGAGACGATCAGGCGGTCGTACGGCAGTTCGCCGCCGCTGGCGAGTTTCACCGTGCGCTTGACGGGGTCGATGCTGGCCACCATGTCACGCACCAGCTTCACGCCGTGGCGCCGGCTCAGGTTGTCGTAGGGCGTGGTGATGTCGGCCATGGTCTTGTGGCCGCCGATCACCAGGTTGGAGATGGGGCACGAGACGAACGAGGCGTTGGGCTCGATCAGGGTGACCTCGATGCTCTGGTCGGAGAACATGCGCACATATTTGGCGGCGGTGGCACCACCGTAGCCGCCGCCGACCACGACCACCTTGGCACTGCTGCCGGTGGTGGCGCAGCCCGACATGAGGCCCAGACCGGCGATGGCAGAGCCGGCACCCAGTGACTGTACGAATTGACGACGTTTCATGGTGTGTCCTCCTTATTTCTTCTGCGCTGCGAAGTAAGCGGAAATCTGCGCGAGCTGCTCGTCGGTGTATCCCTTGGAGAGCTGGTGCATGATGGTTGCGGGTTTGCGGCCAGACTTGAAGTCCATCAGTTTCTGCAGCATTTCGTCCTTGTCCTTGCCCGCCAGCGATTCCATGCCCGGCTCGGCGCGCCCGTTGGTGCCGTGGCAATTTGCACAGGCCGCTGCCCACACCTTGATCTGGTTCACCTGAGCCTGCGCCCCGAAGGCGGCGGCGCACAGCACACCGGCCGCCAGCCATTTGATCGATTTCCCCATCGTGGTCTCCAAAAGGGTGGTTGAAGGAAGTTGCATCCAAAACTGTAGCAGCCACTTGAAACACAACGGGTTTGGAGTGTGATCGCTCGTGGGTGTGTCGGATCGTAACGGGGAGACTTTTGGAGCGCCAAGGCATGAAAACCCTGCTGGGGTTAATACCTATCCAAATATCAGCAAACACTAATACAGTTGCAGGTATCGACGCGGCCACGCCGCCTGAAGGAACCATTTCATGCCGCCCAACCTGAATGACGCGATCGGTCGCGTACTTCCCGCCCCTGAAAACCACCTGAGTGCCGACAAGCTGGAACTGGCGCGCAAGGCGCGTCGCAGCTTCATGGGCAAGGCGCTGGCCATGGGCGCCGGGGTGGCAGCGAGCGCCACAGCCGCCACGCGCGCGGTGGCGGCCGAGGGCGAAGAGGCCATCTTGAAGCTGCCCACGCACACCACCGGGCTGGGGCAAGGCGTGGCCACCGAGGGTTATGGCAAGCCCAGCCAGTGGGAGGCCAACCTGCAGCGCCGGGAAAGCCCCGGTCTTACCCGGGTGCCGCAGGCGTCGGTGAGCTTCACCCCGCTGCAAGGCCTGTTCGGGATCATCACGCCCAGTGGCCTGCACTTCGAGCGACACCACCAGGGCTGGTGGGACATCGACCCGTCCAAACATCGCCTCATGGTCAACGGCCTGGTCAAGCGCGAACGTGTGTTCACCATGGACGACCTGATGCGCCTGCCCAGCGTCTCGCGCATCCACTTCATTGAATGCGGCGCCAACTCCGCGCCCGAGTGGGGCAACGTGGCGCTGCCTTCGGTGCAGTACACGCACGGCATGGTGAGCTGCTGCGAGTTCACCGGTGTGCTGCTCTCCACGCTGCTGGAGATGTGCGGCTACGACAAGAAGAACGGCAAGTTCGTGCTGGCCGAAGGGGCTGACGGATCTTCAATGACCCGCACGATCGGCATGGACCGCGCCATGGACGACTGCATCGTCGCCTGGGCCATGAACGGCGAGATGCTGCGCCCGGAAAACGGTTACCCGCTGCGCCTGGTGGTGCCGGGCGTGCAGGGTGTGAGCTGGGTGAAGTACCTGCGCCGCATCGAGGTTGGCGACCAGAAGTACGCGACCAAAGACGAGGCCATCCACTACATCGACCACATGCCCGACGGCACGCACCGCCAGTACACCGGCATCCAGGAATGCAAGAGCGTGATCACCACGCCCTCGGGCAGCCAGACGCTGCTGGACAAGGGTTACTACAACGTGACGGGCCTGGCGTGGTCGGGCCGGGGCACGGTGAAGCGGGTCGACGTGAGCGTGGACGGAGGGCGCAACTGGCGCACCGCGCGCATCGAAGGCCCGGTGCTGCCCAAGGCGCTCACGCGTTTCAACATCGACTGGGTGTGGGACGGCAAGCCCGCTGTGCTGCAGAGCCGGGCGATCGACAGCACCGGCTATGTGCAACCCAAGATCAACCAGCTGCGGGCGGTGCGCGGCACGCGCTCGGTCTACCACCAGAACGCCATCCAGTCGTGGCGGGTCGCCGAGAACGGCGAAGTCTCGAACGTGCAAGTCTATTGATGAGGCCCGCCATGCGAACCCTGACCTTCTTCGCCGCCGCGCTCATCAGCACCGCCGCCTTTGCCCAGACTCCACCCTGGCACAACCTCGGGCGCGACGCCACCAAGGCCGAGGTTCAGGCCTGGGACATCGACGTGCGACCCGACTTCAAGGGCTTGCCCAAAGGCGCCGGCAGTGTGGCCCTGGGCGAACGGGTGTGGGAAGCGCAGTGCGCCTCCTGCCACGGCAGCTTCGGTGAATCGAACGAGGTGTTCACCCCCATCGTGGGCGGCACCACCAAGGCCGACATCGAGCGCGGCCGGGTGAAGAACCTGGAGCCGGGCAGCACCTTCCCGCAGAAGACCACCATGATGAAGGTGGCCACGGTGTCCACACTGTGGGACTACATCAACCGCGCCATGCCCTGGAACGCGCCCAAGTCGCTCAAGCCCGACGAGGTGTACGGCGTGCTGGCCTACATCCTGAGCCTGTCCGAGGTGGTGCCGGCCGACTTCACGCTGAGTGACCAGAACATTGCCGAGGTGCAAAAGCGCATGCCCAACCGCAACGGCATGGTGTTTTACGAACCGCTGTGGAAGGCCGAGGGGAAGGGCGATGTGAAGAACGTGGCCTGCATGAAAGACTGCCCGGTGGAAACCACCATCCGCTCCTTCCTGCCCGACTTTGCGCGCGACGCACACGGCAACATCCAGGAACAGAACCGCGTGATCGGCCCGGTGCGCGGTGCCGACACGACCAAACCACCACCCACTGCGCCGGTGGGCACGGGCCCTCGTCCGGCGCCGGTGCTGGTCGCTGCGGCCAAGCCCGCCGGCGGTGATGTCAAGGCCCTGCTGGCGGCCAACAGCTGCACGGCTTGCCACGGCATGGCGCAAAAGATCGTCGGCCCCGGCTTCACCGAGATCGCCGCCAAGCACAAAGGCAAGGAGCGCCTGGAAGCCTATCTCTCGGCAAAGATCCGCGAAGGCGGCGTGGGCGTGTTTGGTGCGGTTCCCATGCCGCCCCAGGCGCAGATGAGTGCCGCCGACGCCGACACCATTGCCAAGTGGATCGCCGCCGGCGCCAAATGAGTGCAGCCGAAAACACAGCCTTTCGGTGCTTCTGAGCGCCTGCTTAAATATTTGCATGTACTCGTATTCCCCATGAACCGTTTGAACAGGAGTGCTTAACCTATGACGATGTTTTCAACCTCGCTGCTCGCCGTGGCGCTGCTGGCCTTGACCAGCAACGCCGCCTTCGCTCAGAACGCTGCGGCGGCCAAGGCGCTCGCTTCCAAGAACGCCTGCCTGGCCTGCCATGCGGTGGACAGAAAAATGGTGGGTCCGTCCTACAAGGACGTGGCGGCCAAACACAAAGGCCAGGCCGACGCCCTTGAAAAGGTGGCTGCCCGCATCAAATCGGGCGGATCCGGCATCTACGGCCCGGTGCCGATGCCCGCCCAGGCCCAGTTGAAAGACGACGAACTCAAGTTGCTGGCAGGGTGGATCCTGGCTGGCGCACCCGATCAGTGACCCCGACCGTACACTCTCGCCCTTTCCTCATTTCTCAGGAGTCCCTCATGAACAACTCACGCCGCGTCGCCCTCAAGACCACCGGGGCATTCGCCACGCTGGTGTCGCTGGGCCTCATCTCGCAGAGCCAGGCGCACGCCGCCATGGACCGCGCCGGTTTCGACGTCAAGTCCATGGCCGATGCGGTCAAGGCCCTCGGTGGCACCGCCGCCAACAGTGACCAGATCACCGTGGTCGCCCCCGACATCGCCGAAAACGGTGCCGTGGTGCCCGTGGGCGCCGTCAGCAAGCTGCCCAACACCACCGAGATCTACCTGATCGTCGAGAAGAACCCCACGCCCATGGCCGCCGGTTTCAAGATTCCCGCCGGCACCGCTGCCGACGTGCAAACGCGTCTGAAGATGGGCCAGAGCTCCAACGTGTTCGCCGTGGTCAAGGCCGATGGCAAGCTGTTCTCGGCCTTCAAGGAAACCAAGGTCACGCTCGGCGGTTGCGGCGGCTGATGGCCCCCACACCCTCGACAACATCCCCACACCCATTCACCCACCGAATTCCAGGAGTCCACCATGGCTGATCCGATGCGCATCCGCGCCGCTGTTGCTGGCGACGAAACCACCGTCCGCGTGCTCATGTCCCACATCATGGAGCCGGGCACCCGCAGGGACGCTGCCGGCGCCCTCGTTCCCGGCCACTACATCAAGGATGTGGAAGCCACCCACAACGGCAAGGTCGTGCTTGAGGCCGCCTTCAGTGGCGCCGTGTCGCAGAACCCTTTCCTGTCGTTCAAGTTCAAGGGCGGCGCCAAGGGCGACAAGGTCATCGTGAAATGGGTGGACAACAAGGGCGCCACCCGCACCGACGAAGCTGTGATCGCCTGAACCGAATCGCGTTTTTTCCGGATGCAATAACAAGAGGAGACCCCATGAAGAAGACCCTGCCCCGATCACTCATGGCGCTGGCGGCGCTGTCTGCTGCCTGCGCAGCAAACGCGCAAGGCACCGCCGCCGAAGGCATTGCCAAGTACCGCGAAATGCTGCAGGACGGAAACCCGGCCGAGCTGTTCGAGATGAAGGGTGAAGAGCTCTGGAAACAGAAGCGCGGTCCCAAGATGGCATCGATGGAACAGTGCGATCTGGGCAAGGGGCCCGGGGTCATCAAGGGAGCGTTTGTTGAATTGCCCAGGTACTTTGCAGACACCGGCCGCGTGCAGGATCTCGAGACGCGCCTGATCACCTGCATGGAAACGCTGCAGGGCTTCAAGGGTGAAGACATTGCCAAGACGGCGTTTGGCCGCGGTGAGATGGCCAACGTGACCGCGCTCACCACCTACGTGGCCACGGCCTCCAAGGGCATGAAGTTCAACCTGCCGCAGAAGCATGCGCAGGAAAAGATGATGTTCGAGACCGGCAAGCAGTTGTTCTTCACGCGCGGCGGCACGCACGATTTCTCGTGCGCTTCTTGCCATGGCAGCGACGACAAACGCATCCGCCTGCAAGACCTGCCCAACCTCACCAAGAACCCCGGCGACGGCATCGGCTTTGCGGCCTGGCCGGCCTACCGCGTGTCCAACGCGCAGATGTGGGGCATGCAGTTGCGCCTGAACGATTGTTTCCGCCAGATGCGCTGGCCCGAGCCCAAGTTTGGCAGCGACGCGACCATCGCCCTGTCGGTCTACATGGGTGTGAACTCGAAGTCGGCCGAGTCCATCGTGCCGGCCATCAAGCGCTGATCTGGAGAGACAAAAATGAAAAAAATCCATTCCCTCGTGTTGCTCCCCTTGGTCGCGATCGTGTTGTCGGCCTGTTCTTCAGCACCGTCGCCGGCCGACGTGAACAAGGCCACCGCCGACATGCTCAAGAACTCGTTCCAGGCGCGTGGCATTGCCACCCTGGACCGCCTCAACCAGGACCAGGCCAACGCCGAGTGCGCGGTGGCCGACGCCACCGGCAAGCCGCTGGACGAGAAGATGAGCAAGGCCATCGAAGAGGCCAACATGAAGACCGTGAAATGGCCCACCGACGGCAAGTTCCTCGGTGACTGGAAAGAGGGCGAGAAGATCGCCCAGAGCGGCCGCGGCCTGACCTGGACCGACCAGGCAGGCGCCGCCAACGGCGGCAATTGCTACAACTGCCACATGATCAGCAAGGAAGAAATCTCCTTCGGTACCCTGGGCCCAAGCCTCTACAACTACGGCAAGCTGCGTGGCGTCACCGACCCGAACAGCGCCGGTGGCAAAGCCATCGTGGAATACACCTGGGGCAAGCTGTGGAACGCGCGCGCCTACAACGCTTGCTCACAAATGCCGCGCGCAGGCCACATGGGCATCCTGAACCAGAAGCAGCTGCAGGACGTGATGGCCCTGCTGCTCGACCCGGCTTCTCCGGTCAACAAGTGACCACCAAACCCCGGTTGCTTCAGGCAACCGGGGTTTCTCGCTAAAAAATTTCGCGCAAATATCAGCGATCAATTATTTATAGGTACAGAGATGAGCTTCAGCCGCCGTGAATTCATGCAGGTGCTGGCCGTGGCCAGCGCCACCGGCATGGCCCTCAACCACCGCGATGTGTTGGCCGCAGCGCCCGGCGCCGGTGAACGCCTGTACAACGTGCCGAAGTTCGGCAACGTGAGCTTTCTGCACTTCACCGACTGCCACGCGCAGCTCACGCCCATCTACTTTCGCGAGCCCAATGTGAACCTGGGCGTGGCCGAGGCGGTGGGCCGCCCGCCGCACATCGTGGGCGAGAAGCTGCTCAAACAATTCGGCCTCAAGCCCGGCACCGCCCAGGCCCATGCGTTCTCGTACCTCGACTTCAGTCAGGCCGCCAAAACCTACGGCCGGGTCGGTGGTTTTGCGCACATGGCCACGCTGGTCAAACAGCTCAAGGCCAGCCGGCCCAACGCGCTGCTGCTCGACGGCGGTGACACCTGGCAGGGCTCGGCCACCTCGCTGTGGACCAACGGCCAGGACATGGTGGACGCCTGCAAGCTGCTCGGCGTGAACATGATGACCTCGCACTGGGAGCACACCTTCGGCGCCAAACGTGTGCAGGAGATCGTCGAGAAAGATCTGAAGGGGAACATGGAATTCCTCGCACAGAACATCAAGACCACCGACTTCGAAGACATGGTCTTCAAGCCGTATGCGATGCGCGAGATGAACGGCGTGCAGGTGGCGGTGATCGGCCAGGCCTTCCCTTACACACCCATCGCCAACCCGCGCTACATGGTGCCCGACTGGACCTTCGGCATCCAGGACGAGCACATGCAGAAAATGGTGGACGAGGCGCGCGGCAAGGGCGCGCAAGTGGTGGTGGTGCTCTCGCACAACGGCATGGACGTGGACATCAAGATGGCCTCGCGCGTGCGCGGCATCGACGCGATTCTGGGCGGCCACACGCACGACGGCATGCCCGCGCCCTTCGTGGTGAAAAACGCCGGTGGCCAGACGCTGGTGACCAACGCCGGCTCCAACAGCAAGTTCCTCGGCGTGCTCGACTTCGACGTACGCGGTGGCAAGGTGCAGGGCTTTCAATACAAGCTGCTGCCCATCTTCTCCAACCTGCTGCCGGCCGACGCGGCCATGCAGGCGCACATCGACAAGGTGCGCGCGCCGTACAAGGACAAGCTCGAAGAAAAGCTGGCCGTCACCGAAGACCTGCTCTACCGCCGCGGCAACTTCAATGGTTCGTGGGACCAGGTGATCTGCGACGCGCTGATGCAGAACAAGGGCGCCGACATGGCGTTTTCACCCGGCGTGCGCTGGGGCACCTCGCTGCTGCCGGGCGACACCATCACCTACGAACGCATGATGGACCAGATGGCGCTGACCTACCCGGCCACCACGCTCAACACCTTCACCGGCGCGCAGATCAAGGAGATCATGGAAGACGTGGCCGACAACATCTTCAACCCGGACCCCTACTACCAGCAGGGTGGCGACATGGTGCGCGTGGGTGGCATGCAGTACACCATGACACCCAACGCTCCCATGGGCCAGCGCGTCAACAACATGACGCTCAAGGGCAAGCTGATCGAGGCCGACAAGACCTACAAGGTGGCGGGCTGGGCATCGGTGCAGGAGGGCGCCAAGGGCGATCCGATCTGGGACGTGGTCTCGGGCTACCTGCGCGACAAGAAGGTCATCAAGGGCGTGCAGATCAACACGCCGCGCATCATCGGCATGGACGGCAATCCGGGCCTGGCTGCCTGAGTTCCTGCACCCATGAAAAAACCCACCGCCCTTGCGGACGGTGGGTTGAAGCAAGCCTTGGAGATTCGAGAGGGCTTGGAAATCAGAAGTTGTGAACCACGCCCACCGAGTAGAGCTTGCGGTCGGTCGTGGTGGCGCCGGTGGACGGGTTCTTCACGTCGCCGTCAAGGTACGCGCCGTACAGGCTGGTGCGCTTGGACAAGGCGTAGGTGGCGCCGAAGGCAAACGCTTCGCCGTCGGCCGTTTTCACACCGTTGTTCTTGGTCGTGCTCGATGCATAGCCGGCCGAGACGGTGAACGCGCCCAGGGGCATGGCCACGCCGATGGCGTAGTCGCTGTCCTTGAGGCCGCTGCGCTGCTTGGCGTTGTGGATCTGACCCGACACACGCACCACGCCGAAGTCGTAACCGGCCGACAGCACCGTGAACTCGCGGTCCAGCGTGGCCGTTGCGTTCTTCTCGTCCTGGAAACCGGCGCCCACGTCCAGCTTGCCGGCGCGGTAGCGCAGGTTGAAGGCCGTGATTTCGGAGTTGGCGGTGGCCGGGGCCACGTTCTCGTCCAGTGCGTAGGTCAGGCCGGCAGAGAAGCCGCTCAGGTTGGGCGTCTCATAACGAACCTGGTTGTTCGGACGGCTGCTGAAGTTGGACACACCGGCGTAGGCGATCTTGACCGGGGTGAATTCCGAGTCGAAGAGGTTGTTGACCACGCCCATGTCGTAGATGTCTTTGAAAACGCTGTCGGTCTTGCCCAGCTTCAAGGCGCCGAAGCCACCGCTCAGACCCACCCACGACTGGCGGTTGAACGCGGTGTTGGCCGAGCCCAGGGTGCCGTCGTCGGAGTTGAAACCGTTTTCCAGGACGAAGTTGGCCTTCAAGCCACCGCCCAGGTCTTCGGTGCCACGGAAACCGTAGCGGCTGGTGGTCAGGTTGCCGCTGAACACCTGGGTGGTGCTCACGCCGTTGAGCTTGTTGGCGCCGATCGAGGTGTCGATGCGGCCGTACAGCGTGACGGTAGATTGTGCGAATGCGGCGCCGGTGGTGGCCAGAACGGCCAGAGCGATGAGGCTCTTTTTCATGGGGTTGCTCCAATGGGTTGCACGGGACCTGAGGTCCCCTTGCCTCCTGCACCATGCAGGAAGTCCTGCGTATTTCATCGAAGCGCGGAGAAAACTCTGTGACACTTGGCTGTCACAAGCGGGCTTGCCATGAGATACAACAGATGGCCCTGCACGCTCGTGGGGCTGTCATCAACGTGCAACAAAAAACATAGCAGCGAGAAGGAGTTTCGGCATGAAACACGAGGTTCTGGTTCTCGGTGCGGGCATGGTCGGCGTGGGGTGCGCGCTGCACCTGCAGGCCCTGGGCAAGAGCGTGGCGCTGGTCGATCGGCGTGCACCGGGGCTGGAGACGTCGTATGGCAACGCCGGCATCATCCAGCGCGAAGCCATCGCGCCCTATGCACTGCCGCTCGACCTGCGCTTTTTGTTGTCGGGTGCTGCCAACCGGCGCGTTGACGTGCGCTACCACGCCCGCGACGCCGCGCGCATGTTGGGCCCGCTGCGCGCCTACCACCGCAACTCGGCACCCGCCGCGTACCGGCAGATCGCACAGGAATACGAAACGCTCATCGCGCTCTCGCTGGAAAC
>NZ_JALHLX010000114.1 GCF_022844385.1 Hydrogenophaga sp. | reverse complement strand
ACCATGCCGTAGCGTTTGTTGTGCCGCTTGAGCGCGTGCACCACGGTTGCCGCGCGGATGGCGCCGGTGGCGCCCAGCGGGTGGCCCAGCGCAATGGCGCCGCCCATGGGGTTGACCTTGGCAGGGTCCAGGCCCAGCGTGTTCATGACGGCGAGCGACTGCGCGGCAAAGGCTTCGTTGAGCTCGAACCAGTCGATGTCGTCCTGCTTCAGACCGGCGTATTTCAGCGCGGCCGGGATGGCTTCGATCGGGCCCACACCCATGATGTGCGGTGGCACGCCGCGCGAGGCGTAGCTGACAAAGCGCGCCAGCGGCGTGAGGTTGTAGCGCTTCAGGGCGGCTTCGCTCACCAGAATGAGTGCACCCGCGCCGTCGCTGGTCTGCGAGCTGTTGCCCGCCGTGACCGAACCGCGCGCGGCGAACACCGTGCGCAGTTTGGCCAGGCCTTCGAGCGAGGTGTCGGGCCGCGCGCCTTCATCCAGGCTCACGGTGCGGGTGGTGGTGGTGACCTCGGCGCTCTCCAGGTCGACGCTGCGCTCGGTCACTTCCACCGGCGTGATCTCGTCGGTGAACTCGCCGTTCTTCATGGCCAGCACAGCACGCTGGTGCGACTGCACGGCAAACGCGTCCTGCGCTTCGCGCGAGACCTTCCACTGCTGCGCCACCTTCTCGGCCGTGAGGCCCATGCCGTAGGCGATGCCGTAGCTCTCCACGTCGTCGGTGTTGGTGAAGATGGTGGGCGAGAGGCTGGGCGAGTTGCCCATCATGGGCACCATGCTCATGCTCTCGGTGCCGGCGGCGATCATGACGTCGGCCTCACCCACGCGGATGCGGTCGGCCGCCATCTGCAGGGCCGACAGGCCGGACGCGCAGAAGCGGTTGACGGTGATGCCGCCCACGCTGTGCGGCAGGCCGGCCAGGATGGCGCCGATGCGCGCCACGTTCAGGCCCTGCTGCGCTTCAGGAATCGCGCAGCCGCAGATGATGTCCTCGATCGCCTTGGGGTCCAGCGTGGGCACCTGGCTGAGCGCGGAGCGCAGGGCGAGGGCCAGCAGGTCGTCGGGGCGCAGGTGCTTGAACGAGCCCTTGTGCGAACGGCCGATGGGGGTGCGGGTGGCTGCGACGATGTAGGCGTCCTGGATCTGTTTGCTCATGGGTTCGCTCCTTGTGCGATGTCTTCCTCCTTCCCCCTTTGGGGGAAGGCAGGGATGGGGGCAATGCCCGCCAACGTGTTGAGTTGATGAAGGATGGCGCTCAGCACGCCATCGAGGTTCTGAAACGGTGCGTTCGACGGGAAGCGCATCACGGCAAAGCCATGGGATTTGAAGAACGCGTCCCGAGCACAGTCGTAGGCTTGGTTGTCCGCGTGCTGCGAGCCATCCAGCTCAACGATGAGCTTCGGTTCAAGGCAGGCGAAGTCGGCAATGTAGTTACCCAGTGGATGCTGGCGGCGGAACTTGAAACCCAGTTGCTCACCCCGAAGCCCCGACCACAGCTTGCGCTCGGCGTCGGTCATGTCCCGCCGCAGGGCGCGGGCGTTGACTTGGGCTTTGGGAGTGGCCTGGTTTTGCATGGTTATTGGTTGGCGTAGAGCCCCCATCCCTGCCTTCCCCCAGAGGGGGAAGGGGTCAATCGGGCTCCGCTCCTTCCCCCTCTGGGGGAAGGCCGGGATGGGGGCACGCACACCAACAACATCACATCAATTCCGCACCGGCTTGCCCGTGTTCAGCATCCCCAAAATCCGCTCCTGCGTCTTGGGATGCACGATCAGCGAACAAAACGCGCGGCGCTCCAGCGTCATGAGGTAGTCCTCGTTCACCAGCGTGCCCGGCTCCACATCACCGCCGGTCACCACGTTGGCGATCAGCGACGCAATGTGGAAGTCGTGCTGGCTGATGAAGCCGCCGTCGCGCATGTTGACCAGGCTGCCCAGGATGGTGGCCTTGCCGTCGCGGCCGGCCACCGGGAACAGTCGCTTGTGCGGTGCGCGATAACCACCGTTGAAAAGGCTCTTCGCTTCGTTGATGGCGACAAACAGGAGTTCATCCTTGTGCGGCACGATCACGTCGGAGTGCAGCACGAAGCCGAGCTTTCTCGACTCCAGTGCGCTGGTGCCCACCTTGGCCATGGCCGCAGCGGTGAAGCCTTCGGTGAGGAAGGGCAGCAGGTCTTTGCCGGTTGAGGTTTCGGCGTTCTCGGCCGCGCGGCGCGCGATGTAGGTGAGGCCACCGGCGCCGGGCACCAGGCCCACGCCCACTTCCACCAGGCCGATGTAGCTTTCCATGTGCACCACGCGGCGCGCGCTGTACACGGCCAGTTCACAACCACCGCCCAGCGCCAGGCCGCGCACGGCAGACACCACCGGCACGTTGGCATAGCGCAGGCGCAGCATGGTCTGCTGCATGAAGCCTTCGGCGTCTTCGATGGCGCTCACGCCCACCGCCATGAAGGCCGGCAGCATGGCCTGCAGGTCGGCGCCGGCGCTGAAGGGCTCGTCGCCCGACCAGACCACCAGGCCCTGGTATTCCTGCTCGGCCAGGTCCACCGCAGCCATGAGGCCTTCGCAGACCTCGGGGCTGATCGCGTGCATCTTGGTTTTGATGCTGGCGATCAACACGTGTTCGTCCAGGGTCCAGATGCGGATCGAATCGTTCTCTTCGATCGTGGTGCCGGCGGTCTCGAACTTCGGGCCAGCCTCGCCGAGCAACAGCTCGGGGAAGTGCTGGCGCTGGTAGACCGGCAGCTGGCGGCGCGCGTCGAACGTGCCCGTGGTCGGGTTCCACGAACCTTGCGCGGTGTGCACGCCACCGGCCTCGGCCACCGGGCCCTTGAAAACCCACTCGGGCAGCGGCGCTTTGCTCAGTGCCTTGCCGGCGTCGATGTCTTCCTGAACCATCTTCGCCACGTCAAGCCAGCCCGCCTCTTGCCAGAGCTCGAACGGGCCCTGCTTCATGCCGAAGCCCCAGCGCATGGCCTGGTCCACGTCGCGCGCGGTGTCGGCGATTTGGCCCAAGTGCACCGCAGCGTAGTGAAAGCTGTTGCGCAGGATGGCCCAGAGAAACTGGCCTTGCGGGCCTTCGGCGTTGCGCAACAGCTTCAGGCGCTCGGCGGCCGGGCGCTTGAGCATGCGGCCATAGACCTCGTCGGCCTTCTCGCCGGCGGGCACGTAGTCTTCGCTGTCCAGATCGAAACGCAGGATGTCGCGCCCCACCTTCTTGAAGAAGCCGGCCTTGGTCTTCTGGCCCAGGTTCTTGAGCTCCAGCAGTTTGGCCAGCACCGGTGGCGTGCCGAAGCTGCCGTAGAACGGATCGGTCTCCAGGCTCAGGTTGTCCTGCAGCGTCTTGACCACATGGGCCATGGTGTCCAGGCCGACCACGTCGGCGGTGCGGAAGGTGCCGCTGCTCGCGCGGCCCAGGCGCTTGCCGGTGAGATCGTCGACCACATCAAAGCTGAGACCGAAGTTCTCCACCTCTTTCATCGTGGCCAACATGCCGGCGATGCCGATGCGGTTGGCAATGAAGTTGGGCGTGTCTTTGGCGCGCACAACGCCCTTGCCCAGGCCGCTGGTGACGAAGGTCTCCAGGTCGTTGAGGATCTGCGGCTCGGTGGTCGGCGTGGCGATCAACTCCACCAGCGTCATGTAACGCGGCGGATTGAAGAAGTGGATGCCGCAGAAGCGCGGCTTGATCGCCTCGGGCAGCACTTCGCTGAGCTTGGTGATCGACAGGCCCGAGGTGTTGGACGCGACGATCGCGTGCGGCGCGATGAAGGGCGCGATCTTGGTGTACAGGTCGAGCTTCCAGTCCATGCGCTCGGCGATGGCCTCGATGATCAGGTCACAGTCTTTCAACTGCTCCATGTGCTCTTCGTAGTTGGCCTGGACGATCAGGTCGGCATCAGACGCCACGCCCAGCGGCGAAGGCTTGAGCTTCTTGAGGTTCTCGATGGCGCGGGTGACGATGCCGTTCTTCGGGCCTTCCTTCGCAGGCAGGTCAAACAGCACCACCGGCACCTTGACGTTGACCAGGTGCGCAGCGATCTGCGCGCCCATCACGCCCGCGCCGAGCACGGCGACTTTCTTCACTTGAAATCGGTTCATTGGTTTTCCATGAATGGGGAAAGGCGCGCGGTCACTCGACTCGCAACCAGACCTGGGTTCGGTAGAACGGGCCGATGTAGCCGCGCATCTCCAGCTTCTTGCCGTCTTCCACCGGCTTGAGGCGCGTGCGGTAGACCTTGCCGTTGTTCGGGTCGACGATGGTGCCGCCCTCGAACACCGTGGCATCGCCTTCGCTGGCCTTCAGGCCGCGCAGGATGGTCATGCCCAGCACGGGCTTGTCCTTGCGGTCGTCGGTGCACTTGTCGCACACCGCGTCCTGCTTGCTGTCGGGGTCCAGCAGCTTCTCGATCGTGCCGCTGAAGACCCCGTTGGCCTCCTTGATCCGCACCAGCGACTTCTCTTTTTTCGTGTCGTCGTCGATGGTCTTCCACAGGCCCACGGGCGACATCTGAGCGAACGCAGACAGCGAAGCCAAGGACAGGGCGAGGGTGCTCACAACGGTCTTGATCATGGAAGTCTCCTGGTGGTTGGAGGGGGGCAAGGTTTTATGCCAACGCCGCGTCGGTGTCCATCAGCACTTTTGAACCCGAACGTGCCGTACGCATCAGCGTCGCGGTCTCGGGGAAGAGCTTGGCGAAGTAGAAGCGCGCGGTCTGCAGCTTGGCCACGTAGAACGGGTCGGTGTTGCCGGCAGCGATCTCGCGCAGCGCCACCTGCGCCATGCGGGCCCAGAAGTAGCCGAACACCAGGTGGCCGGCGACGCGCAAGTAGTCCACTGCAGCAGCGCCCACTTCGTCCGCGTTCTGCAGACCCTTGAAGCCGATTTCGGTGGTGAACTTGGTGATCTGCTCACCCAGGATGGCCAGCGGGTTGATGAACTCGGCCATCTTTTCGTTGACGCCCTCTTCCATCACCAGTGCGCCCACCAGCTTGCCGAACTTCTTGAGCGTGGCGCCGTTGTTGCCCAGCACCTTGCGACCCAGCAGGTCCAGGCTCTGGATGGTGTTGGTGCCCTCATAGATCATGTTGATGCGCGCATCGCGCACAAACTGCTCCATGCCCCATTCCTTGATGTAGCCGTGGCCACCGAACACCTGCTGGCACTGCGTGGCCGCATTAAAGCCGTTGTCGGTCAGGAAAGCCTTGGTGATGGGCGTGAGCAGCGAGAGCATGTCGTCGCTGTCCTTGCGCACCTTCTCGTCGGGGTGGTTGTGCACCTTTTCCAGCAGCACCGAGCAGAAGATGGCCAGCGCGCGGCCACCTTCGGCGTAGGCCTTGGCGGTGAGCAGCATGCGGCGCACGTCGGGGTGCACGATGATCGGATCGGCCGGTTTGTCCTTGGCCTTGGGGCCGGTCAGGCTGCGCATCTGGATACGGTCTTTCGCATAGGCCAGTGCGTTCTGGTACGCCACTTCGGTCAGGCCCAGCGACTGGTTGCCCACGCCCAGGCGGGCGGCGTTCATCATCACGAACATGCCCTGCATGCCCTTGTTGGGCTGGCCCACCAGAGTGCCGATGGCGCCGTCCATGACGATCTGCGCCGTGGCATTGCCGTGGATGCCCATCTTGTGCTCCAGGCCACCGCAGTAGATGCCGTTGCGCTCGCCCAGCGTGCCGTCCTGGTTCACGTTGAACTTGGGCACGATGAACAGGCTCACGCCCTTGATGCCGGGGGGCGCATCGGGCAGACGGGCCAGCACCAGGTGGATGATGTTGTCCGCCATGTCGTGTTCACCGGCGCTGATGAATATCTTGTTGCCGGTGAGCTTGTAGGTGCCGTCGGGCTGCGGCTCGGCCTTGGTGCGCATGAGGCCCAGGTCGGTGCCGCAATGCGGCTCGGTCAGGCACATGGTGCCGGTCCATTCGCCGCTGGTCATCTTGTGCAGGTAGGTCGCCTTCTGCTCGTCGGTGCCGAAGGTGTGCAGCGAAGCGTAGGCGCCGTGGGTCAGCCCCGGGTACATGGTCCAGGCCTGGTTGGCCGAGTTCATCATTTCGTACATGCACTGGTTCACCACCAGCGGCAGGCCCTGGCCGCCGAATGCGGGGTCGCACGAGAGTGCCGCCCAGCCACCGTCCACGTAGGTCTTGTAGGCTTCCTTGAAGCCCTTGGGCGTGGTGACTTCGTGCGTCTTCTGGTCGAGCTTGCAGCCCTCGGTGTCGCCGCTGATGTTCAGCGGAAAGATCACCTGCGAAGCAAACTTGCCACCTTCTTCGAGAACTGCGTTGATGGTGTCGGCGTCGATGTCGGCGTGGGCCGGGATGGCCTTGAGGTCGTCGGTGACCTTGAGCACTTCGTGCATCACAAACTGCATGTCTCGCAGGGGCGGGTTGTAAACGGGCATGGGGAAACTCCTGTGCTGGGTTTGCGAAAAAACGAAAGGGAAATCAGCCCTGCTTGCGTGCAGAGGCTGGCGATGTGGTGGCGGTCTTGCGGGGCGCGGGCGCCTGCGTGTTGCCGAAGCGGGTCACGATGTTCTCGAACGCGCGCACGGCGCGGCTGGCCGAGTCGGGGCTGCGCAGGAAGCGGGCTTCGTAGTGCAGCGCCAGGATCAGCGCGTGAATCTCGAAAGCCATCTGCGCGGCATCGGTGTCGGGCGCGAGGTGCCCTTCTCCAATGGCGATCTCGACCGCGCGGCGCATGGCGGAAAGCCAGGTGTTGACCGAGCTGGCCAGCGCATCGCGCACCGGGCCGGGCCGGTCGTCGAACTCGACCGCGCCGCTGATGTAGATGCAGCCCGAATCGATCTCGACCGAGGTGCGCTTCATCCAGTTGTCGAACAGCATGCGCAGGCGCGGCAGGCCGCGCGGCGCGTTGATGGCGGGGTAGAACACCTCTTCTTCAAAGCGCGTGTGGTACTCGCGCACCACCGAGATCTGCAGTTCTTCGCGCGAGCCGAAGTGCGCAAACACGCCCGACTTGCTCATCTGCATCACCTCGGCCAGTGCCCCGATCGACAGACCCTCCAGACCGATCTGCGTGGCCAGACCGAGCGCGGCATCGACGATGGCGGCTTTGGTCTGCTGGCCTTTTTGCAGCGGTTTGTGGGCCGAGGTGTCGGCGCGGGGACGGCGGGCGGTGGGAGTGGTGATCATGCGTTACAGGTGGGAGTTTCCGGATAATCGAACGGTCGTTCTATTTTTACCGCAAAACCCGGTACGTGCGCGCTTCCGGCACTTTTTGTGGGGACTTTGTTTAGGCCGGAGGCCCTAAAACGTCAGCGCAACGCCTCGGGCACCACTCGCATCGACCGATCTGCCACCGCCCATACCCGGTCACCCGGGCGCCGCTGGATGGGGTGCATGCCGGTGAAGTCGCCGAAGGCGGGCAGCACACCGACCGCGTGGTGTGCCGGGTCCCCGAACCAGAAGCACGGCAGGCGCAGTCGCTCGCGCGCGCCGCCGCTCAAGCCGATGCAGGGGTGCCAGTGACCGGCCAGCGTGTAGGCGCCGGCCACGGGCTGGGGTTCGTGGCACAGGGCCCACGGTCCCACCAGCCAAGGCTCTGTCTGCAGCTCGATGCCCCATTCGGCTGGTGGGTCGCCCGCGGCGCGGTCGTGGTTGCCGCGCACCAGGTGCACACGCAAACCCGGGGCCTTGGCTCGCCACGCGGTCAACGCCTGTCCGACCACGGCGCTCAGCTCGGGGCTGCGTCCACGCGCGGCGTGCAGCAGGTCGCCGAGGAACACGAGGTGCTGCACCGGGGTGTCGCCCAACGAGGCGAGTGCGTCACCCAATGCTTCGAGCGTGGTGGCGGTGGAGCCGGCGGGCACCGGCACACCCAGGCGGCGAAAGCTCGCGGCCTTGCCGAGGTGCACGTCGGCCACCAGCAAGACGGCGTGGTCGGGGAGGAAGGCCGCACCCGAGTGATGCAACCAGATCGACAGCCCCTGAGCCAGGTGGCCTGGCACCCATGACGCGGGGAGCGGCTTGCTTTCGGTCAGAGCCGCGTCACCGGCAGCAGCAGCGCCAGGCTGTGCTCGAGGTTTTCGCTGGGTGGGCGCTTGAAGCCGCTGCGCGCGAACCGCTGCAAACGGCCGACGCAGAAAGCGGTGATCACCGACGCATCGGCTTGGGCGTCCACCGTGGGGGTGGCAACGCCGGCCACCACGGCCGCTTCGCGCAGGTTCTGCTTCAGCACCGATTCGATCTTGTCGAAGAACAAATTCATGCGCTGTTGCAGGCGCTCGTTTTCAAACACCAGTGCATCGCCCACCATCACACGCGTCATGCCGGGATTTTTTTCGCCGAACTGCAGCAGCAGCGTGACGAGTTTGCGGCTGCGTGCGTTGGCATCGGGTTCGCGTTCGCCGAGCTGGTTGACCAGGCCGAAAACCGATTGTTCGATGAACTCGATCAAGCCTTCAAACATCTGGGCTTTGCTGGCGAAGTGGCGGTAGAGCGCTGCTTCGCTCACGTCCAGCCGCGCCGCGAGGCCGGCGGTGGTGATGCGCTCGGCTCCGGGCTGCTCCAGCATGGTGGCCAGCGCCTCCAGGATCTGCACGCGGCGCTCGCCCGGCTTGGGCCGTTTGCGCCCACCGTTGTCGGCATGGGCCGCGGCTTCGATCACGCTGGCGGCTTCAGCCGCAGCGGCGTCTTCCGGCGAAGGAGACTCGGGGACGTTGGTGGTCATGGGCAGGCGGTCCGATCGGTGTGAGCTGATGGGTGCTGGTGGCCGCGGTGCCGGCCCGGGAGGCATGTTCTGTTACGAATTTTCGCACACCGACGGTGTCGCACACACCCAACGGGGGCGGGGTACCCGATGTCAGTGGGCGATCGCATCCAGCGTCACGCGAACACGCAGGCCACGCCCATCTGCGCCGTTGTCCAGCTGCAGGTGGGTGGCGTGTACGCGCGCGATCTCCTCGGCGATGGCCAGGCCCAGCCCGTTGCCTTCGCCCGCCGTGCCAGGCACTCGGTAGAAGCGCTGCAGCACACGCAGGCGCTCGCCGGCCAGGATGCCCGGCCCGTCGTCTTCCACCTCGATCCACACCCGCTCTCCCTGGGGCGTGGACCCGCTGCCACAGCGCAAGGTGATGCGCCCACCCTGCGGGGTGTACTTCACCGCGTTGTCCACCAGGTTGATCAGCAGTTCGCGCAGCAACCACGCGTGACCGAGTGTCTGGGCGGGTTCGGTCTCCAGGCCCAGGTCCATCTGCTTGCCGCTGGCGGCGTCCAGGTAAAGGCCGAGGATGTTTTCGCACAGCTCGGCCAGATCCACCTGTTGCAGGCTTTGCGTATCACCGCCCATGGCATCGACCCGGGACAAGGCCAGCAACTGGTTGGCCAGTTGCGAGGTGCGGCGCGTGGCATCGCGCAAGCGCAGCACCTGGTCGGCGCGCAGGCTGAGCATGTCGCTCCCGCCCAGGCTGCGCGCGGCCTGGGCCCAGGCCTCCACCTGCGATTGCAGGCCGGCCAGCGGCGTGCGCAGCTGGTGAGCGGCGTCGGCCACAAAGCGTCTCTGTGCCTCGGTCTGCGCATTGACAAGACCAAACAAGCGGTTGAGCGAATCCACCAACGGCTGCACCTCCACCGGCGCCGTTTCGGCGCTGATGGGGCTGAGGTCGCGCGGGGAGCGGCGCTCCACCGCCTGCTTGAGATCGATCAGGGGACGCAGCGTTCGAGCCACACCCCAGGTAACCACACCGGCGGCCACCAGAAAGAGAACGAGGTTGGGCAGCATCACGCGCATCAGCACCGAGCTGGCCCAATGCTGCCGCGCGTCGGACCCATCGGCCAGCAGCACGATGAGGTCACCCGCTGTCGAACGCGTGCGCTGCGCCACCACCCGGTAAGTGACGCCGCCCTCCACCACGCTCAGGAATTCGGCGTCGTCGGTGGCGGGCAGAACGGTGGGCAGCCAGCGTTCACCCAACAACTGGATGCCTTGCGCGTCGAACACGCCAAAGGCGGCGAATCCCTGACGCTCACGCAAGAATTCATCCACCGGTGGCGCCAGCAACAGGGCGAGTGCGGGGGCTTCCAGCACATCGCTGGCGCTGAGCAGCGGTTCATCGAGCGACGCCGGGCCGCGCCCGGCGATGTCCATCACCACCACGGAATCGGCCAGCAGTGGCACCAGCCGCAGCAAGCGCTGGTCCTGTTGCAAGGCGGCGGTGCCTGCGCTCTGGAAGTGGAACACCATACTGACGGCGCCGATGAGCGCGATGGTGATGAGCAACAGCACCAGCAGGCGCCGCTGCAGCCCCCAGATCATGCCGGTGGCCGTTGCGCCTTCAGGTCGAGGCCACATCGCCCGGGGCCACGGTCATCTCCAGCCGGTAGCCGAAACCCCGGATGGAGCGCAGGCACACGCCGGCGGGCTCCAGGCGGGCGCGCAGGCGCGAGACGTAGACCTCGATGGTGTTGGGCGTGATCTCCTTGTCCCAACCCGTGAGCGCCTGCAGCAGCTTGTCCTTGGCTGCAGGCTTGGGTGCCTGCAGCAGCAGATATTCGAGCACGGTCCATTCGCGTGGACCCAGCTCCAGCGGTTCACCCGCGAGCGTGATGCGGCGCAGGGCCGTGTCCATTTCCACCGGGCCAAAGCCCAGCACGGCGGAGGTGGCGGCCTGCGAGCGCCTCAGCAAGGCACGCAGTCGCGCCAGCAACTCGGGCAGCTCGAAAGGCTTCACCATGTAGTCGTCGGCACCGAGGTCCAGCCCCTGCACGCGGTCGTGCAGCGCGTCTCGCGCCGTGAGGATGAGCACCGGCATCTCCAGCCCGCGCGCGCGCACACGCCGGGTCAGCTCCAGCCCGTCGATGCCAGGCAGGCCGATGTCGACGATCGCAAGGTCGAACGTTTCGCTGTCCAGTGCCTTCTCGGCTCGTTCGGCGCTGGGCACCCAGTCCACCGTGTAGCCGGCGTTGCACAGCCCCAGCTTGATGCCGCTGGCCACCATCACGTCGTCTTCAACCAAAAGCAAGCGCATGGATCAACGTTTCGCCGCCGGGCCGCCCCAAGGCGAAACAGCCCCCCTGGGGGGCAGCGGACCTCGCGCAGCGGGAAAGCGTGGGGGCCTGTTCATCAATGGCTCTTGATCATCGTGCCGAAGGGCTCGTTGCCCAGCACTTCGAGCAGCAACGCGTGCGGCACGCGGCCGTCGATGATGTGCACCGCGTTCACCCCGCTCTTGGCCGCGTCCAGCGCGCCGGCGATCTTGGGGATCATGCCGCCGGAGATGGTGCCGTCTTCCACCAACTCGTCGATCTGCCGCGGCGTGAGTTCGGTGAGCAACTGGCCATCCTTGTCGAGCACACCACGGATGTTGGTGAGCATGAGCAGCTTCTCGGCCTGCAACACGGTGGCGAGTTTGGCGGCCACCACGTCGGCGTTGATGTTGTAGCTTTCGTTGTTCTCGCCGAATCCGATCGGGCTGACCACGGGGATGAACTGGTCGTCCTGCAGGGCCTTCACCACGCTGGGGTCGATGCTCACGATGTTGCCCACCTGGCCCACGTCGTGCTCAAGGTTCGGGTCTTTCTGGTCGGTCATGCGCAGCTTCTGCGCGCGGATCATGGCGCCGTCGCGCCCGGTCAAGCCCACGGCCTTGCCACCGGCCTGGTTGATCAGACCCACGATGTCCTGCTGCACTTCACCGGCGAGCACCCACTCCACCACCTCCATGGTCTCGGCGTCGGTCACGCGCATGCCCTGGATGAACTGCCCCTGTTTGCCCAAGCGCTTGAGCAGCGTCTCGATCTGCGGTCCACCCCCGTGCACCACCACCGGGTTGATGCCGACCAGCTTGAGCAGCACCACGTCTTCCGCAAAGTCCTGCTGCAGGGCCGGGTCGGTCATGGCGTTGCCACCGTACTTGATGACCATGGTTTTGCCGTGGTACTTGCGGATGTAGGGCAGTGCCTGGGCCAGGATCTCGGCTTTGTCGCG
>NZ_JALHLX010000113.1 GCF_022844385.1 Hydrogenophaga sp. | reverse complement strand
GTGGGCAGGCGCATGTAGACCACCACCGCCGCAGCGACGATGGCCAGGTAGATCACCAGCGTGCGGCCAGCGCGCGGCAGCAGCTTGGCCACACCCCCTTCGTAGCCCTTGGCGGTGCGCGCGAAGCCGCGGTTGAACCAGCCGAAGAAGCCCTTTTTCTCGTGGTGGTGACCGGCTTCCACCGGCTTGAGCAAGGTGGCGCACAGCGCGGGTGTGAGCGACAGCGCCAGGAACGCCGAGAACGCGATCGACACGCCCATGACCGCCGAGAACTGGCGGTAGATGTTGCCCACCGAACCGGCAAAGAAGGCCAGCGGCACGAACACCGAAATCAGCACCACGGTCACGCCGATGATGGCGCCCGAGATCTGCGTCATGGCCTTGCGAGTGGCTTCCAGCGGCGGCAAGCCCTCCTCGCTCATGATGCGTTCGACGTTCTCCACCACCACGATCGCATCGTCCACCACGATGCCGATCACCAGCACCATGCCGAACATGGTCAGCACGTTGATGGAGAAGCCCATGGCCAGCAATACGGCGAAGGTGCCCAGCAAGGCCACCGGCACCACGATGGTGGGGATGATGGTGTAGCGGAAGTTCTGCAGGAACAGGAACATCACCAGGAACACCAGCAGCATGGCCTCGGCCAGCGTGATGGCCACTTGCTGGATGGATATCTTCACGAAGCGCGAGCTGTCGTAGGGAATCGCCCAGGTCATGCCGGCCGGGAAGAAGCGCTCCAGCTCGGTCATCTTGGCGCGCACCGCGTCGGCGGTGGCCAGCGCGTTGCCGCTGGGCGAGAGCTGCACACCGATGCCGGTGGAGGGTTTGCCGTTCAGGCGCGCCGACGTGGCATAGGCCTGTGCACCGAGTTCAATGCGCGCCACATCCTTCAGGCGCACCGTGGCGCCGTCGGCCGTGGCACGCAGCACCACGTTGCCGAACTGCTCCACATTGGCCAGCTGACCATTGACCACCACGGTGGCGGCAATGCTCTGGCCGCCCACGTTGGGCAAGGCACCGATCTCACCGGCCGAGACCTGCGCGTTCTGCGCGCGGATGGCGTTGGTGACGTCAGCTGCACTCAGGTTGTAGCCCAGCAGCTTGGCCGGGTCGATCCAGATGCGCATGGCGCGCTCGGTGCCGAACAGCTGCGCCTGGCCCACACCGGGCAGGCGTTGCAGCTCGGGCACCACGCTGCGTGAGGCGTAGTCGCCCAAAGCCACCGGGTCCCAGGCGGGGTCGTCGCTGGACAGGATGGCAAACAGCAGGAAGTTGCTGCGCGAGCGGTCCACCCGCACGCCCTGCTGCGTCACCGCAGAAGGCAGGCGAGGCGATGCACGAGAGAGCCGGTTCTGCACGTCCACCTGCGCCAGCGCGGCGTCGGTGCCGGTCTCGAAGCTCAGCGTGATGCTGCCGGTGCCGTTGGCCTGCGCCACCGACTCCATGTAGATCAAGCCGGGTGAGCCGTTCATTTCCTGCTCGATCACCGAGAGCACGCTGTTCTCCAGCGTGGACGCCGATGCACCGGGATAGGTGGCGTTGATGACGATGGCCGGCGGGGCCACGGGCGGGTATTGCGCAATCGGCAGCTGCGTGATGGACACGCCGCCCATCACCATGATGAAGAGCGCGATCACCCACGCAAAGATGGGCCGCTCAATGAAGAATTTCGCCATGTCGGGCGCTCCTTACTTCGCTGCCGCGGGCGCTGGCGCGGCGGCCGCGGGGGCAGACGCTGCACTGCCGGGCGCCTGCCACGGCACGGCTTTCACAGGCGTGCCCGGCGGCATCATCTGGAGCTTCTGGAAGCCGTCGACCATGACCTGCTCGCCGGCCTGAAGACCATCGAGGATCACCCAACGGCCGTTCTGCTGACCGCCCACCTTCACACTGCGCTTGGCCACCTTGCCTTCGGCATCCACCACCGACACGGTGTCGCCCTGAGCCGATCGTGTCACCGCCTGCTGGGGCAACGTGATCGCATTGCCCGCCTTGGCCTGCTCCAGGCGCACGCGCACGTACAGACCCGGCAGCAGCGTGCCTTTGGGGTTGGGGACCTCGGCGCGCAGCGTCACCTGGCCGGTGGTGCTGTCCACCGTGAGGTCGGAGAACAGCAGGCGGCCTGGCTGCTCATAGACGCTGCCGTCTTCCATCACCACCTCCACGGCCGCAGCCTGTGCGCCCGCGCCCTTGAGCTGACCACTGTCCATGGCCTTGCGCAATTGGTAGACCTCGGCAGCCGACTGCGTGAAGTTCACATACATCGGGTTGATCTGCTGGATCACGGCCAGCTGGGTAGCCTCACCCTGCCCGACCAGCGCCCCCTCGGTCACCAGCGAGCGGCCGATGCGCCCCGAGATGGGCGCGGTCACGCGGGCATAGCCCAGCGTGATGTTGGCGGTCTGCACGGACGCGCGGCCAGCGGCCACGTCGGCCTCGGCCTGCTTCTGCGCCGCCACGGCACTGGCGTACTCCTGCTGGCTGATGGCGTTTTCCTTCACCAGCGGTGCATAACGTTCGGCCAGTGCGGTGGCCTGCGTGAGGTTGGCCTGCGAGCGGGCCAGGCCCGCCTGGGCGCTCTGCAGCGCTGCGGCATACGGCGCCGCGTCGATGCGGAACAACGGCTGACCCGCCTTGACATCGCTGCCCTCGCGGAACAGCCGCTCCTGCAGGATGCCCGCGGCACGTGCGCGCACCTGGGCCACGCGCGAGGCTTCCAGCCGGCCCGGCAACTCGGTCACCAGCCCCACGTCACCCGGCACCACCGTGATCACACCGACCTCGGGAGCCGGCATTCCGCCGCCCGCGGCCGCGGCAGCTGGGGCTTCGGACTTGCCGCATGCGCTCAACACCACCGCGAGCGCCAGAACAGACAGGCCTCGCAGCAGGTGGTTTGGGGGGATTGAAACAAACCGGGTGCGCGAGACGGGCGCAGACTTGATGGGGCTCAAGGCGGGCATGGGAATCCTTGGGATGGAAGGTGAGCGAGGAGCAAACGCAGGCCATGACCTGACTTGTTGATACATCGCAAAGCGGCGAAGTATACATACATACAAGAATGTATGTATAGTCGTGCCACGCCTCAAGGGCACGCTTTCTGGAGACAAACATCATGGTTCGACGCACCAAAGCCGACGCGCTGGTGACCCGCAACAGCCTGCTCGATGCTGCCGAGCATCTGTTTCAGGCGCATGGCGTTTCGCGCACGTCGCTCAACGACATCGCCACCGCAGCGGGCACCACGCGCGGCGCGATCTACTGGCACTTCAAGGACAAGGCGGACCTGTTCAACGCCATGATGGAGCGCGTGACCATGCCGCTGGAAGGCACGCTGGCCTGTGCAGCAGGCCAGGCTGAAGCCGCCGACCACCCCCTGCTCTCGCTGCGCGATTCCATGATGAACGCGCTCAAGCAGACCGCCAACGACGAACAGACCCGCCGCGTCTTCGAGGTGGCCACGCACAAGGTGGAGTACGTGAGCGAGATGCAGGCGGTGCGCGACCGCCACCTGCTGGTGCGCAACCAGTGTGTGGCCATGACCGAGAAAGCGCTGCGCGAGGTGGTGCGCCGCGAAGACATCAAGCTGCCCATGCCCTTGTCCACGGCGGCCCTGGGTCTGCACGTGATCATGGACGGCCTGATCCAGAACTGGCTGCTCGACCCGCTGGCGTTTGACCTGGAGAAGAGCGGGCGCCACACGATGGACGCCTACCTCGCCGGCCTGGGCTTCAGCCTTCCCGCCGCTCGGGCACCGCGTCGCGCGGCACCGGTGCGCGCGATGCCAGCTTGAGGTGCAGCGCGGCCTGGGCCATGAGGTTGGCCGAGACCGGCGCCGTGACAAACACGAAGAGCGTGATCAACAGTTCGGCCACACCCGCCCTGCCCTGCGCTGCCGACACCAGCATCGAGGCCACCAGCACACCGCCCACACCCAGGGTGGAGGCCTTGGTGGGTGCGTGCAGGCGCATGTAGAAGTCGGGCAGGCGGGCCAGGCCGATGGCGCCCACCATCAGGAAGAAGGCGGCGATCACGATGAGGATCGCGGCGGTCCATTCAACAACGGGATGCATGGTGTGTCTCCTTATTCGACGACGTCGCCGCGGCTGAGGTAGCGCGCCAGCGCCACGGTGGATGCAAACCCGAGCATGGCCACCAGCAAAGCGGCTTCGAACAGCAAGACGGTGTTCCAGCGCATGCCCAGCACCACGATGAGGGCCACGGTGTTGAGGTAGAGCGTGTCCAGCGCGAGCAGGCGGTCGGTGGTCTCGGGCCCGAGCAGCAGGCGCCAGCCACAGAGCAACAACGAAACGGTGATCGCGGCCAAGGCGATGTTCAGGGCAATGTCGAGGACGTTCATGCGGCGCTCCCGGTGCGTGCCTGCTGGCCGAAGATCTGCATCAGCGGCGCTTCATAGCGGTTCTTCATCTCGTCGATCATGGCCTGGGGGTCGTCGCAATTGAGCGCGTGCACCAGGATCTCGTGGCGCTGCTCGTCAACCACACACGACACCGTGCCCGGTGTGGTGGTGATGATGGTGGCGAACAGTGCGTTGACGCGCGGATGGTCGGTGGCCAGCGGCACGGGCAGCCAGGCCGGCCGGGGTGTGCTCATGGGGCCGAGCACCAGCCGGGCCACGGTGATGTTGGACAACACGATGTCCTTGACCACCACCGCGCCCAGCCGCAGCGCAGCCAGCCAGTCGATGCGGTCTGCTGGCGCCAGAAAGGGGTGCAGCAGGCGCGGCACGATCAGGCCGATGAGCAGGGCCGAAAGCAGGTGCACCGGCTCCAGGCTGTGCGACAGGGCAAGCCAGCTCGCCCCCAGCAGCACAGAGAGCACCGGGTGGGCTAACCAGCTTGCCTTGCGCAGAGGCAAGCGGTCGGTCGTGGGGGCGGTCATGGGCGTTCCTCCATTGGCTTGACGGTGGGCGCGGGTCGCACGCCATCGTACGGTCGCATGGTGGGCGTGCCTGCCCGATCAGGGCCGAGCACGGCACGTACATACAGCGCCTGGTCGGCGAGTTGGGCGGCGGCGGCATCGGTGTAGCGCTTGATGGGCGAAGCCAGCACGGCCATGAGCACCGTCATCAGCATGATCGCCCACACGGCCGACAGCAGCTTCAGGCTGGTGCCCGACGTACCAACACCATCTTGCGCGGGCTGCACGTGCCAGAACACCACCACGCCGGCGCGGGCCAGGCCCACGATGGAGAAGAAGCCGACCACCAGCACCACGGTCCAGACCCAGGCCTGCGCGGGCAGGCCAGAGCTGCTCTCCAGCACCATCAGCTTGCCCAGAAACCCGGGCAGCGGCGGCAGGCCGGCGGCCGAGGCGGCGCCAAAGATCATCATCAGGCCCAGCAAGAGCGGCTCGCGCAGAGCCACAGCGGGCTGCAGCTTGTCGCGGGCTTCGCCGCGCTGCGAGGCCATGAGTTCGACCAGCAGGAACAGGCCGGCTATCACCACCGTGCTGTGCAGCGTGTAGTAAAGCGAGGCCGACAAGGTGGCCGGGGTGAACAGGCCCACGCCGGCCAGGATGGTGCCCACCGAGGACACGGTGAGGTAAGCCACCAGACGTGCCATGCTGTGTGCGGCCAATGCACCGAGCACGCCGAGAACGCTGGTGGTCAGCGCCAGCGGGAGCAACCAGCCTTGCGCCGCCAGCGCGGCTTCGCCCGCCTCCACGCCGAACACACCCCAGTGCACGCGGATGATGCTGTAGACGCCGACCTTGGTCATGATCGCGAACAGCGCGGCCACCGGTGCACTGGCCGACGCGTAGGTGGCGGGCAGCCAGAAATACAGCGGCACAATGGCCGCCTTCAGGCCGAACACCACCAGCAGCACCAGCGCCGCCGCACGCGCAATCAGCGCACTGTCGCCCGTAAGCTGCCCCACACGCAGCGCCACATCGGCCATGTTGAGCGTGCCGGTCGCGGCATACACCATGCCCAGGCCGATCAGGAACAGGCCCGAGGCCGCGAGGTTGAGCACCACGTAGTGCACGCCCATGCGGAAACGCTCCTTGCCTTGTCCGTGCACCAGCAACACATACGAGGCAATGAGCAAGACCTCGAAGAACACGAACAGGTTGAACAGGTCGCCCGTGAGGAAAGCGCCGCACAGGCCCATGAGCTGGAACTGGAACAGCGCGTGGAAATGCCGCCCGCGGCAGTCCCAGCCGCCGGTGGCGTACCACATGGCGGGCACGGCCACGGCGTAGGTGAGCAGCACCATCAACGCCGAGAGGCGGTCCACCACCAGCACGATGCCGAACGGCGCGGGCCACTCGCCCAACTGGTACACCAGCAACTCACCTTGCGAGGCGTGCCACACCAGGCTGGCGGCCATGAAGGCGCCCAGCAACATCGACGCCATGGACAGGCGCCGACGCCAGCGCAGGCGGGCATCGTCGTGGGCACCACCCTGAGCCGACAGGCCCGACGGGTCGCCGATGAGCAGCAGCAGAACTGCAGTGAAGGTTGGCAAGAGCACCGACAACACGGGCGCATGCTGCAGCCAGAAGGCGCTGATCACAGCCCACATCATTTGTGCCCTCCGGGCTCACGACCATCGACATGGTCGGTGCCGCTCTCGTGCCGGCTGCGCAGGGCGAGTTCGATCACGAAGCCGGTGGTGGCAAAGCCGATCACGATGGCGGTGAGCACCAGCGCCTGCGGCAGCGGATCGGCCACGGGGCCTTCGCCCACCAGGATGGGCTGGGCGTTGGTCCACAGCCGGCCCATGGCAAACAGGAACACGTTGACGGCGTAGCCGAACAGCGACAGGCCCAACACCACCGAAAAGGTGCGCCCGCGCAGCATCAGGTAGACGGCGCAGGCGGTGACAAAACCGATGCCGCTGGCCAAAAGAAACTCCATGCTCATGCGGCACTCCCGGAAGATTGAACAGGCGCAGGCGTCTCGCGCGAAACAGTACCCAACACCGAGATGGTCAGCAGCGTGGCGCCCACCACCGTGAGGTAGACGCCGAGGTCGAACAACGCAGCAGAGGCGAAGGGCAGTTCACCCAGCAAGGGCACATGCGGGTGGCCGTGCGCGCTGGTGAGGAAGGGTCGGCCGAACAGGAATGCGGCCACACCCGTGAGCCCGGCGATGCCCAGGCCAGCGCCGATCCACACCACGAAGCGGCGCCCGCCATCGGCCCGGAGCAAGGCCTCGGCCTTGCTCTGCCCCAGAGCCATGAACTGCAGCACCAGCGCCACGGCCGTGATCAGGCCTGCGATGAAGCCACCACCGGGCAGGTTGTGGCCGCGCATGAAGATGTAGAGGGTGAACACCAGCGCCAGCGGCAGCACCAGCGAAGCCGCCACGCGCAACAGCAAAGGCTGCGCGGCAAACGTCCAGGGGCGACCGTCCGGGTCGGCCAATGGCCGGCGCGTGCGCATGCCCTCCATGAGCGCGAGCACGCCCAGCGCCGCGATGCCCAGCACCGTGATCTCGCCAAAGGTGTCGTAGCCCCGGAAGTCCACCAGGATCACGTTGACCACGTTGGTGCCGCCACCCATGGGCATGGACTGCTGCAGGAAGTACCAGGAAATGGATTCGAAGTCGCGCGTCAGCACCACCCAGGCGATACCGGACATGGCCGCACCGGCCGCCAGCGCAAGCGCCACATGACCGGCGCGATGAACCGGCTTGGTCTCTTTGGGAGAGCGTTGCGGCAACAAGGCCAGGCCCATCAGCAGCAGCACGGTGGAGACCACCTCCACCGAGAGCTGGGTCAAAGCCAGGTCGGGCGCCGACAGACTCACGAAAGTGAGCGAAGCCACCAGGCCCACCACACCCACCAGCACCACCGTCTGAAAGCGCTCGTGGTGCGTGAACGCAATCGCCACGCAGGTGGCCAGCAGCAGCAACCAGACCGCGATGGCCAGGACAGGCGCTGACATCAGCACGCGGTCGCCCGTGCCGATGTTGGTGCTGGCCAGGGGAATCGCGGCCATCACCAGCGCGGCGCCGAACATCCACGCCAGATAGCGTTGCAGGGAACCGTTTTCCAGCCGGATCGAGATGCGGCCCGAGAGAGCGAACAGGCCGTCGATCAGTCCGTCGAACATCTGGCGCCCGGTGGCCGGACCGAACCAGTCTTCGGAGCTGATGCGGTGCAGCCACTTGCCGCGCGCCAGCCAGAAGTACAGGCCAGCACCCACGGCCAGCGCGATCACGCTCATGAGCAGCGGCAGGTTGAAGCCGTGCCAGATCGAAAGCTTGTAATCAGGCAGCGGCTGCCCCGCCAGTGCGGTGGCCGCCACATCCACCAGCGGGCCGAACGTGAGCGCCGGCAACAGGCCGACCACGATGCACATCGCCACCAGCAGCATGGACGGCAGCTTCATGCCCAGCGGCGGTTCGTGTGGATGCTTGTTGGGCACATCACCGATGGCCCCGTTGAAATACGTGTCGTGGATGAAGCGCACCGAGTACGCCACGCTGAAGACGCTGCCCAGCGTGACCGCCACCGGCACCAGCCAGGCCCACACCCCGGCCGTGCCCACCACCGCTTCGGTGAGGAACATTTCCTTCGACAGGAAGCCGTTGGTCAGCGGCACACCTGCCATGGACGCGGCCGCCACCATGGACAGCGTGGCCACCCAGGGCATGAGTTTGTACAGCCCCCCGAGCTGGCGCATGTCCCGCGAATGCGTTTCATGGTCAACGATGCCCGCGATCATGAACAGCGAGGCCTTGAAGGTCGCATGGTTGAGCACGTGGAACACGGCAGCCACCGCAGCCAGCGGCGAGCCCAGACCCACCAGGAAGGTGATGAGGCCGAGGTGGCTCACCGTGGAATACGCGAGCAACCCTTTGAGATCGTGTTTGAAGATGGCGATGAAGGCGGCAAAGATCATGGTCACCAGGCCGGTGGTGGTCACGATCACCTCGAACCAGCCCGAGCCCGCGAGGATCGGGTAGAGCCGCATGAGCAGGAACACGCCGGCCTTGACCATGGTGGCCGAGTGCAGGTAGGCCGAGACCGGCGTGGGCGCGGCCATGGCGTCGGGCAGCCAGAAGTGGAACGGGAACTGCGCGCTCTTGGTGAAGCAGCCCAGCAAGATGAGCAGCAAGGCAGGCACGAACATCGGGTCGGCCTGGATCTGCGCCACCTGCCCCAGCATGGCGCTGATCTCGTAAGTGCCGGCGATCTGCCCCAGCAACACGAAACCGCCCAGCATGGCCAGGCCACCGCCGCCAGTGACGGCGAGCGCCTGGCGTGCGCCGGCGCGCGCATCGGCGCGGTGGCTCCAGAAGCCCACCAGCAAAAACGACGACAGGCTGGTGAGTTCCCAGAACACCACCAGCAGCAGCAGGTTGTCGGACAGCACCACGCCGAGCATGGCGGCCATGAACAGCATCATCTCGCTGTAGAACTTGGCCACCGAGTCCTTGGGACTCAGGTAGAAGTGCGCGTAGATGACGATGAGCAGGCCGATGAACAGGATCAACCCTGCGAACATCATCGACAGGCCGTCGAGCTTGAACACCAGGTTCAGACCGATCTCGGGCACCCACTGCCAGCTGTTCATGACCACGCCGCCGGCCATCACGGTGGGGGCGTGGGACACGAGGATCAGCAAACTGGCCAGTGTGACCAGACCGGCCGCGAGGGCCGTGAGCAAACGGGATTTGGAGCCGAGCCACAAAGTGGCCAGGGTACCCAACAGGAGTGGCAGCAGGACAATGATCAACAGCACGGCACGTCTTTCAGGTTAACCAGCGATTCTAGAAGCTGCCATTTGCGGGAACCTGACTTCGCCCCCACAAGCCCCCACAGTGCTACCGCACGCGTTCAGGGATCGATGCGCTCTGGAGCAGGCGGGCTTGGTGGATGCAAGGTCCAGGCCAGCGGAGATCCCAGTCCCACGGTGGCTCCCACGATCCAGAACACCGCGCCCACGCCCACCAGGGCGCCCACGGAGCCGAACAGCAGCGGCATCACCACGCTCGATCCGTTGATGGCCATGGCCCGCAGACCCAGCGCTTCGCCGTGGCGGTGGTGCGGCGTCATCTGGTGCAGCGTGCTCATGATCATGGGCTGCACCGAGCCCAATGCCAGTCCCAGCAGGATCGACAGGGCGGCCATGGCCCACGCTGCGTGGACCAATGGGTACACGGCAAACAACAGCGCTGTGGCGCCCATGGCCGAGCCGATCACCACCGACTCGCGCAGGTGCGCGGCCAGCCACGGCATGAGCACACGGATGGCGGTGGCCGCCAGCGCAAACGCACCCAGGATGGAGCCGATCACCGTGGCACTCAAGCCGCGCTCGTGGCCCAGCACCGGTACCAGGAAGGTGTGCACGTCCCAGCACGACGAGAGCATCCAGTTGATGAGCATCAGCTTGCGAAAACCCTTGTCCTTCAGCAGGTTCCACGACGAGCCGCTGGACTGGCGCAGTTCGGGCGCCACCGGCTCGTGCTCCACCGTGTGGCGCACCCAGATCCACGCCAGAGACGGGAGCAGCGCCAGCAGCAGGAAAGCCGCGCGAAAGCCGAAGCTGTCGATCATCACGCCCGCAGCGAAGGGGCCCAGGAAGTTGGAGATGGACGGGCCGATGGCCATCCAGCTGAACACCTGCTTGAGCTCGGTCGGGCCGTTCGCCAGCCGCCCCACATGGCGCTGCAGCGCGATCATGGCCAGACCCGAAGCAGCGCCGCAGGTGAGCGCGGTGACACACAGAACGCCGAACACGGGAAAAGCCACTGCGATCGCGGCGCCGACAGATGCGACGCCCACGGCCATCGCCACTGGCTTCTTCAGACCACGCCGATCCGCATAGCGCCCGGCGGGCAAGGCCATGAACACCGGCGCCAGCGCGAACAGCGCCAGCAGCATGCCCACGGCGGCCGGGCTGTATCCCTCGCGCAGCGCCATGAGCGGCGCCGCCATGCGGAAGCCGGTCATGCAGGCGTGCAGACAGATCTGCGCCGCGATCAACCGCGCCAGGTCGGACCGCAGCGAAGGGTTCAAGCGTCCCCGGTGTCGTTGGGGTCCAGCGGCAGCAGCGCGCTGGCCTGCTCTTGCGGCAAGGCCTCCACCGCCTTGAGCGCACGTCCCATGGCGCGGCTGCGTGTCTCGGCGCTGTCGATGGTGTTGAGCACCGTCTGCGTCTGGCTCTTGACCCTCGCCAGCACATCGCCGAACTTGCCGAACTCGGTCTTGACCGCGCCCAACACCTGCCAGACCTCGCTGCTGCGCTTCTCCAGCGCCAGCGTGCGAAAGCCCATCTGCAGCGAATTGAGCATGGCCATGAGCGTGGTCGGCCCGGCCAGCGTCACGCGGTATTCCCGCTGCAGCACTTCCATCAGGCCCGGCCGGCGCAGCACCTCGGCGTACAAGCCTTCGGTGGGCAGGAAGAGGATGGCGAAGTCGGTGGTGTGCGGCGGTTCCAGGTACTTGTCGGCCATGGACCTGGCCTCCAGCTTGATGCGCTGCTCCAGACCGCGTGCCGCGATCTCGGCGCCTTCTGCGTCGGCACGCTGCTGTGCGTCGAGCAGGCGTTCGTAATCTTCGTTCGGAAATTTCGCGTCGATGGGCAGCCAGCACGGCGCACCGTCGTCGCTGCGGCCCGGCATCTTGATGGCGAAGTCCACCGTGAAACGGCTGCCCGGTTTGGTCATGACCTGCGTGGCGTACTGGTCGGGTGCGAACACCTGTTCAAGCAGGGCCGCGAGCTGCGCCTCGCCGAACATGCCGCGCGTCTTCACGTTGGTCAGCAGGTGCTTGAGGTCGCCCACGCCCTGGGCCAGCGTTTGCATCTCGCCCAGGCCCTTGTGCACCTGCTCCAGCCGGTCGGCCACCTGCTTGAAGCTTTCGCCCAGGCGCGCCTGCAGCGTGGTCTGCAGTTTTTCGTCCACCGTGGCGCGCATCTCGTCGAGCTTGGCGGCGTTGCTCTGTTGCAGTTGCTGCAGTTGCGCGTCCAGCGTGGTGCG
>NZ_JALHLX010000112.1:3753-12006 GCF_022844385.1 Hydrogenophaga sp. | reverse complement strand
CAGCCGACCCGCAGTGGGGTGGCCGCTCCATGGCGCTAGATCCGTTCGTGGTTACAAAACATCAACCATCAAACGGTCTACGCGCCTTCGGTCAGCCTGGAAAGATTCCGGTGACGCTGGGAGCGAATGGTCCCCATCCGTTGGGCCTGACCTTGAAGGGTCTGGCGGGTGGTGCGGTCTTTTGAAGGACCGCGCCACCGTTGCAATCGGGGGGCCTGTGTGTGAGGCAGATGCACAAATCATCGCAGTTGCCTGCGAAGCCGCTGATTATAGCCTGAAGTTCAGGGAAAACCCTGAACTCTTTTTCGCGATCAGCTGAGAACTGCCCTGACGATGTAGAAGAGGATGGCCGCGAGCACCGCCGTGGCGGGCACGGTGACGATCCACGCGGCCACGATGCGCATGACGGCCGAACGCTTGACGATCTCTTTCTTGATCGCCTTCTTCATGGCGCGCTGCTCCTTCTTCGCCAGCAAGGCGCCCTCGGCGGTTTCGGTCGCCTGCCGTTGTTTGGTGCGGCGCTTCATTTCGTCGAGCATGCGTTTTTTCTCCTGCACCTCGGCCGCCTCGAAGCGCTGCAGGTAGGCCTCCACCTCCGCGCGGTCGGCGCCCTGATGGCCGGCAAACACCACCGCCTCCATCTTGGCGTAGTTCACCTTGAGCAGCTCGCGCAGGAAGCCCACACCAAACACCGCACCGATGGTGATGTGGGTGGTGGAGACCGGCATGCCGAGCTGTGAGGCAACGATCACGGTGAGGGTGGCGGCCATGGCAATCGAATAGGCGCGCATGTTGTCCAGCTCGGTGATCTCCTTGCCCACCGTGCGGATCAGGCGCGCGCCGTACAGCGCAAGACCAATCGCCAGACCCAGGGCACCGAGCACCATGATCCACAGTGGCGTGCCGGCTTTGGTGGCGATCGCGCCGGTCTTCACCGCTTCGTAGATGGCGGCCAGCGGGCCGATGGCGTTGGCCACGTCGTTGGCGCCGTGGGCAAAGCTCAACAGCGCGGCCGAGCAGATGAGTGGCCAGGTGAACAGGCGGTTCACGCCGTCCTTGCTGTTGTCCTGACGCATGGCCATGCGGCCGATGGGTTTGCGGATGAACCACCACACCACAGCGGCCACCACCGCGCCGATGACCAGCGCCGTGAAGAATCCGACCTTGACCAGCTGGCTCACGCCTTTGAGCAGCATGTAGGTGGTGTAGGCCCAAACCATGAGCGCGATGAGCACCGGCACCACGCGGCTGGCGGCGTCGGTTTTGTCGCTGCGGTAGGTCACGCTGCGTTTGATGAGGTAGAGGAAGGCGGCGGCCATGGCACCACCCATCAGTGGCGAGATGATCCAGCTGATGACGATGGCGCCGATGGTGTCCCAGTTGACCAGCCCCCAGCCGCCTGCGGCAATGCCGGCGCCCATGACGGCGCCGATGATCGAATGCGTTGTGGAGACCGGTGCACCCACCGCTGTGGCGAGGTTGAGCCAGAGCGCGCCGGCCAGCAGGGCCGAAAACATCACCCAGGCAAACAGCGCAGGGTCGTTGATGCCTGCCGGATCGATGATGCCGCCCTTGATGGTGCCCACCACCTCGCCCCCGGCGACAATGGCGCCCAGCGCCTCGAACACGGCGGCCACCACGATGGCCCAGCCCATGGTCATGGCGCCGGAGCCCACCGCAGGGCCCATGTTGTTGGCCACGTCGTTGGCGCCGATGTTCATGGCCATGTAGGCGCCTACGCTGGCGGCCACGATCAGCAGCCAGACAGCGGACGAAGCCAAACCGATGGTGGACGCACCGGTGAGCGAGGCGTACACACCCACCAGGATCAGGAACAGCACCGCAGCACCCAGCTGCAGGGCCTCCTGGTGCTTTGAAATGAAGCGGCTACGGGCTTTTTTGGGCATGTGAATCTCGCGTGAATGTCACGATTTTGTCATGTTGAAGTTGTTCGCCCATCCGCTGAAGGGCCGATGCGAAGGAGCTGCCGCGCTCAGCGCAGGAAGTGCGTGCGGTAGTGCTCCAGCTCGTCGATGGACTCGTGCACATCGGCCAGCGCGGTGTGCTTCTGCTGCTTCTTGAAGGCGTCGTACACCTCAGGCCGCCAGCGTTTGGCCAGTTCCTTGAGCGTGCTCACATCCAGGCAGCGGTAATGAAAGTACGCCTCCAGCTTGGGCATGTACTTCACCAGGAAACGGCGGTCCTGGCTGATGGTGTTGCCGCACATGGGCGAACCGCTGCGCGGCACATATTTGCCGATGAAGGCCAGCAGCTCGGCCTGAGCCTGTTCTTCGGTCACCGTGCTGGCCTTGACCTTGTCGATCAGGCCGCTCTTGCCGTGGGTGCCCTTGTTCCAGTTGTCCATGGCGCCCAGCACGGCGTCGCTCTGGTGGATCACGAGCACCGGGCCTTCGATGCGCGGCGTGAGGTTCGGGCCGGTGATGATCACCGCGATCTCCAGCAGGCGCTCTTTCTCGGGGTCCAGGCCGCTCATCTCGCAGTCGATCCAGACCAGGTTCTGGTCACTTTTGGCGAGGGTGGGGGTGTCGGTGGCGGCGGGCGCCGTGGCCATGTCGGCCGGGGTGGGGGCAGAAGTCATCCTGCGATTTTCACCGATCGGCCAGAACGCCCGGCTGGCCATGGCCCCAGAGCCATCTGGCGCAGGCGCTCTTCGATAGACTCCCCACCCATGGACACCGCCTCGTTTGCCTTCACCGCCCTCTTCTGCGCCCTGCTGGTGCTCGGCCTGGTCATTCGCACCGTGCTGGCCAGCCGGCAGATCCGCCACGTGGCCCGCCACCGCGGCACCGTGCCGGCAGCGTTCAGCGACACCATCTCGGTGACGGCCCACCAGAAGGCCGCCGACTACACGATCACCAAAACGCGATTCGGCCTGCTGGAGATCGCCATCGACGCCGCGTTGCTGCTCGGCTGGACACTGCTGGGCGGCCTCGACTGGCTCAACCAGACGCTGCTGGCGGCCCTGGGCGGCGGCATGGTGCAACAACTCGCGTTGCTGGGCTCGTTTGCCATCATCGGCGGGCTGATCACGCTGCCGCTGGGCTGGTACGCCACTTTCCGCATCGAAGAACGCTTCGGCTTCAACAAGATGACGCTCTCGCTCTGGCTGGGTGACCTGCTCAAGGGCACCCTGGTCGGCGCGCTGGTCGGCCTTCCGATTGCAGCGCTGGTGCTCTGGCTCATGGGCGCGGCCGGCCCGGTCTGGTGGCTGTGGGCCTGGGGTGCCTGGATGGTGTTCAACCTGTTGGCGCTGGTGCTCTACCCCACGGTGATCGCACCCATGTTCAACAAATTCGAGCCCCTGGCCGACGAGACCTTGAAGGCCCGCGTGAACGCCCTCATGCAGCGCTGCGGTTTCGCTGCCAAGGGCCTCTTCGTGATGGACGGCAGCAAGCGCAGCGCCCACGCCAACGCCTACTTCACCGGTTTCGGCGCGGCCAAGCGTGTGGTGTTCTTCGACACCTTGCTCAAACAACTCAGCCCCGAAGAGATCGACGCCGTGCTCGCACACGAGCTGGGCCACTACAAACGCCGCCACATCATCAAACGCATCGTCCTGTTGTTCTCGCTCAGCCTGGCCGGGTTTGCGTTGCTGGGCTGGGTGTCGAGCCAGGCCTGGTTTTACAGCGGCCTGGGCGTCATGCCCTCGCTGGACACGCCCAACGACGCCCTCGCCCTGATCCTGTTCCTCATGGTGGTGCCGCTGCTCACTTTCTTCCTGTCGCCGCTGATGGCGCAGCTCTCGCGCAAACACGAGTTTGAAGCGGACGCCTACGCCGTGGAACACACCAATGGCGCCGATCTGGCCAGCGCCCTGCTCAAGCTCTACAAGGACAACGCCAGCACGCTCACGCCCGACCCGGTGTACGCGCGCTTCTACTACTCCCACCCACCGGCCAGCGAGCGCCTCACGCGTTTGCAGACCGCCGCATGAAGTCAACCATGAACCCCATTCACCAGAACCGCCGCGCCCTCTCGGCCACCGAAATCGTGAGCCAGCTCACCCAGCTCAACGGCGAGTCCGCCCAGGGCTGGAAACTGATCGACGGTGCGCTGGAGAAGGCCTTCACCTTCGCCAACTTCCACGAAACCATGGCTTTCGTGAACGCCGTGGCCTGGATCGCCCACCGCGAAGACCACCACCCCGACATGGCCCTGGGCTACAGCCGCTGCACGGTGCGCTTCAACACGCACGACGTGGGCGGCATCTCGGTGAGCGACTTCCACTGCGCGGGTGCGGTGGACGCACTGCAGAAGGCCTGATGGCCGATCTCCAGACCGGCCTGGTGGTGGCCGCCCATGGCCGCCACTGCATGGTGGAGAGTGCCGACGGCGAGCGCCGCATCTGCCACCCCCGAGGCAAGAAGAACCCGGTGGTCGTGGGCGATCAGGTGCAGTGGCAGATCACCGGCGACGAAGGCAGCATCGAGCGCGTGAGCGAGCGGCGCAACCTGTTTTACCGCCAGGACGAGATGCGCACCAAGTCCTTCGCCGCCAACCTCGACCAGGTATTGGTGCTGGTGGCCGCCGACCCCGAGTTCTCCGAAAGCCAGCTGGCGCGCGCCCTGATCGCCGCCCAGGCCGAGCGCATCGAGGTGCTGATCGTGCTCAACAAGAGCGACCTGCAACCCGCGTTTGACCGCGCCTGGGCGCGCCTCGATCCCTATCGCCGCATGGGTTGCACGGTGATGCCGCTGCGCCTGAAGGCCGAAGGGCAGGACGCGGGAGGGGACGACGGCCTGGACGCGCTGCAGCAGCGCCTGGCCGGCCAACGCACGCTGGTGCTCGGGCCCTCGGGCGTGGGCAAGAGCACGCTGGTGAACCGGCTGGTGCCCACGGCCAAGGCACTCACCGGCGAGATTTCGCGTGCACTGAATTCGGGCAAACACACGACGACCAGCACCTCCTGGTACTGGGTGGATGCCGAGCGCACCACCGCGCTGATCGACTCACCGGGCTTTCAGGAATTCGGCCTGAACCACATCGAACCCATGCAGCTCGCGCACCTCATGCCCGACCTGAACGCCACGCTGGGCAGTTGCCGCTTTTACAACTGCACCCACCTGCACGAGCCGGGTTGTGCGGTGGTGGCCCATGTGCAGACGGGTGATGCGGAAGTGACCGGGGGTGATCCGCTGGCGATCAGCGAGAACCGCTACCGCCTGTACCGCGAACTGTTCGCCGAGCTGTCCGACAAACGCAAGTACTGAGGCGGCTCAGAAGCGCGCGAGCGTGACGAGCGCGAGCAGCAGCATCCACAGCACCACGGCGCGCCACACCAGCCCCACCACACTGCCCAGATGGGCCAGTTGCGGCTCGGGCCGGCTGCCGGGGTCACCCTCGTCGGGCACAACCATTGGATCGGGCTGCGGCGTGAGTCGCACATTCAGCGCTCCCGAAGTGGCGGCCAACACCACACCGTTGCTGCCCGGCGCAAAACGTTCGGCATCACCGCGCCAGCTGGCCACGGCTTCCTCGAAGTTGCCCACCACCGCAAAGCCCAACGCCGTCACGCGCGCGGGCACGTGGTCAACAAAAGCCCACGCTTTGGCGGCGGCCTGCTGCAGGGCGACGCTCGGCGTGCCATCGGGGCGAGCGCGCCAGTTGCGCGAGAGGTATTCGGCCGAGCGGTAAAACACCGCGCCGGCCGGCCCCAGCCCCAGGGCCCAGAACACCACAAAACACACCAGCACCCCGAACACATGGCGGTGCGCCGAGAGCACCGAATGTTCGATGACCTGGCGCAGCAGCTCGCTGCGTGGCAGGCTGGAGGCGTCCACACGCAGCCAGCCAGCCAGTTTCTCGCGCGCCAGCGCATCGTTGCCCTCTTCGAGCGCGTTGCGGATCTCGCTGAAATGGTGGCTGAACTGCCGGAAACCCAGCGTCACATACAGCACCGCCACCATCCACACAAAAGCGAGAACCGAGCTGAACCACCACAACCCCCAGTGCACCAGTGCCACGGTGATCGCAGGCACACCCACGGCCAACGACCAGGCCACCCAGCCATGTGAGGCCTCACCCGCGTCGAGGTTGCGTCGAACCGTGCGTGACCAACCGCGCAGCGCACCATGCACCACGTTGTCGTAGGCCAGTGGACGCGCCTGCTCCAGGAGCAAGGCAATGAGGATGGCGAAAAAACCCATGGGTCGATCATAGTGGCCTGAACATCGCAGGCCACTGTGGCCACTCAGGCGCTGAGCAGCCGGTAGAAATTGCGCAGCATGCCCGCAGTGGCGCCCCAGATGAAGCGCTCCTGGTCACCGTCCTGGTAGGGCATGGAATACCACTCGCGCACCACCCCTTCGAAGTCGAACGCATGCCGACGGTGGTGCAGCGGATTCATGAGGAAGGACAGCGGCACCTCGAACACGTCGTCGACCTCATAGGGGTTGGGCACGAGCTCGAAACCCGGCTGCACCAGCCCCACCACCGGCGTGACGATGAACGAGGTCCCGGTGACGTACACGGGGAGGGTGCCCAGCACTTCGATGCGCTCGGGCGCAATGCCGATCTCTTCAAACGTTTCGCGCAGGGCTGCGGCGGTAGGGTCGGCGTCGGTGGGATCGATCTTGCCGCCGGGCAAGGCGATCTGGCCCGAATGGGTGGAGAGGTGGGCCGTGCGTTGGGTGAGCAGCAGGGTGAGTTCGTCGCGCATCACCAGCGGCAACATCACGGCCGCATGGGCAGGTGCCCGATTGGCAAACTTGATCTCGCGCACCAGCTCGGGCGTCCAGATCGGCGGGTTGGCAAACAGCTGACGCAGTCCGTTGGCCGTGAGGCGCTCCGGATGGGCAGGGTGCGTGATCTCCTCTGCATTGACGATGGGCACCAGGCGGGGATCGAAAGCGGGCAACAGTTGAGTCATGGGTGGAGGAGCATAGGCCAGACGCAAAAAAGCCGCTCCGGGGAGCGGCTTTTTCTTGCTGGCGGAGCGAGCAAAGGCTTATGCAGCCTTGGCGCCCAGCTTTTCCTTGATACGTGCCGACTTGCCGCTGCGCTCGCGCAGGTAGTACAACTTGGCACGGCGCACATCACCGCGGCGCTTGACTTCGATCTTGGCAATCAGCGGGCTGTACAGCGGGAAGGTGCGCTCGACGCCTTCGCCGTTGGAGATCTTGCGCACGATGAAGCTGGAGTTCAGGCCACGGTTGCGGCGGGCAACCACCACACCTTCGTAGGCCTGCAAACGCTTGCGGGTGCCTTCGATCACGTTCACGCTGACGATCACGGTGTCGCCAGGGGCGAATGGCGGAATGACTTTGCCGAGGCGAGCAATTTCTTCTTGCTCTAGGGTCTGGATGAGGTTCATGGTTTCCTGTTCGTCGATCATTCCCGCGCTGCACTAAAGGCCACGAATCCGGCAGGGGCCCTGTCCAACCTGTTGCAGAAGATCTGCTGGGGTTGCGGGCTGACCCGGTCGCGGCGGCCGGTAGAGGATCGAAAAGCCTTGGATTATAGCAAGCCCTGCGCGCGCAGGAAACTTTGGTCGGCGGCGTCGAGCAAACCCTGTTCCCGGGCACGGGCGAGCAGGTCGGGGCGCTGGCGGGCGGTGACCAGCAGACTCTGCTCGCGCCGGTGGCGGGCAATGCGTTCATGGTGCCCACCCAGCAGCACCTCGGGCACGGGCATCGGGCCTTGCGGGCCTTGCCAGACTTCGGGACGTGTGTGGTGCGGACTGTCAAGAAGGCCGTCGAGCGCGGGGTTGAAGCTGTCCTGCTGGTGGCTGCCCTCGTCGCTCAACACGCCGGGTTGCAACCGCGCCACCGCATCGAGCAGCGCCATGGCAGCGATCTCGCCGCCCGAGAGCACAAAATCGCCCAGGCTGATCTGCTGGTCGACACAGGCGTCGATGAAACGCTGGTCAATGCCCTCGTAGCGGCCACAGAGCAACACCGCGCCCTGGCTGGCCGACCAGCGTTCAACGCCGGTGTGGTTGAGGGCTTCGCCAATGGGCGAAAACAAGACGACTGGTGCGCGAGCGTTGTCGGGCTCATCGCGTTCCGCGCGCACCGCCAGCAAGCATTGCCACAGCGGCTCGGCCATCATGACCATGCCCGGGCCGCCGCCGAACGGGCGGTCGTCCACGCGGCGGTAGTTGCCCTCGGCAAAGTCGCGCGGATTCCAGAGGTGGACGTCGACCAGACCCGATTCAAAAGCGCGGCGGTTGATGCCGTGCTGCAGAAACGGCGCAAACAGTTCAGGAAACAGCGTGATGACGTCGAAGCGCAT
>NZ_JALHLX010000112.1:0-3653 GCF_022844385.1 Hydrogenophaga sp. | reverse complement strand
CCTTGTCCACGTTGTCGATGTAGGCCGCCACAAACGGAATCATGCGTTCGGCCACCTGCTCCACACCATCGATGGTGTCGGTGTATTCGAGCACCAGCACGGAATTGGGGCCCGTGGCCATGAGGTCGCGCACCACACCCAGAGGCACACCCTCGCGGTTGACCACGTCCAGACCGATCAGGTCGACCCAGTAGTACTCACCTTCGGGCGTGGCCGGGAAGGCGCTGCGCGGCAGGTAGATGCGCACGCCCTTGAGAGCTTCGGCCGAATTGCGGTCGTTCACGCCATCAATCTGGGCCACCAGACCATCGGTGTGGGGCTTGACCTCGACAAGGTCGATGCCCACACAGCCCGAAAACGCCGAAAAGCCGCGCGCGAAGCGGGCTTCGGGCGGCTCCAGGAACCAGTGGGGGGAAGCGATCAGCGCCGAGGTGTCGGCGCTGTAGGGCAGGATGCGGACCCAGCCCTTGATGCCCCACGCGTCCTGTATGCGCCCCAGCTCGACCGCATCGGCCGGAAGGGAAGACGCCGTGAAGGCGCCGGACGCGGGGCTGCTCACCGTGCGGTCAGCAGGATCAGGCCGCGACAGTGGCCTTGGCGGCGTTCTGCTTGACCAGACGCTCCACCGTGTCGGACGGGGTGGCACCCACGCCGGTCCAGTAAGTCAGACGGTCAAGAGCGATGCGCAGGGGCTCTTCGCCACCGCGTGCAAGCGGGTTGTAGAAGCCGATGCGCTCGATGAAACGACCGTCGCGACGGTTGCGCTTGTCGGCCACAACGATGTTGTAGAAAGGACGGGACTTTGAGCCGCCGCGGGAGAGTCGGATGACGACCATGATTTATCCTTCGGGTGGAGAGGTGCCGAAATTGGCACATCACTGGATCTTTCGATCCGCTTGATTGCAGCGCTTGAGACACACGACTGACCACCCGGCCAGCGAAACGCCACGAAACCCGCGATTATAGCCCGCTCGGCGCCCGCACCGGCCGCCGATTCACATTGTTCGCTCTGAAACACCCCATGCCCACGATCCGCCCCAGCCGAGACGACGATCTCGACGCCATCACCCACATCTATGGCCACCACGTGCTGCACGGCACCGGCACCTTTGAAACCACGCCGCCCAGCCTGGCCGACATGACCACCCGACGCGCCGACGTGTTGTCCAAAGGCCTGCCCTGGCTGGTGGTCGAAGACGGCGGCCAGGTGCTGGGCTTTGCCTACGGCAACTGGTTCAAGCCCCGGCCGGCCTACCGCTTTTCGGTGGAAGACTCGATTTACATGGACCCGGCCGCACACGGCAAGGGCATGGGCCGCGCGCTGCTGACCGAGTTGATGGCCGCGCTGGAGCGCGGTGGCGTGCGCAAGGTCATGGCCGTGATTGGGGACTCCGCCAACGCGGGTTCCATCGGTGTGCACAAGGCACTGGGCTTCGAGACCGTGGGCGTGGTGCAGTCCTGCGGCTGGAAGTTCGACCGCTGGCTCGACATCGTGCTGATGCAGAAGACGCTGGGCGCCGGCGACACCACGCCGCCTGAAAGCGCTGCATGAGCGGCCGCGGCAAGAACAAGACGCTGGCCGCCGTGCTGGCGGTGCTCGGGGGCACGCTCGGGCTGCACCGTTTTTACTTGCGGGGTCTGGGCGACTGGATCGGCTGGCTGCATCCGATTCCGGCGGCCCTGGGCTGGTGGGGCGTGGACCGCGTGCTCACCTACGGGCAGGACGACAAGCTCTCGTGGGTGCTGATCCCGCTGCTGGGCATGACGATCGCTGCGAGTTGCCTCACCGGCATCGTCTACGCGCTGACCGATCGCGAAAAATGGAACCGCTGGTTCAACCCGACGCTGCCGGCGGACGCCAACGCGGGCGCCACGCACTGGCTCACCATCGGCACGCTGGTGCTGGCACTGCTCATGGGCACGGTGGCCTTCATGGGCAGCCTGGCCTTCGGCATCCAGCGTTACTTCGAATACCAGATCGAAGAAGCGCGCAAGATCAGCCAGTGACGGTCGTCAGTTGATCCACGACATGGCGAGCATGAAAAAGCTCAGGGTGAACAGCGACACCAGCGTGGTCATGCCCATGCTGGCGGTGGTGAGTTCCTGGGCGGCGTCGTAGCGCTGGGCAAACAGGAACACGTTGGCGCCGATGGGCAGGGCGCCGGCGACCACGATCACGGTCAGCGGCAGGCCGGTGATGCCCAGAGCCCAGGCACTCAGACCCACCATCACAGGCAACACGAGGTTCTTGGAGACGGTGATCCACAACGCATCGCGCAGGTGGCCCCGCAGCGGAGTGCTGGCCAGTGTCACCCCCATCAGCACCAGCGAGAGCGGGCCGAAGGCGTTGCCCAGCAGCAGCAGCGGTTTGTCGATCACTGCGGGCAGGGCCCAACCGGTCTGGGAAAACAGCAGGCCGCTGATGATGGGCAGGGGAATCGGGTGGATCAGCGCGCCCTTGATGGCTGAGAAGGCGGTCTGCCACAGGTGGGGGGCACGCTCACCGCCTGCACGGGCCTCGCGCGCCACCGCCAGCTCCAGCACGATGGATCCGGTGGTCAGCAGGATCAGCGCATGCACCGACACCAGGGTCAGCAACGTGACCAAGCCGGCCTTGCCGTAGGCCAGTTCCACCAGCGTGATGCCGATCATCACCATGTTCGAGAACACGCCGGCCATGCCCATCACCACGCTGGTGCGGTTGAAGCCGCGCCAGGCGATGGACACAGCCAACAGCAGCAGCGCGGCGGGGAAGTAGGCCAGCACCGGTCGCAGGTCGAGCTCTTCGAACCGCACCGCGCTCATGGTGCGAAACAGCAGTGCCGGGATCAGCACCAGGAACACGAGGTTGGACAAGTCCTTGACCGAGGCGTCGCGGATCCACTGCAGCCGCCCGGCAAGAAAGCCGATGGCCATGAGCAAAAAGACGGGGGTGAGGGACGCGACGGCGGGGTGGGCAGCAAGGTTCACCCGCCGATGGTAGCCGCGCTAGGGAACGCCCACGGCGTTGGTGATGCGGTAGTACAGGCCGTAGGGGTCGTTCTGCAGCACGTGAAAAGTGCCCTCGACCACCACCGCTTCGAGCTTGTATTTCACCGGGGTCCTGGTGCGCACTTCGACCATGCTCTCGGGTCCGCCCGGTGTGCAGAAACCGCAGGTGAGCGGCACCGACGCGAGCAGGAAGTGGCGTTGGTTCTCACCCGGCTCCAGCGGCATCATGTAGCCCTGCAGACGCAGCGTTTTCTGGTTGAGCGCGGCCACGGGCGCGGGGTACACCGGCACGATGCGTTTTTTCTCGACCTTGGTCGTGACGTCGGTGAGCGTGGACCAGGCCACCACATCATTGCGCTTGGGCAGAGGAGCAAACGGGCTCAGCGGGCTGTGCACGCCGGCGCCCTGCCCTTGAGGCAACGCGGCACCGTCGCCCGCTCCGGGGTGTGGCGCGGCGCCCGATGGCAGCGGCGAACTCAGTGTCTGCGCAGACACGCCAAACACCATGGAGCTGGTCAACCAGAGTCCGCAGAGAAGGGTTCGCATCGGCGTCGGTTTCATGGGACTTTCAGTGGAACTCAATGGGCGTGGCGCATGCCACAGTATTTACCCAGTGCCAGACCTTTGCAGGCCGCCTGGAGTTCCGCCATGCAGACTTTTTC
>NZ_JALHLX010000111.1 GCF_022844385.1 Hydrogenophaga sp. | reverse complement strand
TTGCCCGGCTTGTCGGGCTCGCGCTTGTCCCAGGGGTACAAAAAGACGCCGCCGCGCGTGAGGATGCGGTGCACATCGGCCACCATGCTGGCCACCCAGCGCATGTTGAAGTCTTTGCCGCGGGGGCCTTCCTTGCCGGCCAGGCATTCGTCCACATAGCGCTTCACCGGCTCGTCCCAGTGGCGCATGTTGCTCATGTTGATGGCGAACTCTTTGGTGTCGGGCGGTATCTGCACGTTCTCTTTGGTGAGCACGAACGAGCCTTGCTCGCGGTCGAGCGTGAACATGGCCACGCCGTCGCCCACGGTGAGCACCAGCGTGGTTTGCGGGCCGTACACACAGTAGCCAGCGGCCACTTGCCGGTGCCCGGGTTGCAAAAAGTCGCCTTCGTCCACGCCCCGGTCGTCTTCGGGCATCTTGAGCACGCTGAAGATGGTGCCGATGCTGACGTTCACGTCGATGTTGCTGGAGCCGTCGAGCGGATCGAACAGCAGCAGGTATTCGCCCTGCGGGTAGCGGTTGGGCACCACGTAGATGCCTTCCATTTCTTCGCTGGCCATGGCGGCGAGGTGGCCGCCCCATTCGTTGGCTTCGATCAGCACCTCGTTGGCAATGATGTCGAGCTGCTTCTGCATCTCGCCCTGCACGTTTTCGGTGGTGGCCGCGCCGAGCACGCCGCCCAGGTCGCCTTTGTTGACGGCCTGGCTGATGCTCTTGCAGGCGCGTGCCACCACTTCGAGCAGCAGACGCAGCTGGGAAGGGATGTGGCCGTCAACGCGTTGCTGTTCGACGAGATAGCGGGTGAGGGAAATGCGTTTGGTCATGGTGGGTTTTCGTTTCAGTCTGCCAGGGCCCGCGTCACAACTTCGCGCACATCGTTGCTGAGGTCGGGCTTGGCGGCCACGCGGGCGATGGCTTCGCGGGCGGCGCTGCGGTAGGGCTCGGCGAGTTTCTTCCAACGGTCCAGCGCGCGGGCGAGGCGAGCGGCCACTTGCGGGTTGAAGGCATCGAGCTCGATGACGCGTTCGCTCCAGTACAAATAGCCCGCCGCATCGGTGCGGTGGAAGGCGCCCGGGTTGGCGCTGCAGTAGCTGAAGATCACGCTGCGGGCGCGGTTCGGGTTCTTGAGGTGGAAGTCGGTGTGCTTCATGAGCTGGCGCACCGCGGGCAACACGTTGCCACCGCGGTCGGGCGCGCCGGCCTGCAAGGCAAACCACTTGTCGAGCACCAGGTCTTCGTTCTGGAACATGCTGTGGAAGCGGGCGAGTGCATCGCGCGCCAGGGCGTGGTCGCTCACCACCAGGGCCGACAAGGCGTTGAACCGGTCGGTCATGTTGCCGGCGTCCTTGAAACGCTGGTAAGCGCGGCCGGGCCACACCGCATCGCCGCTGGTGCGTGCGTCCAGGCAGAGCATGGTGAGTGCCATGCCGGCGAGCGCACGGCGGCCGGTGCTCACCGGGTCGGGGCGGTAGGCCCCGTTGTCCTTGTGTGCATCAAACGCCCAGGCCCAGTCGGCCTGCAAGGCCTGCGCCAGTTGCAGGCGCATGGCTTCGCGCACGGCGTGCACGCGCTGCGGGTCCACCTCGCCCAGCTGTTCGGAGATGTAGGTTTCGCTCGGCAGCGTGAGCACGAGTTCCTTGAACGCGGCGTCCAGCGTGGGGTGGCGCAACACGTCGCGCATGGCGCCCAGGTACGCCGCATCCAGCGGGGCAGCGGGCACCGGGTCGTCGCTCAGGATGGCCATGAGCGCGCGGCGCAGGGCCAGTCTCTGGGCGGCTTCCCAGCGGTTGAACGAGTCGGTGTCGAAGGCCAGCAGGGTGAGCAGTTGGGCGTCGGTGTAGTGGCAGTCGAGCACCACGGGGGCCGAAAAACCGCGCAGCAGCGAGGGCACGGGTTCGCTGTCGAGGTTGACGAAGGTGAAGCTCTCGCTGGGCTGCGTGAGCACCAGCGTGCGGCTGCCCATTTCGGGCTGGGTCCAATGGGCGAGCTGCAGTGGCAGCTGGACGCCGTCGGCACTGAGCAGACCGAGCGAGACCGGGATCACGAAGGGTTCCTTATCGGCCTGGCCGGGCGTGGGCGCACAGCTCTGGGAGAGCGTGAGCGTGTAGCTGCGTGCAGCGGCGTCATACACGCCCTCGGCGCGCAGCCGCGGTGTGCCGGCCTGGCTGTACCAGCGCTTGAACTGTGGCAGCAGGCGCGCCAGATCGCTGTGGGGATTGGCATCGGCCACCGACTGTGCGAAGTCGTCGCAAGTGACGGCCTGACCGTCGTGGCGCTCGAAGTAGAGCTTCATGCCGCTGGCAAACCCGTCGCGTCCCACCAGGGTCTGCATCATGCGCACGACCTCGGCACCTTTTTCGTACACGGTGACGGTGTAGAAGTTGTTGATCTCGGCGTAGCTGTCGGGCCGCACCGGGTGCGCCATGGGGCCCGCGTCTTCGGGAAATTGCGCGGTGCGCAGCACACGCACGTCTTCAATGCGCTTGACCGCGCGCGCCGAGGGCTCGGCGCAGAGGTCCATGCTGAATTCCTGGTCGCGGAAGACGGTGAGGCCTTCTTTCAACGACAGCTGGAACCAGTCGCGGCAGGTCACGCGGTTGCCGGTCCAGTTGTGAAAGTACTCGTGGCCCACGACCGATTCGATGTTGGCGAAGTCGGTGTCGGTCGCGGTGGCGCTGTTGGCCAGCACGTACTTGGTGTTGAAGATGTTGAGGCCCTTGTTCTCCATCGCGCCCATGTTGAAGTCGGCGGTGGCGACGATCATGAAGCGCTCCAGATCGAGCGGAAGGCCGAAGCGGGCTTCGTCCCAGACCACGCTGGCGATCAGCGAGTTCATGGCGTGTTCGGTCTTGTCCATGTCGCCCGGGCGCACATACACCTGCAGCTGGTGCTGGCCGCCGCTGCGCGAGGTGATGCGCTGCTCACGCGCCACCAGCTGGCCGGCGACGAGTGCGAACAAGTAGCAGGGCTTCTTGTGCGGATCGACCCACTTCGCAAAGTGGCGGCCATCGGGCAACTTGCCTTCTTCCACCAGGTTGCCGTTGGACAGCAGCACCGGATACTTCGCCTTGTCGGCGCGCAGTGTCACGGTGTAGCTGGCCATCACGTCGGGGCGGTCCAGAAAGTACGTGATGCGGCGAAAGCCCTCGGCCTCGCATTGCGTGAAGAAGGTGCCCTGGCTCACATACAGGCCCATGAGCTGCGTGTTCTTCTCGGGTGCGCAAGTGGTGAAGATTTCCAGATCGAACGGCTCACTGCCTTCCGGCAGGCTCTCCAGCACCAGTTGCTGCCCGTCCATCTTGAACGAGCAGCCCGCGCCGTTGACCAGCACGCGCGCGAGGTTCAGGTCTTCGCCGTCCAGCCGCAAGGCTTGCGCCGCCACTTCAGGGTTGCGGCGCAGGCGCATCTTGTTGAGCACGCGCGTTTTGGCCGGGTCCAGGTCGAAGCAGAGGTCGACGGTGTCGATCCAGTAAGCCGGGGCGGCGTAGTCTTCGCGGCGAACCACGGTGGTGGGGCCTTCACGCAGTGAGCTCATGTTCAGACGCCTTGCTTCAGAGATGCTTCGATGAAGGGATCGAGATCGCCGTCCAGCACTTTTTGCGTGGCAGAAATCTCGACGTTGGTGCGCAGGTCCTTGATGCGGCTGTTGTCCAGCACGTACGAACGGATCTGGTGACCCCAGCCCACGTCGGTCTTGGTGTCTTCCAGCTTCTGCTGTTCTTCCTGCTGCTTGCGCAGTTCGAAGTCGTAGAGCTTGGAGCGCAGGCGCTTCCACGCCACGTCGCGGTTGCCGTGCTGGCTGCGGCCGTCCTGGCACTGCACCACGATGCCGGTGGGAATGTGCGTGAGGCGCACGGCGGAATCGGTCTTGTTGATGTGCTGACCGCCGGCGCCGGATGCGCGGTAGGTGTCGGTGCGCACGTCGGAGGGGTTGATGTTGATCTCGATCGAGTCGTCGATCTCGGGGTACACAAACACCGACGCGAACGAGGTGTGACGACCGCCCGACGAGTCGAACGGGCTCTTGCGGACCAGGCGGTGCACACCGGTTTCGGTGCGCAACAGGCCAAAGGCGTAGTCGCCTTCGATCTTGATGGTGGCGCTCTTGATGCCCGCGGTGTCGCCCTCGGTCTCGTCTTCAATCACGGTCTTGAAGCCCTTGCGCTCGGCGTAGCGCAGGTACTGGCGCAGCAACATGCTGGCCCAGTCGCAGGCTTCGGTGCCTCCGGCGCCAGCCTGGATGTCCAGGAAACAATTGAGCGGATCGGCCGGGTTGCGGAACATCCGGCGGAACTCGAGCTTCTCCACCTCGGCCGCCACCTTGGCGGCCTCGCCTTCGATGGTGATCAGGCCGGCGTCGTCACCGTCTTCGCTCGACATCTCGAACAGCTCGGTGTTGTCGGTCAGCTCACCCGTGAGGCGGTCGAGCACCAGCACCACATCTTCAAGGGATTTTTTCTCGCGACCCAGGTCCTGGGCTCGCTTGGGATCGTTCCAGACCGTGGGGTCTTCCAGTGCCGATTCGACTTCCTTCAACTTCGATGCTTTGGCATCGTAGTCAAAGATACCTCCGGAGCTCGACCACGCGTGTGGTCAGGTCTTCGAGCTGCGATCGGATGGCGTTGCTGCGTTCGGCTTCCATGGGGTGTTCCTGCGGTCAATGTTCAAAACCGCGATTTTCTCACGCCATGCTGCCGCCAGCGGCGGCTCGCCTCAAAAGCGCCAGGTGGTGCCGAACATGACCGCAGCCGTGCCCAGCAACTGGATCTCCAGCGTGCCCTTCGGTGACAGGCGGTAACCGATGGCCGGCACCAGCACCGGCGAGAAGCCGCCCACGTTCAGCGGCACCTTGTTTTTGTACTCGCCCACGTAGCCATAGATGATGCCGGCGCTCACCGAGGCGTAGACCTTGGGGTAGGCCTTCCACAGCCCGGGCCAGCTTTTGCCCACGAAAGCATAGGCCGAGGGCTGACCGAACGAGTTGTTGAACAGGGCAAAGCCGCAGTAGCGGTTGTTGGGCAGCAGCCGGCTCACGCTGACCGCATACACCTGCTCGTGTTCGCTATCGGGCGACCAGTGGTGGGTGTAGGGCGAAAAGAAGGCCTCGTAGAGGGGTGCATCGGGCTCCGCGCTGGCCGGTTGGTCGTAACCCGGGCACAGGTCCCAGTTCCCTGCCTGGGCCTGGGCGCCCATGGCGAGACCCAGAATTGCCGCGGCGGCGGGCTTGAAGAATGGGCGTAGGGTCAATTTCATAACGCGCGAGTATGCCCGGCTGCCTTGGAGCGCGCGATCCACAGGAAGCAGAAACCCGCAACTCCGTCAGCGGTTTTCAGGGTGCGGTGTTCAGGAACGTTTCGATCAGATGCGCCAGTTCGGTCGGCTGGTCGTGGTGCACCATGTGACCGGCTTCCTGCACCACAGCACTCTGCAATCGCGGTACGGCGCGGATGCGCTCCTCGAACTGCGCCAGCGTGTAGCTGCCCTTCCACCACTGGCCCAGGCTGTCGTCGCTGGCGGTCACCGACAGCACCGGTGCGCTGATGCGGCGGTAGATCTCCAACGCTTCGTCAAGCCGGTAGATGTGTGCGCTGGTCACCTTGTGGGCCGCGTCGCCCAGAATGTCCCACTCGCCTTGCGCGTTGGGCGCCGCCCATTGGCGGGCCAGCCAGTCGGCCTTGTCCTGCGCCAGGCGAGGGTTGGTTTTCATGAGGCGGCGCGCCACACCGTCGGCGTCGGCGTAGCTTTTGAGCGCCTTGCCCCCGCGTTGCACGGTCTTGATCTCGTCCATCCACTGCGCGTAGCGGCCAGGCGCTTGTGCGGGCCGTGTTTCGGGCATGCCGAAGCCTTCGAGGTTGACGAGGTGTTCCATGCGCTGCGGACGAACGCCCGCGTACATCATGGCGATGTTGCCGCCCATGCTGTGGCCCACCAGGTCCACTTTGCGTTCGCCAGCGTAGTGGTCGAGCAGGGCGTCGAGATCGGCCATGTAGTCGGGGAACCAGTAGCTGTCGACCGGCGGGCCTTCGAGCTTGGTGTGGCCGAAGCCACGCCAGTCGGGCGCGATGATCCAGCGCTCGGTCTGCAACGCGTCCACCACGAACTGCCATGAAGCCCCCACATCCATCCAGCCGTGTACCAGCACCAGCGGTGCCACGCTGTCGCTGGGCTGGCCCCACACACGCACGTGGTAACTCAGGTTGCGGACCGGGACGAATTCGCTGCGTGAGGCTCTCAGTGCTTGGTACATTCGTTGGATCATAAAGAACGAGACCGAGACACAACATGCGCCCGAGTCAAGCCAGAGACAAGACAGACAAGCCCCTGGACCTGTACGACACGCTGCACAGCCGCTTTGGCTGGCATGTGCCCGAACACTTCAACATGGCGCAGATGTGCATGCGCCGCTGGGCCGAAGATGCTGCGCATTCGGGCGCTGTGGCCGTGGTGGCCTGCGCACCGGGCGAAGACGATCAGGCTCACAGCTACGGCGACTTGCTTGACCAGGCGAACCGCCTGTCCAACGCACTGGCTGCGCTGGGCGTGCAGCGCGGAGACCGGGTGGCCATCGTGCTGCCGCAACGTTTTGAGACTGCGGTGGCCTACATGGCGGTGCTGCAGATGGGTGCGGTGGGCATGCCGCTGTCGCAACTCTTCGGGCCCGAGGCACTTGAATACCGGCTGCAGGACAGCGAAGCCGTGGTGGCCATCTGCGACCAGCCTTCGTTGCCCGCATTGTTGACGGTGCGAGACGACTGCCCATTGCTGAGGTGCGTGATCGGCGTGGATGGTGACGGCACGCCCGAGGGCATGCGCGCCGACCTCGACTGGACTTCGCTGCTCGCGCAGGAGCCCGCGGAGTTCAAGCCGGTCGACACCTGGGCGGACGAGGCAGCGGTGTTGATCTACACCAGTGGCACCACCGGCAACCCCAAGGGCGCCTTGATTCCGCACCGCGCGCTCATCGGCAACCTCACCGGCTTCGTGTGCAGCCAGAACTGGTTCGGCTTCGATCCGTTTGACGTGTCCGTGCCGTCGACGGCGGTGTTCTGGTCGCCGGCCGACTGGGCCTGGACCGGTGGCCTGATGGACGCGTTGCTGCCCACGCTGTATTTCGGTCGACCCATCGTGGCGTTCAACGGGCGCTTCAGCCCGCAGACCGCGTTTGAACTGATCCAGCGCCATGGCGTCACGCACAGCTTCCTGTTTCCCACCGCGCTCAAGGCCATGATGAAGGCGGTGCCCACGCCGAAGGCGCAGTACAAGTTCACGTTGCAAGGCCTGATGAGCGCTGGCGAGGCGGTGGGCGACGCGGTGTTTGCGTATTGCCGGGATCAACTCGGCGTGACGGTCAACGAGATGTTCGGCCAGACCGAGATCAACTACATCGTGGGCAACTGCGCGCGCCTTTACCCGGCGCGGCCCGGGTCCATGGGCAAGGGCTACCCGGGTCATCGCGTGGCCGTCATTGACGACGCGGGCAACGAGTGCCCGGTGGGTGTGCCGGGCGACGTGGCTGTGCACCGGCTGGACGTGCACGGGGACCCGGACCCGGTGTTCTTTCTGGGTTACTGGAAGAACGCCGCATCAACCCGCGCCAAGTACACCGGCGACATGGCCAACAGTTGGTGCCGCACCGGCGACCTGGCCACGAGAGACGCTGATGGGTACCTCTGGTACCAGGGCCGCGCCGACGACGTGTTCAAGGCGGCGGGTTACCGCATCGGGCCGAGCGAGATCGAGAACTGTCTGGTGAAGCACCCGGCGGTGGCCAACGCAGCGGTGGTGCCCAAACCGGACGCCGAGCGTGGTGCGGTGGTAAAGGCGTATGTGGTGCTGGCGCCGGGTCATGTGGCCGGAGATGAACTGGTGAAGCAGTTGCAGGCGCATGTGAAAGGCAAGCTGGCGCCCTATGAATACCCGAAAGAGATCGAGTTCATTGACTCGCTGCCCATGACCACCACGGGCAAAGTGCAGAGGCGGGTGTTGCGGTTGCAAGAAGAATCGAGGGCTGCGTTGCGTGCCTGAACCTCGCGGGCTCGTGAGCGCATGGCGCTCTGCTCCGCGGTCGCCGATGACCGGTCTCACCGGAGAAAACCCAACTCAGGCCACGGGACGCCGGGACCGCGACTGGTCCCGCGCCACTTCGATGAACTCCAGCACCTCGGCACGCGGTTGCGAACCGCGCCGCCACACCAGTCCGACATCGACGGTGGGCACTGCATCGCGCAAGGTCCGCACCTCCACGTGCTCAGCGTCCAGCGTCCAGGGCCGGTAGAGAAAGTCGGGCAGCACCGCCAGGCCAGCACCGACCCCCACGAGCGAACGCACCGCCTCCAGCGACGAGGTGCGCAAAACCGTGCGCGGCTTCAACTGGTGGCGCGCCCACACACTGCGCATCAGCACCTCGATGCGGTCGGCCTGCAGCACCACCAGATCGTGCTGCACACACTCGGCCAGACTCACCTCCGATTGCGGGGCCAGTGGGTGGTCGGCCGCCATCCACACGCGGTTGGGTGAGCGGGTGAGTGTCTCCGCCATCAGCGCCTGCGGCTCGCCCAGCGCGTTGCTCACCATGATCGCAATGTCCAGTTCACCGTTGATCAACAAGTGTTCGAGGAAGGGTGGAGCGTCTTCCACCACCTTCAGGTCCACACCCGGACAGGTGCGGCGAAAGCGCGCGAACACCTCCGACAGGTAGTAGCCCGCCACCAGACTGGTCACCCCGATGGTGAGCGCGCCGGCCAGCGGCGTGGCACTCGGGTACACGCCACGCGTGGCGTCGGCCACCGCGCCGATCACCCGCCGCGCCTTCACCTGGAACCGGTGGCCCTCGGGCGTGAGCCGCATGCCCTTGGGGCTGCGCTCGAACAGCACCAGGCCGAGTTCGTCTTCAAGCTCCAGCACGCTTTTGGTGATGGCCGATTGCGCAATGCTGAGCATGCGCGAGGCTGCGGCCACCGAGTCCGATTCGGCTACCGCGAGGAAGTAGCGGAACTGCTTGAGCGTGATGTGGCGGTTCAAGATGGTGCGCGAATGGAGGCGGGGGCGCCCTGTTGCGGTGCAATAAAGCGTTGGGTAAACCCTTGATCTCTATTTTCGAGATAGCTTACTGCAGCAATATTGAATTTTGAAAGCGGTGGAGGGCTTCATACGATGCGCTTCGGTTGGCCTGCCGCGCGGTGGGCTGCGTTTCACAAACCGTTCTCAAACCGAAGGTGATCGACCATGAAACTCGCACAACGCCCCATTGCCCGCACTGTTGCGGGTCTCGTGACGACGGCCCTTTCCCTGGCTACCCTGGCACCCGCCGCGCATGCGCAGTCGGCCCTCAAGCAACTGGGCAAGGGCGAAGGCCAGGTGGACATCGTGGCCTGGCCGGGCTACATCGAACGTGGCCAGACCGACAAGAACTTCGACTGGGTGACCGACTTCGAGAAGAAGACCAGCTGCAAGGTCAATGTGAAAACCGCCGGCACCTCGGACGAGATGGTTGCGCTGATGAACGAGGGCGGCTTCGACCTCGTGACCGCCTCGGGCGACGCTTCCATGCGGCTGATTGCCGGCAAGCGCGTGCAGCCGATCAACGTGGACCTGATTCCCAGCTACAAGACAGTGGACCCGCGCCTGCAGAAGGCGCCCTGGCACTACGTGAACAACACCCACTACGGCACGCCTTACCAGTGGGGCTGGAACGTGCTCATGTACAACACCACGGTGTTCAAGGACAAGCCGCCGACCAGCTGGAACGTGGTGTTTGAAGAGATGACGCTGCCCGACGGCAAGAGCAACAAGGGCCGCGTGCAGGCTTTCGACGGCCCGATCTACATCGCCGACGCCGCCCTCTACCTGATGAAGAAAAACCCGGCGCTGGGCATCAAGGACCCCTACGAACTCAACGAAGCGCAGTACAAGGCGGCGCTGGAATTGCTGCGCGGGCAGCGCAAGCTGGTGGGCAAGTACTGGCACGACGCGTTCGTGCAGATCGACGACTTCACCAACGAAGGTGTGGTGGCGTCCGGCAGCTGGCAGTTCATGGCCAACATTCTCAAGAGCAAGAACCGCCCGGTGGCCACCGTGGTGCCGACCGAAGGCGCCACCGGCTGGGCCGACACGACCATGCTGCACACCGAGGCCAAGAACCCGAATTGCGCCTACATGTGGATGGAGCATTCGCTCAACACCAAGCTGCAGGGCGATCTGGCCGCGTGGTTCGGCTCGGTGCCCTCGGTGCCTGCGGCCTGCAAAGGCAACAAGCTGCTGACCGACCAGGGCTGCGCCAACCAGGGCTACAACAGCTTCGAGCGCATCTCGTTCTGGAAGACCCCAACCTCCAAGTGCGCGTCGCAGAACAACGCCTGCGTGCCGTACCACAAGTGGGTCTCTGACTACATCGCAGTTCTGGGCGGCCGCTGATTTCATGACCATCGCTGTCACGCTGGAAGCCGTGTCCTGCGTGTTCGGCAGCGGTGCACAGACCGTGCGCGCTGTCGATCACGTGGACCTCACCATCGAAGGGGGAGAGTTCTTCACCTTGCTCGGGCCCTCGGGCTCGGGCAAGACGACCTGCCTGCGCATGATCGGCGGCTTCACGCTGCCGACCTCGGGGCGCATCCTGATCGGTGGACAGGACGTGTCGCACCTGCCGCCGTACGCGCGGCCGGTGAACACCGTGTTTCAGGATTACGCGCTGTTCCCGCACATGAACATCCGCGACAACGTGGCCTACGGCCTGATGGTGCAAGGCGTGGAGAAAGCGCAGCGCCATGCGCGCGCCGAGCAGATGCTGGACCTTGTGCGCCTGTCGGGCGTGGGCGCGCGACGCCCGGGCCAGCTCTCGGGCGGGCAACGGCAGCGGGTGGCGCTGGCGCGGGCACTCATCAACCAGCCGCAGGTGCTGCTGCTCGACGAACCGCTGGGAGCGCTCGACCTGAAGCTGCGCGAGCAGATGCAGACCGAGCTGAAGGCCTTGCAGCGGCAGCTCGGCATCACCTTCCTGTTCATCACGCACGACCAGCACGAGGCACTGTCCATGAGCGACCGCATCGGCGTGTTCAACAACGGCCGGCTCGAGCAGGTGGGTGCACCGCAGGCCATCTACAACCGCCCGGCCACACGTTTCGTGGCCGAGTTCGTGGGTGCGGCCAATGTGTTTGACGGTGCGCGTGCGCGCGAGATCGCTGGCGTGGACAGCGTGATGCTGCGGCCCGAGCGCATTCGCATCGGTGCGGCGCCGCAGGCGCGCCTGAGTGGCGCGGTGATCGACGCGCAGTACTTCGGTTCGTTCTCGCGCGTGCGGGTGGACTGGGCCGGCGAGGCGGTGTCGGTGGATCTCAACCCCGAGCTGCACCCCGAACTGCCCACACCGGGCGACACGGTGCACCTGCACTGGCAGGCCGACGCGGTGCACCCGCTGCAGAACGCCGGAGCTGCGCCATGAGCGTGGCACTGCCCGTGGCCGCACCGGTGCTGCCGCGCACAGGCCCGCTGCGCTGGCTCTCGGACCTGCTGTACACACGCCGCGGCCTGTTGCTGGCCGCACTCCTCGGGCCACCGCTGCTGTGGTTCGGCGTGGTCTACCTGGGCTCGCTGTTCGCGCTGCTGGCCAACAGCTTCTTCACGCTCGACGAGTTCTCCGGCGTGGTCGACCGCTCGCAGCTCTCGCTGAACAATTTCCGCGAGATGACCGAGCCGGCCAATGTGGACGTGGTGCTGCGCACCGTGGCCATGGCGATCAGTGTCACGCTGGCCTGCGGCGTCATCGCCTTCCCCGTTGCCTACTACATGGCCCGCTATGCGCGCGGCCCGCAGAAGGCGCTGCTCTACATCGCCGTCATGCTGCCGCTGTGGTCGAGCTACCTGGTGCGGCTCTATGCGTGGAAGCTGCTGCTGGCCAAGGAGGGCGCCATTTCCTGGGTGCTGGCCGAGGTGCACATGACCTGGCTGCTCGACGCGCTGCTGTCCACGCCCGGCATCGGCGGCAACTCGCTCTCTTTCTCGCGCCTGGGGACCTTCATCGTCTTCGTCTACATGTGGCTGCCCTTCATGATCCTGCCGATCCAGGCGGCGATCGAGCGCATCCCCGGTTCGCTGCTCGAAGCATCGAG
>NZ_JALHLX010000110.1:3170-12109 GCF_022844385.1 Hydrogenophaga sp. | reverse complement strand
GGGAAGTTCTTCGACATGCCCTTGACCATGTTGCGCGCGAACTGGAAGTAGGCGTCACCCAGCGGGTGCTTGCACGGCAGGTTGCGCACCTTGGGCAGCGCGCTGCCATCGGCGTGTTTGGCGGCCATCTCGCGCGCCAGCGCCAAGGCTTCTGCGGCCAGGCTCTCGGCAGAGGCGGCCATCTTGTCGAACAGTTTCTGGCCCGGCAGCATGGCGAGCATCTCGCTCTTCACCGGCTCGCCGCTCACGATCATGTTGAGCGCGGGCTCCACACCCAGGGCACGCGGCAGGCGCTGTGTGCCGCCGGCGCCAGGGATCAGGCCGAGCTTCACTTCGGGCAGCGCCACGCTGGTGCCGGGTGCGGCAATGCGGTAGTGGCAGCCCAAGGCGAGCTCCAGGCCACCGCCCATGCACACGCTGTGGATGGCTGCGATGACGGGTTTGGAGGTGTTCTCCACGGCCAGAATCACGGACAGCAGATTGGGCTCGGCCAGCGCCTTGGGCGAGCCGAATTCACGGATGTCTGCACCACCCGAAAACGCCTTGCCGGCGCCGGTGATCACGATGGACTTCACGGCAGCATCGGCTTCCGCCTTTTCCAGACCGGCGGCAATGCCCTGGCGGGTGGAGAGACCCAGACCGTTGACCGGCGGGTTGTTCATGGTGATGACGGCGACATCGCCGTGGACCTGGTACTCAGCGGTCATGGAATCTCCTTCGTTGTTGGCGGAAAGCGGGTGCCCGGGGGCATTGACTGTGATGTTCTTCCTGAAAAAGAACGATCGTTCGATTCTAGAAACTTGCTGCGCTGCCGCAAGGGCCACTTGTCGCCAGCGAGTCAGATAGCTGTGGCCTCACACCTCAAGCCATTCCTTGCGAATCTGGGCATCTGCGCGAAGCGTTTCAGGCGTACCCTCAAACACGATGCTGCCGTGCCCCATCACCAGCACGCGGTCGGAAATGCTCAGCGCGATGGTGAGCTTCTGTTCGATCAGCAGCACCGACACGCCCCGGCTTTTCAGCGTCTGCAGGTACTCGGCCACCAGCTCCACGATCTTGGGTGCGAGACCCTCGGTGGGCTCATCGATGATGATGAGGTCGGGGTCGCCCATGAGGGTGCGGCAGAGCGTGAGCATCTGCTGTTCACCGCCCGAGAGCACGCCGGCCTCGGTGTGCTCTCGCTCCTTCAGGCGCGGGAACATGGTGTACATGTCGTCAAAGCTCCAGCGCGCGCCGATGCCCTTGCCCTTTTGGCCGAGCTGCAGGTTCTGGTGCACGGTGAGCTTGGGAAAGATGTCTCGGTTCTCGGGCACGTGCCCAATGCCCAGGTGCGCAATCTCGAACGGCTTCTTGCCCAGGATGGGCTTGCCCTGCCAACTGACGCTGCCCGTGGAATCCACCAGGCCCATGATGGCTTTGGCGGTGGTCGAGCGACCCGATCCGTTGCGCCCGAGCAGGGCCACGATCTCGCCCTTGCCGACCGAAAATTGCACCCCGTGCAACACGTGGCTCTTGCCGTAGTAGGCGTGGAGGTCTTGTATGTCCAGCATGGTGTGTCCTCAGTGGCCCGCAGCCTGTTGATCCGCCAGCACCGAGCCCAAATAAGCTTCTTGAACGCGCGGGTTGGCGCGCACGGCCTCGGGTGTGTCGAAAGCGACCACCTCGCCATACACCACCACGGCAATGCGGTCGGCCAGGCCGAACACCACGCCCATGTCGTGTTCCACGGTCAGCAGCGTCTTGCCCACCGTCACTTCGCGGATCAGTTCGATGAAGCGGCTGGTCTCGCTCTTGCTCATGCCGGCGGTGGGTTCGTCCAGCAGGATCACTTGCGCGCCACCGGCAATGGTGATGCCGATCTCCAGTGCGCGCTGTTCAGCGTAGGTCAGGTTCATGGCCAGTGTGTCGTGCTTGCGCTCCAGGTGGATCATGCGCATGAGTTCTTCAGCACGGTCGTTGGCGTCTTTCAGATTCGCGAGGAACTTCAGAAAGGTGTACTTGTAGCCCAGGCTCCAGAGCACACCGCAGCGCAGGTTCTCGAACACGCTGAGCTTGGGGAAGATGTTGGTGATCTGGAAACTGCGCGAGAGGCCCAGCCGGTTGATCTCGAAAGGCTTCAGGCCGTTGATGCGCTGGCCGCCCAGCATCACGTCGCCGCTGCTGGGCTCGAAGCGGCCCGAGATCAGGTTGAACAGCGTGGACTTGCCCGCGCCGTTGGGGCCGATGATGGCCACGCGCTCGCCTGGATTCACGGCCAGGTTGACGCCTCGAATGATGTCGGTCTTGCCGAAGCTTTTGCGCAGGTCGCGCAGCTCCAGTGCCGGTGTGTTTTCCACCGTGGTCATGCTGCCTCCCGTTGCTGGATGAGTTTTTCAATCGTTACCTGGATGTCGTGCCACTGGCGCATGAAGCGCCGGCGCACCCACTCGAACAAGGCGAAGCCGACCGCCAGCACCACCAGCGAGCCCACCCAGCTCAGCGCGCTCTTGGCGTCAAGATCCACGCCGAAGAAACGCAGCAGCGTGTCTTGCCCGGCATTGAGTTGCAGGTGGTACATCATCTCGATCATGGCGCCGGCGCCGGCGAACATGACCACGCCGAACAGCGTGAGCAGCGCATAGCTGCCCAGCACGCGCTTGAGCAAGCCGTAGGCCGCCACGCGCACGTTCATCATGATCAGGCTGGCCACGCCGCCCGGGGCGTACATCACCATGAACAGGAAGATCAGGCCGAGGTAGAGCAGCCAGGCCTTGGTCAGCTCCGACAACAACACCGAGGCCAGCACCATGAGCACGCCGCCGATGATGGGACCAAAGAAAATGGTGGCGCCGCCAAGGAAGGTGAACAGCAGATAGGCACCCGAGCGTCCGGCACCAACCACCTCGGCCGTGACGATTTCGAAGTTGAGCGACGCCAGACCGCCCGCGATGCCGGCGAAGAAGCCCGCGATCATGAACGACAGGTAACGCACCTTCTGCGTGTTGTAGCCAATGAATTCCACCCGCTCCGGGTTGTCGCGCACGGCGTTCAGGATGCGGCCCAGCGGTGTGCGCGTGAACGCAAACATGAGGCCCACGCAGACGAAGGTGTAGACCGCGATCAGGAAATACACCTGCCGCGGCGGGCCGAAGGTGATGCCCATGACGGCCTCACCCACCACCCGGTTGCCCGACACACCCGCTTCACCCCCGAAGAAGTCGGAAAACATCAGCGACATGGCAAACACCAGTTCACCCACGCCCAGCGTGATCATGGCGAATGTGGTGCCGGCTTTCTTGGTGGTGACGTAGCCGAACAGGACGGCAAAGAACAGGCCCGCCAAACCACCCACCAGGGGCAGCATGATCACGGGGATCGGCAGTTGCCCGTCGGACGCGGCGTTGAGCGCGTGCATGGCCACATACGAGCCCAGCCCGGTGTAGACCGCGTGGCCGAAGCTGAGCATGCCGCCCTGCCCCAGCAGGATGTTGTAGGACAGGCAGGCAATGATGGCGATGCCCATCTGCGAGAGCATGGTCACTGCAAGGTTGCTGGTGAACACAAAAGGTGCGACCAGCAGGGCCAGGGCGAACAGGGACCAGACGATCACCCGGCCTTTGTTGAAACCGGTGTTGGGGTTGTGCATGTTGGTCATGTCGGGTCAGCCCTCTCGCGTGCCGAGCAGGCCTTTGGGGCGGAAGATCAGGATCAGCACCAGGAACAGATACGGCAGGATCGGCGCCACCTGGGACAGCGTGAGCTTGACGATCTCGTTGTTCTTGGCCGCATCCGAGAGTTCAATGCCGAGTTGCTGCGCGAGGTTGATGAAGGAATAGTCGAAGGCCACGGCAAAGGTCTGGATCACGCCGATGAGCAGCGAGGCGAGGAACGCGCCCGAGAGCGAGCCCATGCCGCCGACCACCACCACCACGAAGATCACCGAACCCACCGTGGCGGCCATGGCCGGTTCGGTGACGAAAGTGCTGCCGCCAATGACGCCAGCGAGACCCGCCAAACCTGTACCGGCGCCAAACACAAGCATGAACACGCGCGGCACGTTGTGCCCCAGGCTCTCCACGGTTTCGGGGTGGGTGAGTGCGGCCTGGATCACCAGACCGATGCGGGTGCGCGTGAGCAGCAGCCACAGCGCCAGCAGCATGAACAGGGCGACCAGCATCATGAAGCCGCGCGTGGCGGGAAACGGCGAGCAGATCACGTTCGCAGCGGAACACACCTCACTGGAAGCAGCACCCCAGACCATTTGCAGCGAGTCGTCGGCCAGGTGCACCAAGGTGAAAGCCGGGCCGCGCAACACTTCGGGTGGCGCGAAGTCCACCGCGGTGCGGCCCCAGACCAGTTGCACCACCTCGAGCAGGATGTAGGACAGACCGAAGGTCACCAGCAGCTCGGGCACATGGCCGAACTTGTGCACCTTGCGCAGTGCGAGGCGTTCGACCATCGCACCCATCACCCCCACCAGCACCGGGGCGACGATCAACGCCGGCCAGAAGCCGATCCAGCTGGACAGCGTGTAGCCCATGTAGGCGCCCACCATGTAGAAACTGGCGTGCGCAAAATTGAGGACGCCCATCATGCTGAAGATGAGGGTCAGCCCCGAGCTCAACATGAACAGCAACAGACCGTAGCTGATGCCGTTGAGCATGGAGATGATGAAGAACTCCATGAGTTCGCCTTTCGTGGCTGGTGTGTCAGCCGTCGGAGCACGTTGAAAACAAACCAGCGCCTGAAACGGCGCTGGTTCTACCCAAGGCAAGCACCGTGCACGAAACCGGATTCGTGCGCGGCGTCGCAGTCGATCAGCCTGGGCGCTTCATCTGGCAGCTGGTGGGTGTGCTGGAGATGTAGGAAGGGTATTCCTTCACAGGGGCCAGCGTCATGCCGGTGTTCTCCGGGCTGTACGGAAACTTGCCACCGGCCTTTTGCCAGACCGCAACGAACAGCGGCTGCTGCAACTGGTGATCCAGCTTGCGCATTTCCACTTCGCCGTTGAAGCCCTTGAACTTCAGGCCCTCCAGGGCAGCCGCCACTTTCACCGGGTCGGTCGACTTGGCCTTGGCCATGGCTTCGGAAACGGCCATGTAAGCCAATGGGATGGCGCCGGTGTACATGTCGTCCTTGTACTTGGCCTTGAACTCGTCGGCCCACTTGCCCATCTGGCCGCCCATGTTGTAGTGCTGGTAGGCCACCTGGAACACGCGGCCTTCGCCACCCGTGCCCAACGCGGTGGGGGTGCCCGTCACGCCGGTGTAGTAGGTGTAGAACTTGCCGTTGTAGCCGCCTTCGTTGGCCGCCTTGATCAGCAGCGCGAGGTCGGAACCCCAGTTGCCGGTGATCACGGTGTCGGCACCGGAAGCCTTGATCTTGGCCACGTAGGGTGCGAAGTCGCGCACCTGGGCCAGCGGATGCAGGTCTTCGCCGACGATCTTCACGTCGGGGCGCTTGCGCGAGAGGTTTTCCTTGGCAAAGCGCGCGACCTGCTGGCCATGCGAGTAGTTCTGGTTGAGCAGGTAGACGTTCTTGACGTCCGGCTGGTCCTTCATGAAGGTCGTCATGGCCTCCATCTTCATGGAGGTGTCGGCGTCAAAACGGAAGTGCCAGTAGTTGCACTTGCTGTTGGTGAAGTCGGGGTCAACCGCGGCGTAGTTCAGGAAGATCACTTCCTTGCCGGGGTTGCGTTCGTTGTGGCGGCTCACCGCGTCGATCAGCGCTCCGGCCACGGAAGAACCGTTGCCCTGGGCGATGTAGCGCACGCCCTGGTCGAGTGCAGCCTTGAAGTTGTTCAGGCTCTCGGCGGGGCTGAGTTTGTTGTCGAAGCCGATCACTTCGAACTTCACACCGGCCGGGTTGGACTGGGTGAATTTCTCGGCAAAGAACTGCCAGCTCTTGAGCTGGTTGTTGCCCACAGGACCCATCAAACCGGTCTGCGGGTCGATCAGGGCGATCTTGACGGTCTCGCCTTTCTGGGCGTGTGCGCCGAGTGCGCAAGCGAGCAGCGTGGCTGCGGTGAGGCTCTTGATGGCGAAGTGCATTGTCTGTCTCCGATGGTTTGGGGAAGTCGCGCATGCAGCTTACAAGCCTGTTGCGGTGCAGCACTCAGGGATACCCCCTAGGGGGTATCGCACTGGCGACTTTCATCGAAAAAACAAGGCGTCGGCGGGCCTCAGATGCCAGGCAACACGTAGTCCTTGAGCTGTTGACGCAATGTCATTTTTTGCATCTTGCCGGTGGCGCCCAGCGGGATCGCGTCGACAAACACCACGTCGTCCGGGATCTGCCACTTGGCGGTCTTGCCTTCGAAGAACGCCAGCAATTCCTCGCGGGTGACCTCGGCGCCCGGCTTCTTGACCACGACCACGATGGGACGCTCGTCCCACTTGGGGTGGCGCATGCCCACGCAGGCCGCCATGGCGATGGCCGGGTGGGCCATGGCGATGTTCTCCACGTCGATCGAACTGATCCACTCGCCGCCGGACTTGATCACGTCCTTGCTGCGGTCGGTGATCTGCATGAATCCGTCGGGATCGATGGTGGCCACGTCGCCGGTGGGAAACCAGCCCTGGCCCTGCGCGTCGTAGCGCAGCGGGTCGCCGCCCTCGCCCTTGTAGTAGCTCGCAATGATCCACGGGCCACGCACCAGCAGGTCGCCGTAGCTCTTGCCGTCCCACGGCAGCTCTTCACCCGCCTCGTCGACGATCTTCATGTCCACGCCGTACACCGCGCGGCCCTGCTTGAGCAGTATCTTGTGCTGCTCTTCGGCGGGCAGCGCCATTTGCGCGTTCTTCAACGAGCACACCGTGCCGAGCGGCGACATCTCGGTCATGCCCCAGGCGTGGATCACGGCCACGCCGTACTGGTCGTTGAAGGCCTTCATCATGGCGGGCGGGCAGGCCGAGCCACCGATCACGGTGCCCTTGAGCGTGCTGAACTTCAGGTTGTTGGCCTGCAGGTGGCCCAGCAGCATCTGCCACACCGTGGGCACGCCCGCGGCCATGGTCACCTTTTCGCTTTCCAGCAATTCGTAGATCGACTTGCCGTCCATCGCCGGGCCGGGAAACACCAGCTTGCAGCCGGTGGCGGCGGCCGAGTACGGCAGACCCCAGGCGTTGACGTGGAACATGGGCACCACCGGCAACACGCTGTCGCGCGCGCTCAGGCTGAGTGCGTCGGGCAACGCGGCTGTGAACGCGTGCAGGATGGTGGAGCGGTGCGAATACAGCGCGGCCTTGGGGTTGCCGGTGGTGCCGCTCGTGTAGCACATGCTTGAGGCCGAGTTTTCGTCGAACGTGGGCCAGTGGTAGGTGTCGGGCTGGTCGGCAATCCACGCCTCGTAGCTCTGCAGGCCGGGCAGGCCGCTGTCGGCGGGCAGCTTGTCAGCGTCGCACAGTGCAATCCAATGCTTGACCGTGGGGCATTTCGCCGCCACCGCCTTGACCAGCGGCAGGAAGGTCATGTCGAAACAGATGACCTTGTCCTCGGCGTGGTTCACGATCCAGGTGAGCTGGTCGGGGTGCAGGCGCGGGTTGAGGGTGTGCAGCACATGGCCGGTGCCGCTGACGCCGAAATACAGCTCCAGGTGGCGGTAGCCGTTCCAGGCCAGTGTGGCCACGCGGTCACCAAAGCTCAGGTTCAGCGCGTTCAGCGCATTGGCCACCTTGCGCGAGCGCACGGCGATCTGGCCCCAGTTGCTGCGGTGGATGTCGCCCTCCACCCGGCGGGAGACGATCTCGCCGCTGGCGTGGTGCCGCTCGGCGTGCACGATCAGTGTCGAAATCAAAAGAGGTTGGCTTTGCATCTGGCCGAGCATGGGGAATCTCCGGTGTGGTTATGGTGGATCCGAACAATCGGCCGATCATGCCGCAGACGCTTGCGATACCCCACCCGGGTTGGCCCGGATAGCCCGGAAGGCAGTGGGTGCAAGTCGTCTCGGTGACAATCAAGCGCATGAGTTTCCCCTTGGCCTGGACCCACCGCTTCGCCGATCTCGGCCCCGATTTCCACACCGAACTGCGCCCCACCCCCCTGCCCGATCCGCACTGGGTCGGCCAGAGCCACGCAGTGGCACGCGAACTCGGACTCGATGACGCCTGGATGCAGGGCGACGAAGCCCTGCAGGCTTTCACCGGCAATGCGGTACTGCCCGGCATGCGGCCGCTGGCCAGCGTGTACAGCGGTCACCAGTTCGGCCACTGGGCGGGACAGTTGGGCGATGGCCGTGCCATCCTGCTGGGTGAATTGCCCGGGCCGTCCGGTCCGCTGGAAATCCAGCTCAAGGGCGCCGGGCTCACGCCCTACTCCCGCATGGGCGACGGCCGCGCCGTGCTGCGCAGCTCCATCCGCGAATTTCTGTGCAGCGAAGCCATGCACGCGCTGGGCATCCCCACCAGCCGTGCACTGTGCATCACCGGCTCACCCGGCCTGGTGCGGCGCGAAGAGATCGAGACCGCAGCGGTGGTCACGCGTGTGGCGCCCAGCTTCATCCGCTTCGGCCACTTCGAACATTTCTCCCACAGCGGTCAACATGCCCAGCTGCGCATCCTGGCTGATTTCGTCATCGACCACTTCTACCCCGCCTGCCGCGAGGCGCCGGGCAACCCGTATGCCGCGCTGCTCGAAGCCGTGAGTGCGCGCACCGCCGGGATGGTCGCGCAGTGGCAGGCCGTGGGCTTTTGCCACGGTGTGATGAACACCGACAACATGAGCATCCTGGGCCTGACCATCGACTACGGTCCGTTCCAGTTTCTCGACGCCTTCGTCCCCGGCCACATCTGCAACCACAGCGACACCGGCGGGCGCTACGCCTACAACCGGCAGCCCAACATCGCCTACTGGAACCTGTTCGCCCTTGGCCAGGCCCTGCTGCCGCTGATGGACGAACAGCAGCAGGCGCTCGACGCCCTGGAGCCCTACAAGGCCTTGATGCCGGCCGCGCTGCAGCGGCG
>NZ_JALHLX010000110.1:0-3070 GCF_022844385.1 Hydrogenophaga sp. | reverse complement strand
GCCTACTGGAACCTGTTCGCCCTTGGCCAGGCCCTGCTGCCGCTGATGGACGAACAGCAGCAGGCGCTCGACGCCCTGGAGCCCTACAAGGCCTTGATGCCGGCCGCGCTGCAGCGGCGCATGAACGACAAGCTGGGACTGGCCAGGGTGGAAGAAGGTGACGCCGAACTCACGGAGTCGCTGATGAAGCTGATGGCGGCCGACGCGGTGGACTTCACGATCGTCTGGCGCCGGCTGAGCCACGCGGTAGCGGGCAACCTGGAGCCCGTGCGCGACCTGTTCCTGCAGCGCGAGGCCTTCGATGCGTGGGCCACGCGGTGGCAAGAGCGTCTGCAGGCGCAGCCCGACTTCGACGCCGCTGCCACCCAAGCGCAGATGCTGCGCACCAACCCGCAGGTGGTGTTGCGCAACCACCTCGGCGAGGTCGCCATCCAGCGCGCCAAGGAAGGCGACTTCAGCGAAGTGGCGCGGTTGCAAAACGCGCTGGAGCACCCATTTGAAGAGATTGCCGGTCACGACGACCTGGCCGCTTTCCCACCCGACTGGGCCAGCCAGATCGAAATCAGTTGCTCGTCGTAGGAGAACCCAGATGAACTTTCCCGTCCAGAAAACCGACGCCGAGTGGCGTGAACTGCTGACAGCCAAAGGCGCCGAAGTGCGCGCGTTCGACGTCACCCGCCACGCCCACACCGAGCGGCCGTACACCGGCAAGTACGAGCAGGTCTGGGCCGATGGCAGTTACCACTGTGTCTGCTGCGGCAACACCCTGTTCGACGCCAAGACCAAGTTCGACGCCGGCTGCGGCTGGCCCAGCTTCTCGCAGGCCCTGCCCGGCGCCATCACCGAAATCACCGACCGCACCCACGGCATGGTGCGGGTGGAGACCGTGTGCAGCCAGTGCGGCGCCCACCTGGGCCATGTGTTCGACGACGGCCCCACCGACACCGGCTTGCGCTACTGCATGAACTCGGCTTCACTGGAGCACTCGCCCACCAAGGACACGCCATGAAAGCCAACACGATCCTGCAGACCATCGGCAACACGCCGCACGTGCGCATCCAGCGCCTGTTTGGCGACGCCACGCAGCAGGTGTGGATCAAGTCCGAGCGCAGCAACCCGGGCGGCTCCATCAAGGACCGCATCGCCCTGGCCATGGTGGAAGCGGCCGAGCAGACCGGCGCGTTGAAGCCTGGCGGCACCATCGTGGAGCCCACCTCGGGCAATACCGGCATCGGCCTGGCCATGGTGGCTGCGGTCAAGGGCTACAAAATCATTCTGGTGATGCCCGACAGCATGTCGGTGGAACGCCGTCGACTCATGCTGGCCTACGGCGCCAGCTTCGACCTCACACCGCGCGAGAAAGGCATGAAAGGCTCGATCGCCCGCGCCGAGGAGATCGTGGCCAGCACACCCGGTGCCTGGATGCCACAACAGTTCAACAACCCGGCCAACGTGGCGGTGCACGTGCAGACCACGGCCGAAGAGATCGCAGCCGACTTTCCCGAAGGCATCGACGCCATCATCACCGGCGTGGGCACCGGCGGTCACCTCACGGGTGTGGCCCGCGTGCTCAAGGCGCGTTGGCCCAGGCTCAAGGTCTTCGCCGTGGAGCCGACGGCTTCGCCCGTGATCTCGGGTGGTGCGCCCTCGCCCCACCCCATCCAGGGCATCGGCGCGGGCTTCATTCCGGGCAACCTCGACATGAGCGTGCTCGACGGGGTGATCCAGGTCGAGGCCGACCCGGCGCGCGAGATGGCCCGCCGATGCGCGCGCGAAGAAGGCATGCTGGTGGGTATTTCTTCCGGCGCCACACTGGCCGCCATTGCCCAGAAACTCCCGGCGCTGCCAGCCAACGCGGTGGTGCTGGGCTTCAACTACGACACCGGCGAACGCTATTTGTCGGTGGACGGCTTCCTGCCTGCCTGACCCCATGAAAACACTTCAAGACATCCGCCTCTCCATGCTCGACCTGGTCGCCGTGCGCCAAGGCGGCACCGTTGCCGACGCTCTGAAAGTTGCGCTGCGCACCGCGCAACACGCCGAGTCGCTGGGCTTCACCCGCTACTGGCTGGCCGAGCACCACAACATGAGCGGCATCGCCTGCTCGGCCACTGCCGTGCTGGTGGGCCACATCGCGGGTGGCACCCAGCGCATGCGCGTGGGCTCGGGCGGCGTGATGCTGCCCAACCACGCGCCGCTGGTGGTGGCCGAAGCCTTCGGCACGCTGGCCGAGCTCTACCCCAACCGCATCGACCTGGGCCTGGGCCGCGCTCCCGGCACCGACCCCATGACCATGCGCGCCCTGCGCCGCAACCGCACCGAAAGCGAAGACGACTTTCCGCGCGACGTGGCCGAACTGCAGCACCTGCTGGGCCCGGTGCAACCGGGACAACGCGTGATCGCCAACCCCGGCAGCGACACCAACGTCCCCATCTGGCTTCTGGGCTCCAGCCTGTTCTCGGCGCGTCTGGCGGCCGAGCGCGGCCTGCCGTTTGCGTTTGCGTCCCACTTTGCGCCGCGCATGTTGCTGCAGGCGCTCGACGTGTACCGCAGCCATTTCAAGCCATCCGCCCAGCTGGCCCAGCCTTACGTGATCATCGGCGTGCCCTTGATCGCTGCGCCCACCGACGACGAAGCCGAGTTTCTTGCCAGCAGCACCTACCAGCGCGTGCTGGGCATCCTCACCGGCCAGCGTGGACAGTTGCCGCCGCCGGTGCAAGGCTTCATGCAGCGCCTGCACCCGCAGGAACAGGCCGGCATCGCCGATTTCCTGGCCGCGGCCGTGATCGGGGGGCCGGACACCGTGCGCGAAGGACTTCAAGCGCTGGCCGACGCCACACAGGCCGACGAGTTCATGATCGTCTGCGATGTGTTCGACCCGGCCCTGCGTCTTCGCTCGCTGGACATCGCTGCTGAGGCAATGGCCGTGTCCGAACCGCTCACTGCTTGATCATCTGCATGATCTGCCCTGCGTCCAGCGTTGCAGCCTTCTGGCGGATCTGAGGCAGGTACTGCGCCTGCATCTGTTTGGCCGGACCGAGCAGGTCCTGGAAGGTTTCCTGCAGCAGTG
>NZ_JALHLX010000109.1 GCF_022844385.1 Hydrogenophaga sp. | reverse complement strand
GCCATGATCGTGTCGCAATACGCCACACACACCTCGTCGATCTCCACGCCGTAGGTGATGAAACGCGTGACCACCGGCGCAAACATCGCGTCCGCCATGCACGGCTTGGCGCCAAACAGGTACGGCCCGCCGTAGGTTTCCAGGCACTCCGTCCAGATCGCCTCGATGCGGTCGATGTCGGAGCGCGCGCGCGACCAGAGTTTGAAGTTGGGAAAGTGCGCCTTGATGTTCATCGGCAAGGACGAACGCATGGCGCTGAAGCCCGAATGCATCTCGCCGCAGATGGCGCGGCAGTGCGCACGCGCCGCGCGGTCGGCCGGCAGCAAGCCCGCCTTGGGCTTGATTTCGTTGAGGTATTCGCCAATCGCCAGCGTGTCCCACACATGGATGCCGTCGTGCTCCAGCGCCGGCACCCGCATCGAGGCCGAGAGAAGCAGCATCTCCGCCTTCATGGCCGGGTCGTCGGGCGAGATGATTTTTTCGGTGAACTCCAGCTTGGCCAGCCGGGCCATCAGCCAGCCACGCAAGGCCCAGGCACCGTAGTTCTTGCTGCTGATCGTGAGTACCGTGGTGGCCATGACTGCTCCTCGTTGACCCTGCTTCGTAGACCCTTCTCTCAGCAAGGGCTGTGCCACAAAAGTGACACAACGTGCACCGGGGCGGTGCAGCCTGGTCTGGCGCGTTCCTTGCCTGCAGAGCAACACGTTGTTTCAGGATCCCCACCATGCTGTACCAGGCCTACCAGACCCAGTCCGACCTGCTCTCGCCGTTGCGACTCATGGCCCAGCACCTCAGCTCCTCGCTGTGGCTGCAGGACACGGAACGCAGCGTGGTTCGCAAGGTGGCTGCCGCCTGCGATGTGATCTCGCGCCTGCGCCTGACGCACTCGCGTCCGCCCTACAACATCGGCGGAGTGATGGTGAACGGGCAGTCCGTTCCCGTGACCGAAGAAGCCGTGCTCACCCTGCCCTTTGGCACCCTGCTGCACTTCCGCAAAGAGGGCGTGGAACCGCAGCCGCCAGTGCTGCTGGTGGCGCCGCTCTCGGGCCACTTCGCCACCCTGCTGCGCGAGACCGCGCGCACGCTGTTGCAGGACCACGACGTGTACATCACCGACTGGCACAACGCGCGCGACGTCTCGCTGCGCCACGGCGGCTTTTCGCTCGACGACTACATCACCTACATGATCCGCTTCACCGAGGCCGTGGGCCCGGGCAGCCACATGGTGGCGGTGTGCCAGCCCTGCGTGGCCGCGCTCGCTGCCACGGCAGTCATGGCCGAAGACGACAACCCGGCGCAGCCCCGCAGCCTCACGCTGATGGCCGGCCCGGTGGACTGCCGCGTGAACCCGACCGAGGTGAACCGGCTGGCCACCAGCAAGCCCATCGAATGGTTCGAGAAGAACCTCATCAACCACGTGCCGCTGCCACACGCCGGGTTCATGCGCCGCGTCTACCCCGGCTTCATCCAGCTCTCGGCCTTCATGGCCATGAACCCGGAGCGCCACAAGCAGTCGTTCCGCAACATCTACGACCACCTCGAACACGGCCGCACCGAAGAGGCGCAGGTGATCCAGGAGTTTTACGAGGAGTACCTCGCAGTCAACGACCTGCCGGCCGAGTTTTACCTGGAGACGGTGGCCAAGGTGTTCCAGACCTACGACCTGCCGCGCGGTGAACTCACCTGGAACGGACGCAAGGTCAACCCGGCCGCGATCCGCCGCACCGCGCTCATGACGGTGGAAGGCGAGCGCGACGACATCTGCGCTGTGGGCCAGACCGTGGCGGCGCAAGACCTGTGCAGCAACGTGCGTCCCTACCTCAAGACGCACCACGTGCAGACCGGTGTGGGCCACTACGGCGTGTTCAGCGGGCGGCGCTGGAACCAGCAGATTTATCCCAAGGTTCGAGACATGATTCACAGCACGATGGGTTGAACTTCGTCGAGCCCCATGAAAAACGCCCCGGATTGCGGGGCGCTTTTCATGGGGCTTCTTCGGGTTCAGCGCGCGCGGGCGGCGGGTTGAGGCTCGTCTTCGGCCGGCCAGTCGCGGATGTAGGCCTTGAGCATCTGGTTCTCGAAGTTCTGGCTGTCCACCACGGCCTTGGCCACATCGTAGAAGCTGATCACGCCCATCAGCATCTTGTTGTCCATCACCGGCATGTAGCGGGTGTGCCGCTCCAGCATCATGGGGCGCACCTGCTCCAGCTCGGTCTCGGGCGTGCAGCTCATGGGGTGGTCGTCCATCACGGTGCGCACCGTCTTGTCGCCCAGGGCGCCACCGTTGCGCGCCAGCGTGTGGATGATCTCGCGGAAGGTCAGCATGCCCACCAGCTCACCGTGGTCCATCACCGCCAGCGAACCGATGTCGAACTGCGACATCGTCTCCACCGCTCGCTGCAGGGTTTCCATGGGGTGGGTGGTGTAGAGCGTGCCGCCCTTGACGCGAAGGATGTCGCTGACTTTCATGCCCGGTCTCCTGTTTTGGTGGTGTCTCCAGCATGGCTGGCCTGTGCGCAATATACCCCCACAATACCGCTCAAAACCAGTGCGCGCCAGCCCGATGGGCCGCGACACCGGCACACCCAGGAGACCTCCCCATGTCCGGTTACTCAGACCCAGGCTTCGACACGCTCGCGCTGCACGCGGGCGCCGCGCCCGACCCCGCCACCGGCGCGCGCGCCGTGCCGATCCACCTCACCACCTCCTTCGTCTTCGAATCCAGCGACCACGCTGCGGCCCTGTTCAACCTGGAGCGCGCGGGCCATGTGTACAGCCGCATCAGCAACCCGACCAACGCGGTGTTCGAGCAGCGCATGGCCGCACTGGAAGGCGGCATTGGCGCCATTGCCACCGCCAGCGGGCAGGCCGCTCTGCACCTGAGCGTGGCCACGCTCATGGGCGCGGGCTCGCACATCGTCGCCAGCACCGCGCTCTACGGCGGCAGCCAGAACCTGCTGCACTACACCATGCGCCGCTTCGGCATCGAGACCACCTTCGTGAAGCCGGGCGACATCGACGGCTGGCGCGCAGCCGTGCGGCCCAACACCAAGCTCTTCTTCGGCGAGACCGTGGGCAACCCCGGCCTGGACGTGCTGGACATCCCCACCGTGTCGCAGATCGCGCACGAGGCCGGTGTGCCCTTGCTCGTGGACTCGACCCTTACAACGCCTTACCTCATCAAGCCCTTCGAGCTCGGCGCCGATCTGGTCTACCACTCGGCCACCAAGTTTCTCAGCGGCCACGGCACCGTGATCGGGGGTGTGGTGGTGGACGCGGGCAGCTTCGACTGGGAAAAGTCGGGTCGCTTCCCCGAGCTCACCGAGGCCTATGCGGGCTTCCACAACATGGTGTTCAGCGAAGAGAGCACCGTGGGCGCCTTCCTGCTGCGCGCGCGCCGCGAAGGCCTGCGCGACTTCGGCGCCTGCCTCTCGCCGCACAGCGCGTGGCTGATCCTGCAGGGCATCGAAACCCTCTCGCTGCGCATGGACCGCCACATGGGCAACACCGAAAAGGTGGTGCAGTTCCTGGCCAGCCATCCGCTGGTGAGCCGCGTGGGCCACCCGCTGCTGGAGAGCCACCCCAGCCACGCCCTCGCCGAGAGGTTGCTGCGCTTCGGCGCCAGGGGCGCGGGCTCGGTGTTCAGCTTCGACATCCGGGGCAGCCGCGAACAAGGCAAGGCCTTCATCGAAGCGCTCAAGATCTTCAGCCACCTGGCCAACGTGGGCGACTGCCGCTCGCTGGTGATCCACCCGGCGAGCACCACGCACTTCCGCATGAGCGACGAAGCGCTGGCGGCGGGCGGCATCGGCCCGGGCACGATCCGCCTGTCGATCGGACTGGAGGATGCCGACGACCTGATCGACGACTTGAAGCGCGCGCTCAAGGCGGCCGAGAAAGCCGGGGTCTGACCATGTACCTGCAAGTCAACAACGCCCGCACGTACTGCTACACCGGCGGCAAGCCCTTCGATGCCGCCAAACCCACCGTGGTCTTCATCCACGGCGTGCTCAACGACCACAGCGTCTGGATCCTGCAGAGCCGTTACCTCGCCCACCACGGCTGGAATGTGCTCGCGGTGGATTTGCCAGGCCACTGCAAGAGCGAAGGCGAAGCGCCTGCGTCGGTCGAAGAAGCGGCCGATTTTGTGGCTGCGTTGCTGGACGCAGCCGGCGTGCAGAAGGCCGCGCTGGTCGGCCACAGCTGGGGTTCGTTGATCGCTCTGGAAGCGGCTGCGCGTTTGAAGGACCGCGTGAGCCACCTGGTGCTGGTGGGCGTGGCGTACCCCATGAAAGTCTCGCCTGCGCTGATCGAAGCCTCGCTCAACGAGCCCGAGAAAGCGCTCAAGATGGTCAACGTTTTTTCACGCAGCACACTGGCTGCGCCGCCCTCCGCGCTCGGCCCGGGCACCTGGGTCTATGGCGCGGGCATGGCGCTGGGCCGGCGCGTGCTGCGCAGCAACGCAGCGGTCAATGTGTTCCACCGCGGCTTTGTGGCCTGCGACAGTTACACCGGCGGTGAAGCGGCCATCGCTCAGATCACCTGCCCGGTGCTCTTCCTGCTGGGCGCACAAGACCAGATGGCGCATCCGAAGGCCGCACAGGGTTTGATCGCCACGGCCAGAGTCGCTGGCCAACGCGTGTCGGTGGTCAACGTGCCTGTGGGTCACCATCAGATGACGGAAGCGCCCGAGGAAACACTGTCTGCCCTGCACGATTTCCTGCGCGCCACGCCATGAGCTTTGTGCTGCGCCCGGAGCACATCACGCCCCCGCTCTCGCCCGGGCGAGCCCATGAGATTGCGGAGAAGTTCGACCTGCGCGCGCTGACACCCGACTTTCTGGCCAACCCCTACCCGGTGTACGCCGCGCTGCGCGAACACGAACCCGTGCGCCGCATGCCCGACGGCTCGGTGTTCCTCACGCGATGTGCCGACCTGATGGCGGTGTACCGCGACGCGCAGGCCTTCAGCTCGGACAAGCAGGTCGAATTCGCCCCCAAGTACGGCAAGGGCTCGGCCCTGTTCGAGCACCACACCACCAGTCTGGTGTTCAACGACCCGCCACTGCACACGCGCGTGCGCCGACTCATCATGGGTGCCCTCACGCGCCGGGCCATTGCCGACATGGAGCCCGGCCTGATCGCGCTGGTCGACAGCCTGCTGGACAATCTGGCCGAGCGCGGCGGTGGCGACCTTGTCGAAGATTTCGCCTCGGCCATTCCGGTGGAAATCATCGGCAACCTGCTCGATGTGCCGCACACAGACCGCAGCCCGTTGCGCGACTGGTCGCTTGCCATCCTGGGTGCGCTGGAGCCCACCATCACACCGGCACAACAGGCGCTGGGCAACCAGGCCGTGACCGACATGCTGGTCTACCTGCGAACGCTGGTGGTGCAGCGCCGCCAGCGGCCCGGTGACCCGGAACGCGACGTGTTGACACGGTTGATCCAGGGCGAGGCCGGGGGCGAAAAGTTGAGCGAAGTTGAACTGCTGCAGAACTGCATCTTTCTGCTCAACGCTGGCCACGAGACCACCACCAACTTGATCGGCAACGGCCTCATCGCGCTGCAGGAGCACCCGCAGGCGCGCCATTTTCTGCACACCGCGTTGAAGCAAACAGAGCGTGATGCAGCAGCGCAAGAGGCGATGCTCACTTGCGCGGTCGACGAGTTCCTGCGCTTTGAATCGTCGAACCAGCTCGGCAACCGCCGCGCGGTGAAAGACACGCAGGTGGGCGGTGTGGATCTGCCCGCCGGAACACTGGTGACGCTGTGCATCGGCGCGGCCAACCGAGACCCCGCGCAGTTCCCCGACCCCGAGGCGCTCAACCTCGCGCGTGAGAACAACAAACATCTGGCCTTCGGCTTCGGCATCCACCAGTGCGCAGGCCTGAGCCTGGCGCGGCTGGAAGGACGCATCGCCATCGGTCGATTCCTGCAGCGCTTCCCCGATTTCAAATTGACCGAAGCGCCGGTGCGCGGTGGCCGGGCAAGGTTTCGCGGTTTCCTGCGCGCACCGTTCTCGGTGAGCTGAGCGCGCGTCAGCCCGAGGCGACCGAAGGGCCTTCCGCCATTTCCTGCGCTGCCGTCGGCAAAGGCGTGGACGCCAAGGCTTGCGCCAGCGTGAGCCCGGCCCAGTGGCTTTCCGACCAGAACCGCGTGGTGTTGGGTTGGCGCGCCAGCAGCAGGCGCTCCACCATCGGCGCCATCGGCGTGCCGGCCGGATCGACCAGCAACACATAACGTTCGCCGTCTTCGTCCAGCCGGCCCAGCCAGTCCAGCGCGACCAGCGCGGCCACGGGTTCTTCCAGCTGCAGGGCGTCAACCCGCAGCACCTGGGCCAGGGCCTCCAGGCTCAAGCCCTTCGGTGCTGTGTCGCGCGCGGTGTGCAGTTGCTCCAGCACCTCCAGCGCGAGCTGGAAACTCCAGCCTGGCGTGTCGCCGCGCCGCGCGATGCCCGAGAGCAGGCTGGGCAAATAGGCCGCCACCACCGCGCCCAGCAGCACGATGACCCAGGCCACGTAAAACCACACCAGCAAGATCGGCACCGTGGCGAACGTGCCGTAGACCACCGAGTAGGTGGGCACCTGCGCCAGGTACCAGGCCAGCAGCTTCTTGGCCAGCTCCAGGCCGGTGGCCACAAAAATGCCGCCGATGAGCGCGTGGCTCCAGCGCACCCGCGTGTTGGGCACGTAGCGGTACAGCGCGGCAATGCCGCCGGTGAGCAGCGCGAACTGCACGGCGTCCAGCAGAAAGCGCACACCGCCGGGCAAACCCGAGACCACCCCGCGGGACGCGGTGACGGCGTAGGTGGTCACGGTCAGGCTGACGGCCAACAAGAGCGGGCCAAGGGTGAGCACCGCCCAGTACACCAGCACCCGCTGGGTGAACGAGCGGGGCTGGCGCACGCGCCAGATGTCGTTGAGCTTGCGGTCGATGGTGAGGATCAGCGCGAGCGCCGTGACCAGCAGCACCAGCGCGCCGGCCCAGCCGATCTGCCCGGCCTTGCCGGCAAACTGGTTGAGGTAGCTGAACACCTGCTTGGCGATGTCGGGCGGCACCAGGCTTTGCACCAGCCAGCGCTGCAGCGTGACCTGCAGCCGGTCAAACATGGGGAACGCGCTGAAAATGGCCAGCGCCACGGTGAACAACGGCACCAGCGAGATAGTGGTGGTGAATGTCAGGCTGCTGGCGGTGATGCCCAGGCGGTCTTCGCGAAAGCGTTCGCGCAGGGTGATGGCGGTGTTGGCCCAGGGAAAGTTCAAGGCGTCGCGCCAGAGTGCGCGAGCGAGGGTTTCCAGGGCACGCAGGCGCTCTTTGAAGGTCATGCCGGTATCATGCCACCTGCTCTTTCTCCCCCGCCATGCCCGACATCACACCCCCCCAAACCCCCGACGACCTCCTTCTCGCACAGGGAGATTCGGCACGCGCCGTCAACGCCACCCGCTGGCTGGCCGTGGGCAGCCTGCTGGGCCTGATCGTGCTGGGCTTCCTGTGGGAAATGTGGCTGGCCCCGCTGCGAGAAGGGGGCTCGTGGCTCGTGCTCAAGGTGCTGCCGCTGACCATTCCGCTGGCGGGTCTGCTGAAGAACCGCATGTACACCTACCGCTGGGTCAGCCTGATCGTGTGGCTGTACTTCACGGAAGGCGTGGTGCGCGCCACCAGCGACACCGGCCCCTCGGTCTGGCTGGCGGTGATCCAGACGCTGCTGTGTGTGGCCTTGTTCGTGGCCTGCGCCCTGCATGTGCGCATACGTCTGCGAGCCGCTGGCAAAGAGGCGGTGGCGGCGGACGTGGCCAGCAACACAGCTGCCGCGCAGGGCACGGCACCCGCCGCCCCCGCCCAGCCATGAATACGCAACACGCCGGGCTGCTGGCGCAACTGCGCCAGACCGTGGGGGACGCTCATGTGCTCACGCACGACGACCCGGCCACCGACCTCTCGGCCTGGGAACAAGACTGGCGCAAACGCGCCCACGGCCGCGCACTCGCTGTGGTGCGCCCGGGCAACACCGTCGAGGTGGCGGCTGTGGTGCGCGCCTGTGTCACGGCGGGCGTATCGCTCGTGCCCCAAGGTGGCAACACCGGCCTGGTGGTCGGCTCGGTGCCCGACGCCTCGGGCACGCAGGTGGTGCTGAGCCTCATGCGGCTGAACGCCGTGCGCGCTATCGATCCGGCCAACCTCACCATGACGGTGGAGGCCGGCTGCATCCTGCAGACCTTGCAGGACACGGCGGAGAAGGCCGGCTTTCTGTTTCCCCTGAGCCTGGCGGCCGAAGGCAGCTGCAGCATCGGCGGCAACCTCGCCACCAACGCCGGCGGCACGCAGGTGGTTCGCTACGGCAACGCACGCGACCTTTGCCTGGGCCTGGAGGTGGTGACCGCGCAAGGCGAGGTGTGGCAAGGTCTGAGTGGTCTGCGCAAGGACAACACCGGCTACGACCTGCGCGACCTGTTCATTGGCAGCGAGGGCACGCTGGGTGTCATCACCGCAGCCACGCTCAAGCTGTACCCGCAGCCCGCCGCGCAGCTCACCGCCTGGGCCGCGTTGCCCACGCTGGACGCCGCCGTGGCCCTGCTGGGTCTCGCGCACCAGCACCTGGGCGCGGGCCTCACCGGCTTCGAAGTCATGGGCCAGTTTGCGCTGAGCCTGGTCGACAAACACATGCCGCAGTTGCGGGTGCCGCTGTGGCAAGACACACCCTACTGTGTCTTGCTGGAAAACAGCGACAGCGAATCCGAAGCCCACGCGCGAGCCCAGTTCGAGCGTCTGCTGGAAACCGCCTTCGAACAAGGCCTGGTGACCGACGCGGTGGTGGCCGAGAGCCTGGCGCAGGCCCATGCGCTTTGGCACATCCGCGAGAGCATTCCGCTGGCGCAGGCCGAAGAAGGCCTGAACATCAAGCACGACATCAGCATCCCGGTCTCGCACATCCCGGCCTTCTGCGCCGAGACCGACGCCTTGCTGCAGCGCGAGATCCCGGGCGTGCGGCTGGTCAACTTTGGCCACCTGGGTGATGGCAACCTGCACTACAACGTGCAGGCGCCCGAAGGCGGCGATGCGAGGGCCTTTCTGGCCACAGAAGAGGCCCGTGTGAACACGCTGGTGTTTGACGCGGTGGCGCGCTACCATGGTTCGATCAGCGCCGAGCACGGCGTGGGCAGCCTCAAGGCCGACCACCTGCCCCACTACAAGGACCCGGTTGCCCTGGGTCTCATGCGGGCCGTCAAGCAGGCGCTGGACCCGCACAACCTCCTGAACCCTGGCCGCGTCCTCACACCATGAACCCCCGTCATTTGCTCCGCCTCTTGCTGGCGCTGGCGCTCACGGCCACGGGGCAGGCACACGCGGTGGACGCAGCACAGCGCCAAACCTGGCGCGAACAGGCGCAGGGCTTCGAGCACGGTGAAGGCGTCAAGCGCGACACCGAAGCCGCCATCCGACTGTATTGCCAGGCCGCGCTGGCGGGCGATGCTGTTTCTGCCTACAACCTCGGCTGGATCTACGCCAATGCCCGCGGTGTGGAGCGCAACGACGGATACGCCGCCCACTGGTTTGCGCGCGCCGCGCTGCTGGGCGACACACATGCCGAGGGCATGTTCAACCGCCTCGCCACACCGGCAGACAAGCCCGAGTGTGTGCAGCAAGCCGAACGCACCGAGCTTCAAAAAGCCAAGGAGGCCCAGCAGGCGGCCGACGTCGGGGCGCTCGCCACGCGTTACCAGGGCCTGGTGAACACGCCGGAAGAGCGACGCATCATGAAGATCGTCTACAAGCTCGCGCCACAGTTCGGCATCCAGCCGGGTCTGGCGTTTGCGGTGATCCGCGCGGAGTCCAACTTCAATGTGAACGCCCTGTCCAACAAGAACGCGCAGGGCCTGATGCAGCTCATTCCCGAAACGGCCGAGCGCTTCCGGGTGCGCAAGCCGTTCGACGCCGAGCAGAACATCCGCGGCGGACTGTCCTACCTGCAATGGCTGCTGGCCTATTTCAGGGGCGACGTGCCTCTGGTGCTGGCCGCCTACAACGCCGGCGAGGGCACGGTCGACCGTTTCCGCGGCGTACCGCCCTACCCCGAGACACAGGGCTACATCAAACGCATCTCCCAGGTCTACGGACTGCAATACCACCCGTTCGACGCCCGCATCACCTCCCCTTCGCGGGCCCTGCCCCAGCGCCTTCCATGACCCGACCCATCCGTTCCCAGTACGAAGACTTCATGCGCCACGTGTTCACCACGGGCGTGCAAAAAACAGACCGCACCGGCACCGGCACCACCAGCGTGTTTGGCCACCAGATGCGCTTTGACCTGAACGAAGGATTCCCGCTGGTGACCACCAAGAAGGTGTTCACCAAGGCCATCATCGTGGAGCTGCTGTGGTTCCTGCGTGGCGACAGCAACGTGAAATGGCTGCAGGAACGCGGCTGCAGCATCTGGGACGAATGGGCGCGCGACAACGGCGACCTGGGTCCGGTGTACGGCGTGCAGTGGCGCAGCTGGCCCACGCCCGACGGTGGTCACATCGACCAGATCGCCGAGGTGGTGAAGCAGCTCAAGACCAACCCGGATTCGCGCCGCATCATCGTGAGCGCCTGGAACGTGGCCGACCTGAACAAGATGGCGCTCATGCCCTGCCATGCCTTCTTCCAGTTCTATGTGGCGCCGCCCATCCAGCCGGGTGGTCGCGGCAAGCTCAGCTGCCAACTCTACCAACGCAGCGCCGACATCTTCCTCGGCGTGCCCTTCAACATCGCCAGCTACGCGCTGCTCACCCACATGCTGGCGCAGCAGTGCGACCTGGACGTGGGCGACTTCATCTGGACCGGTGGCGACTGCCACATCTACAGCAACCACCACGAGCAGGTGGAGCTGCAGCTCTCGCGCCAGCCCATGGCCTACCCCACCTTGCACATCAAACGCCGCCCGGCCAGCATCTTCGACTACGAGCTCGACGACTTCGAGGTGCAAGGCTATGAACACCACGCGGCCATCAAGGCACCGGTCGCGGTGTGATCAACCGCCGCCAACTGTGGGCGCTGCTCGCGCTCACGCTCATGTGGGGCGTGAACTGGCCCATGATGAAGCTCTCGCTGCAGGAGCTCTCGCCCCTGTACTTCCGCGCCAGCACCATGCTGCTGGGCGGCATCTGGCTGTTTGTATACGTGGCCCGGCGAGGTGAGCGCATGTGGCCGACCCGCGCCGAGTGGACAACCATCGCTTGGCTGGGAGTTCCCAATGTGCTGGGATGGCACACGCTGTCCATCTTCGGCGTGAAAGAGCTGGCCTCCGGCCGCGCCGCCATCCTGGGTTTCACCATGCCGATCTTCACGGTGCTGATCGGTGCGGCGTTTTTTGGCGAACGCATCACGCCGCGTGTGCGCGTGGCCGTTGTGTGCGCCGGCATCGCCATCGGCTTGCTGCTGTGGCACGAACTGCAAAGCCTGAGCGGACGTCCGGTGGGCATTGCCTGGATGCTGGGTGCAGCCTTCTGCTGGGGCCTGGGCACCCTCATGTTTCGCCGCGCGCACTTCACACTCTCGCCCATGGTGGTCACGGTGTGGATGCTGCTGCTGGGCAGCGCGGTGGTGTGGGCGCTCGCGCTGGCACTGGAGCCGCTGCCCAGCCCCTCGGGATTCTCCACCCCCATGTGGATCAGCCTCCTGTATGGCGTGTTCGTCAACTACGGCATCGCGCAGCTGATCTGGTTCGGCATGGCGCGCGACCTGCCGCCCGCCACCAGCGCCATGAGCATCATGGCGATCCCGCTGGTGGGCACGCTGAGCGCCACCCTCATCGTGGGCGAGGTGCCACATTGGCAGGACTGGGTGGCCATCGGCTTCGTGATGATGGCGATCGCCAGTGTGCTGCTGCCTCCGCGCACAAGACCTTCCAACCCGGGGCCGGCGGCACAATAGCGGCATGCCCGCACCCACCCCGACCCCTCCCCGCCTGCACCTCATCTTCGCGCGCGCCGCCAACGGCGTGATCGGCAAGGACAACGCCCTGCCCTGGCATCTGCCGGAAGACATGGCGCACTTCAAACGCACCACGCTGGGTTGCCCCGTGATCATGGGCCGCAAGACCTGGGATTCGCTGCCGCCGAAGTTCCGGCCGCTGCCGGGCCGGCTCAACATCGTGGTCAC
>NZ_JALHLX010000108.1:8670-12166 GCF_022844385.1 Hydrogenophaga sp. | reverse complement strand
GCGCTGGCCCTGGACGCGGCGGTCGGCAGGATCGAGAAGCGGCTGATGAAGTGGCAGCCCAAGGTGGGAGAAACAGAGAAGCTCTGAGCGACCTCGGAGGTCGCGCGCAACGATTTCACCGCCCCAGAAACGCCTGCACCGCAGCCACCGTGCGCGCCGGGTCTTCTTCATGCGGGACGTGGCCGAGGCCTTCAAACACCTGCACCTGGCTGCCCTGGATGTCGCGGGCAAAGTACTGTGCCTGCGCCGGCGGGATCAGCTGGTCCTGCGCGCCCCACAGCACCAGCGTGGGCTGTTTGATTTGCGCGATCTGTGTGGCAAACGCTTCGTTGCCCGCTCGCAGGCGATCGCTCAGTGCCCGGCGGTTGCCTTCGCGCAATGTGAGCTCGAAGTAGCGGTCGATCTGTTCCGGCGTCACCTTGCCGGGGTCAGCGTACACATTGCGCACGCTCGATTCGACCAGGCGCCGGGGCAGCACGTTGCGCAGCAGAGGCGAAAGTGCCGGCATGTTCGCGAGCCGGAACCCCAGCGGAATGGACTGCGCCTCCATCGGGTAGCCGGCCGCGTCCACCAGCACCAGCCTGGCGATGCGTGTCGGGTGGTCCACGGCGGTCTTCCATGCCACCGCGCCACCCAGCGAGTTGCCCGCCAGCACCACCTGCTGCAGGTTCAGCCGGTCCATCAACTGCACGATGAAGCGCGCATAGGCGGGCAGGCTGTAGTCGCCGTCGGGCGACGGCCCGGTGAGTCCGAAGCCGGGCAGATCGACACGGATCACGCGGTGCCGCTGCTTGAGGGTGTCGACCCAGCCGTCCCAGGTGTGCAGGCTGGCGGAGGTGCCGTGCACCAGCACGATGGGCAGCGGGTCCCCGCGCGGACCCTCGTCGCGCAGGTGCACGTCCATGCCCCCGACCCGGACGAACTGCGAGGGCGGCGCGGCCCAGCGCGCCTTGAGGGAGGCGACCGGGCGGTCGGGCGCCCAGTTCATGGCCAGCCAGACAACCGCCAGCACCAGCAGCGCCAGCACCGCAACGCCCAGAAACTTCAGACCTCGCATGGATTTCCCCCAGCCCGCATCGGGCGACCCATCGATTCTGCCCACACGGACCCGTGGGGCGGCCCATCATGGCACCATGGTCCGTGATCCGAATCCTGTTGGTCCTCTCTGTTGTTGTCGCCGGCCTGCTGGCTTGGGCCGTGCAAAGCGGCCGCGTCGATGTGCCGGCGCACTGGAACCCCTGGGCCCCGCTGAACGTGGCCGAGCCGCCGAACTGGCTCACGGGCTACAAGCTGCAACGCACCGCTGCCGACCCGGCCCTGTGCAGCGAGGCGCTGGCGGCCTCGACCTTGAAGCACACCGCCATACCCGACAACGCAACGGGTGACGGCTGTGGTTGGGCGGCTGCGGCGCGGGTGGACGACGCGCGTTTTGCGCCCGCATTCACGCTCACCTGCAGCGCGGCCTTGTCGCTGGCCATGTGGGAGCGCCATGCGCTGCAACCCGCTGCGCAGGCGCACTTTTCCCAGCCTGTGGCGCGCATCGAGCACTTCGGCAGCTACGCCTGCCGCAACGTGCGCGGCGCAGGCGGTGAGGGAGAACGACGCAGCCAGCACGCCAGCGCCAACGCTTTTGACGTGGCCGGCTTCCGTCTGGGCAACGGTCGGCGCATCAGCCTGGTCAACGACTGGGAAGGCGAGGCCGCCGAGGTCGCCTTCCTGCGCGAGGTGCGCGACGGCGCCTGCCGCTTCTTCAAGGGCACGCTGGGCCCCGACTACAACGCGGCCCACCGTGACCACTTTCACCTGGATCAAGGCCCCTACCGCATCTGCCGGTGAGGTGCTGCAAGCGGGGCCGACAGACACACACCGCTGTCCTGTGGCAGAGTCGCTCCTCCTCGAACAACGTTGTACTCAAAGGAGACCACCGATTGAATGCCTGGATGATCCTGGGACTGGCCATCGTGGCCGAGGTGATCGGAACCACCGCCTTGAAGGCGAGCGAGAGTTTCACGCGGCTCGTGCCCTCGCTGATCGTGGTGGTGGGCTATGGCGTGGCGTTTTACTGCCTGTCGCTGGTGCTCAAGAGTGTGCCGGTGGGCATTGCGTACGCGGTCTGGTCGGGCCTGGGGATCGTGCTGATCACCGCGGTGGCCTGGTTGCTCTATGGCCAGCGTATCGACTTGGCCGGCCTGCTGGGCATGGGCCTGATCATTGCCGGTGTGGTGGTGCTCAACGTGTTTTCCAAGGCCACGGCGCACTGAGCGCCGAGGCGGCTTTCAACCCCGGCCCGCACGGCGCTCTTCGCGCAGCATGAAGAGGTAGAGGCCTTCGACCTTCTCGCGTGCCCACGGTGTCTTGCGCAGGAAGCGCAGGCTCGAACCCACGCTGGGGTCCACGTTGAAGCAGCGCACGGGAATGCGCTGACCCAACTCTTCCCAACCGTAGTGGTCGGCCAGCGCGGTGACGATGGTCTCCAGCGTCAGCCCGTGCAAGGGGTTCCTGGGTTGGCCTGGCGCTGCGGCCGCCGAGTCGGCGTCTGCTTCGCTCATGTCATCGCTGCCTCAAGCGCATCGACAAACATCGCCGGCACATCAAACCCGGTTTGCTGCTGGATCTCCTGGAAGCAGGTCGGGCTGGTCACGTTGATCTCGGTCACCTTGTCGCCGATCATGTCCAGCCCCACCAGCAACAGCCCGCGCGCGGCCAGAACGGGCGCCACCACCTCGGCGATGGCGCGGTCGGTGTCGCTCAGGGGCTGGGCCACGCCCTTGCCGCCCACGGCCAGGTTGCCGCGCAACTCGGTGCCTTGCGGAATGCGCGCCAGCACAAAAGGCGCCACCTTGCCGCCAATGAGCAGCAGGCGTTTGTCGCCGTCCACGATGGCGGGCAGGTAGGCCTGCACCATCACGCTGGTGGCGCCGCCCTGGTTGAGCGTCTCGGTGATGGAGCCCAGATTCATGCCGTCGGGCCCGACGCGGAAGATGCCCATGCCACCCATGCCGTCCAGCGGCTTCAAGATGATGTCCTTGTGGTCGGCGTGGAAGTGCCGGATGGCCTCGGGAGAGCGCGTCACCAGCGTGGGCGGTGCGAACTCGGCGAACTCCATGAGTGCAAGTTTTTCAGGGTGGTCGCGTAGCGCACGCGGGCTGTTGAACACCCGGGCGCCTTCGCGCTCGGCCTGCTCCAGCAGGTGCGTGGCGTAGAAGAACTCGCTGTCGAAGGGCGGGTCCTTGCGCATCAACACGGCGTCGAACGTGTGCAGGGCTTCGCGGCCCTGGTGCAGCACGCGGTACCAGTCGTCGGCCGCCCCGGTGAGTTCGATGCGGCGCACCAGCGCGGTCACGGGCTGGCCGGTTTGCCACTGCAGGTGCTGAGGTTCGCAGGCGGCCAGGGTGTGGCCGCGTTTCTGCAGCTCGCGCATCATGGCGAAGGTGGTGTCCTTGTAGGTCTTGAAGGTGACCAGCGGGTCGGCGACAAAGAGGATGTTCATGGCTTG
>NZ_JALHLX010000108.1:0-8570 GCF_022844385.1 Hydrogenophaga sp. | reverse complement strand
TCGCAGGCGGCCAGGGTGTGGCCGCGTTTCTGCAGCTCGCGCATCATGGCGAAGGTGGTGTCCTTGTAGGTCTTGAAGGTGACCAGCGGGTCGGCGACAAAGAGGATGTTCATGGCTTGCTTTTCTGACGAAGGCCGTACTGTTGCACAAACAGCGCAACGGCGCCGGCCACCACGCCCCAAAAGGCCGAGCCGATGCCGGCGATCACCACGCCGCTGAGCGTGACGAGAAAGGTGATGAGCGCGGCCTCGCGGTGTGTGTCGTCCTTCAGGGCTGCGTGCAGCCCGCCGCCGATGCTGCCCAGCAGCGCAATGCCGGCGATGGCCAGCACCAGTTCGCGCGGGAAGGCGATGAGCAGGCCGGTGACGGCCGCGCCGAACAGGCCGATGAGCACGTAGATGGCGCCGCAGGTGACGGCGGCGGTGTAGCGCTTCTTCGGGTCGGGGTGGGCTTCCGGGCCCATGCAGATGGCGGCGGTGATCGCGCTGAGGTTGAGCGCGAAGGCGCCGAACGGCGCCAGCACCAGTGTGGCCACACCGGTGAGCGTGATGATTCTGGAGATCGGCATGTCGTAGCCGGCCGCGCGGATGGCGGCCACACCCGGCAGGTTCTGCGAGGCCATGGTGACCACGAACAGCGGCAGCGCCAGGCTGGTCAACGCGGCCAGCGTGAAGACCGGCAGGGTGAACACCGGGCGGGCCAGCTCCAGCGTGAGCGCACCGGCGTTGAACTGGCCGCGCAGCACCACATAGGCCACCGACACCAGCAGTGTGATCACCACCGCATAGCGCGGTGCCAGGCGCCGGCCGAGCAGGTAGGCCAGCAGCATCAGCACCACCAGCACCAGCGCCGTTTGCGCAGCGGCAAAGGCCTGCAGGCCGAAGCGCGCGAGCACGCCTGCCAGCAGCGCCGAGGCCAGCGCCATCGGGATCTTGTTCATCACGCGTTCGAACCAGCCGGTGGCGCCTGCCAGCGTGATGAGCGCGCCGCACACCATGAAGGCACCGATGGCCTCAGCCATGGAGAAGCCTCCGGCCAGGCCCGCCGTGGCCAGCACGGCCGCGCCGGGCGTGCTCCAGGCCACCATGACCGGCTGCTTGAGCACCAGTGACGGAATGGCCGAACACAGACCCATTCCCAGGCCGAGCGCCCACATCCACGAGGTGATTTGCGCCGGCGTGGCGCCAAACGCCTGCGCGGCCTGGAAGACGATGGCCACCGAGCTGGTGAAGCCCACCAGCACCGCGACAAAACCGGCGGTGGCGGCCGAGAGGTTGAGGTCTTTGAAGAACGGCATCGGGCGATTCTCGCCGCGATGCTTGGCGTCTCAGGCCATCAGCGGATGCCGCCCACGTAGCGCGCGTCCGGGTCTTCGCCTTCCTTGCGCGGACCGCCAAAGGCCGAGATCAGGGTGGATTCGATGAAGCCGCTGTGGTGGCCGGGCACCGAGTTGGCGAAGCCGCCCGATCGCGGAGTGCCAGCGCGCTGGGCGGCGGCCGCGCTGACCTGGCCCGCCTTCAAGGTTTCGGCCGCAGCCTGCAGCAAGGGTTTGCGTGCTGGCGCAGCCATGAGCGGGATGGCGGCTTCCAGTTTGTCGGCCAGCGCCAGCAGGTCGGCGTGTTCGTCCGTGGTGGCCTTCTCGCGCGTGAAGCGCACGATCTCGCGTGCGTAGTCTGCGTTGCTGGCCAGCCATTCGGTGTCGGTCACGCGGCCGGTCTTGCGCCGCAGCAGCACGTGCAGGTGGGCTGCGATGGCAAAGACGTCGTTGGCGGTCATGAAGCTGCCGCCTTCAGTGGCCGAGCTGTTCGTTGTGCAGCGACACGTCCAGGCCCGCGCGCTCCTCGAACTCGCGCACCCGCAGCGTGGTGAAGCGCGAGGTGATCCACAGCACCACAGCCGTCATCACCAGGCTGTAGGCCAGCACCGCCACACACGCGATCACCTGGGCCATGAAGCTGGCCTCCACGCCCGAAATGGCCGGGTCGGCCAGCAGTCCCGTGAGCAACGCGCCCACCAGGCCGCCCACGCCGTGCACGCCGAACACATCGAGCGAGTCGTCGGCGCGCAGCTTGCGTTTGAGCGCTGTGGCGCCCCAGTAGCAGGCCACGCCGGCCACCAGACCGATGATGAGCGCGCTGCGCGGCGACACAAATCCCGCCGCCGGCGTGATGGCCACCAGACCCGCCACCACGCCCGAGCACAGTCCCAGCAGCGACGCGCGTTTGCGCGCCAGCCACTCGGCGGCCATCCACGAGAGTGCACCCGCGGCCGCTGCGATGTGGGTGACCGCCATGGCCAGGCCGGCGCGGCCGTCGGCGGCCAGCGCGGAGCCGGCGTTGAAGCCGAACCAGCCCACCCACAACAGGCCGGTGCCCGCCATGGTGAGACCCAGGTTGAACGGAATGAAGGGTTCGCGGCCATAGCCTTCGCGTGGACCGAGCGCGTAGGCGCAGACCAGCGCAGCGGCGCCGGCGTTGATGTGAACCACCGAGCCGCCGGCAAAGTCCAGCGCGCCGAGTTGCGCGAGCCAACCGCCCGGTTCCCACACCCAGTGGGCGATGGGCGCGTAGACCAGCAGCAACCACAGGCCGGTGAAGGTGAGCAGCGCGCCGAAGTGCATGCGCTCCACCAGCGCCCCCACCACCAGCGCGCAGGTGATGATGGCAAAGGTGAGCTGGAACATGGCGAACACCGACTCGGGCACGTGTTTCGCGATGTGGCTCACGGCCACCTGGCCGGTGGCGCCCAGGAACTCCATGCCCGAGAAGCCCGCGCGCTCGAAGCCGCCGATGAAGCCACCCAGCGCACCACCCGGTGTGAAAGCCAGCGAGTACGCCACGCCGAACCACAACAGGCTCACCACGGCTGCGATGCCCACCACGCTGGCCATGGTGTTGATCACATTGAAGCGGCGCACCATGCCGCCGTAGAACAGGGCGATGCCCGGCAGCGTCATGAGCAACACGAGCGCGGTGCTGACCATGAGCCAGGCGGTGTCGGCGCCTGAAATCGTGCTGGCCGCGACCAGCCCGGGCGAGGTGAGCGCCGCGGGTGGGGCTGCGGGAGCGGCTTGCGCAGCAGCCGTCAGTGGCGCCAGCAAGGCGGTGATCAGTGCGAAGTGGGGGAGAAGGTTTCTCTGGCTGTGAAAGTGATGGGGAAGGGCGGTCACACGGTTGTGGTGCATTTTGTTACCTGTTTCCAACGACACCGTGGCCAGTGCATCAACTGTGCCAAGGGTTGTCCCGGCCAAGGGAAAGCCCGGGTGCACACCGCTGGTGCGAGCCGATACAGTGCATGCACTCGCTCAAGCGCACTGCGCTGGTGACCGCGGGGGACCGAGGAGACAACCCAGTCCACAATCAAAAAACGTGTTTCAGCGTCCCCAGAGATGCCAGATTCCTCAAACCGATCCCTGTGGGTCGGTTTTTTTTCGTCTTCGCGTGGCAGCGACAATCGCTTTCATGGAATTGCTGCTTGTTTCGCTGGCCTCGTTGTTTGCCGGCTTCGTGGATTCGATCGTGGGGGGCGGCGGCCTCATCCTAGTGCCCGCGCTGTTCGCCATGTTTCCCACCACCCACCCCGCGACGCTCTTCGGTGTGAACAAAGGGGCCTCGGTGTGGGGCACGGCAGCGGCCACCTGGCAGTACGCCCGGCGGGTGAACATGCCCTGGCACGCGTTGCTGCCCGCCGCGGCTGTGGGCTTCGTGGGCTCAATGGCGGGGGCGTGGACGGTGACGGTGATCTCGCCCGATTTCCTGCGCCGCGCGCTTCCCTTGGTGCTGATCGGCGTGCTGGTCTACACGCTGGCGCGCAAAGACCTCGGTCGCCACCACGCACCGCGTTTCAGCGGTCGGCAAGAAGCCGCCGCGGCCTGCGTGCTGGGTGCCACCATCGGCTTTTACGACGGCTTCTTCGGCCCGGGCACCGGCAGCTTTTTCGTGTTCCTGTTCGTGCGCTGGCTGGGCTACGACTTCCTGCATGCCAGCGCCAGCGCCAAGCTCATCAACACCGCCACCAACCTTGCCGCGCTGTCGCTGTTCGCCTGGAAAGGCCATGTGTGGTGGCACTTTGTGCTGGCCATGGCCGTGGCCAACGTGGTGGGCAGCCTGCTGGGCACGCGCCTGGCGCTCAAGCACGGCAGCGGCTTCGTGCGCATCGCCTTCATCGTGGTGGTGTCGGCGCTGATCCTCAAGACGCTCTACGACGCCTGGATCAGGGGGTGATGCGAAGCGGCGCGGGGGTGGCCGCCGGCTCCGGCGGCCAGGGCATTGCGCTGGCTTTCAGCGGGGTTCCGATGGGGGCCGATGCCTGGCCCACGCTCACCGCTGCCAGGTCTTGCGGATTCGGGTACTGGTCGAGCAGCAGATAGTCGAACACGCGCCGAGTGATGGGCGCGGCAGACGCGGCGCCGAAGCCGGCGTTTTCAACCACCACCGCGATCGCCACGCGGGGCTGGTCGATGGGGGCGAAGGCCACGTACAGCGCGTGGTCGCGCTGGTGCTCTTCGAGTTTGCGGGCGTCGTATCGGTCGCGCTGGCCGATGGTCACCGCCTGCGCTGTGCCAGTCTTGCCGCCGCTGGCGTAACCGGCGCCGGCAAACACGCGGGTGGAGGTACCTTCGGTGGTCACGGCCTGCATGGCCTCCAGCACGGTGCGCACGTGTTCGGGCTTGTAGCCCAGGTTCACCGCAGGCGGTGCGGGCAGTGGTCTGCGCTCGCGGGTGATCGCGTTTTCGGTGGCCATGGTCAGGTGCGGAGCGTGTTTCACGCCCCCATTGGCCAGCGTGGCCATGGCGTGGGCGAGTTGCAGCATGGTGAAGCTGTTGTAGCCCTGTCCAATGCCCAGCGAGATCGTCTCGCCGGGGTACCAGCGCTGCTGGTCAGGGCGCTTGTAGTTGTTGCGCTTCCAGGCCTGGCTGGGGAGCACGCCGCGCACCTCGCCGCGCAGGTCGATGCCGGTGATCTGGCCGAAACCCAGCGGTTTCATGAAGTCGTGCATGGTGTCCACACCCATCTCGTTGGCCAGCGAGTAGTAATAGGTGTTGCTGGATTTCACGATGCTGCGCTTCATGTCCACAGCGCCGAGTCCGCCGTCACCGTGGCTGCGGAAGCGGTGGCTGCCGAACATCCAGAAGCCCGGGTCGTTGATGACGGTCTGGGCCGACCGGGTGCCGGTTTCCAACGCGCCCAGCGCCATGAAGGGCTTGTAGGTGGAGCCCGGCGGGTAGGTGCCGCGCAGCGCGCGGTTGAGCAACGGCTTGTCCAGCGACTCGTTGAGCGCGCGCCAGTTGTCCACGTCGATGCCTTCGACGAAGAGGTTGGGGTCGAAGGTGGGCTTGCTCACGAAGGCCAGCACCTCGCCCGAGCGCGGGTCGATCGCCACCAGGGCGCCGCGCCGCTCGCCGAACATGTCCTCGATCAGTTTCTGCAACTGGATGTCGATCGACAGCACCACAGTGTCGCCCGGCGTGGCGGGTGTGTTGGCGAGGGAGCGCACCGCGCGGCCTCCGGCCGAGGTTTCCACCCGCTCGAAACCGGTGGTGCCGTGCAGCGTCTGCTCAAAGCTCTGCTCGGCGCCGAGTTTGCCGATGTACTCGGTGCCGCGGTAGTTGGCCTGGTCTTCTTCGGCCCAGTCGGCGATCGACTCTTTCTCGCGCTGGTTGATGCGCCCGATGTAGCCGATCACGTGGCTGGCGGTTTCGCCGTTGGGGTACTGACGCAGCAGGCGCGCGCGCACCTCCACCCCGGGGAAACGGTAGCGCTGCACGGTGAATCGGGCCACCTCCTCGTCGGTCAGGCGGGTGCGGATGGGCAGCGAGTCGAAGCTGTGGGATTCTTCGAGCAGCTTGCGGAAGCGGCGCTGGTCGCGCGGGGAAATTTCCACCAGTTCGCCAAGCTGGGCGATGGTGGCCTGCATGTCGAGCACGCGCGAGGGCGTGATCTCCAGCGTGTAGGCTGAATAGTTGGTGGCCAGCACGCGGCCGTTGCGGTCCACGATCTGGCCCCGGTTGGGCACCACCGGCAGCACCGCCGTGCGGTTGCTCTCGGCCTGCGCCAGCAGGTCATCGTGGCGCACCACCTGCAGGTACACCATGCGCGCGGCGACCAGACCAAACGCAAACACCACCACCAGCCCGATCACCAGCAAGCGGGTGCGGAACTGGGCCAGGTCGGCTTCGACGTTTCGCAGTTCGGTCATGGCTACAGGGGTCGGTTGTCGTCAGGATTGGGCGCCCTGCGCTGCGGGGCAAGGAGCAAAACACTCACCACCGGCCACAGCATGGCCTCGAGCACCGGCGCGATGAAGTAGGTCAAACCCGGGAAGCTGCCGCCCGAGGCCATGCGCACCAGCAGCTCCAGCACGTGGGCCGCCACGAACAGCGGCAGCACCTGCACCGCCTGGTTGGGCACGCCGAACCACAACAGGCGGCGGTGCATGGAAATGGCCAGGAAACCGAGCACGGTGTAGGCCAGCGCATGCTGGCCGAGCAGGGCGCCCTGGTGCACGTCCATGGCCAGGCCAAAGAGAAACGCGACGCCCACGCCGATGCGCAGCGGCTGGTGCACGCTCCAGAAAACCAGCGTCACCGCGAGCAGGTCGGGCACCCACGCCGAACGCCCCCACAGGCCCATGTTCAGCAGCATGTTGAACATCAGCGCGCTGAGCAGGCTGAACCAGATGAAGGCGGGGTTGGCGGGCAGCAGCAGCTGCTGACCGGGGCGCATGATCATGGCGTGTTGCTCCGGTTGCCGGGCCGGTCGGCTGCGGTGGGCGCGCGGGTGGCTTCGGTCAAGGGCGAGGGCGGCAGCGACGCGCCTGCGGGTGCGAGCACCAGCACGTGCAAGGCGCCCTGTACCTGCGCCAGCGGTTCGGCCTCGATGCGCGAGAAAGACGATTCGGCCTGCCGCGCCACCAGGGTCACACGGGCCACCGGCAGGCCGGGCGGGTACACGCCGTCCACGCCACTGGTGGTGAGCAGGTCGCCCTCGGCGATGTCGGCGCTGGCCAGCGTGTAGCGCAGTTCCATGCCGTCGCCTTTGGTGGAAGGCTGGCCGTAGGCCACGCTGCGAACGCCGGTGCGCACATTGAGCACCGGGATGGCCATGCCGCGGTCGATCAGCAGGCTCACCTCGGACACCAGCGGGTACACGCGTGTGACCTGGCCGAGCACACCTCTTTCGTCGATCACGGGAGAGCCAGCCTGCACACCTTGTGTCTGGCCGCGGTCGATCACGATCTTGCGCGAGTACGGGTCGGCCGCGTCGTACAGCACCTGGGCGCCCATGGCCTGCGTGCCGGTGCGCTCGCGCATGGCCAGCAGATCGCGCAGCCGCCGGTTTTCCAGTTGCATCTGTTCGAGCTGCAGATTGCGGTCGGCCTGCGTGGCCAGGCGCTTGAGCGCTTCGCCCTCGCTTTGCTGTGCGTTGTGCAACGACGTGAAGTACCCGCCCAGACCGGCCATGGCCTGCACCGGCTGCAACACCAGCCACTGCGCCGGGTACAGCGCGGCGGCAATGCCTGCGCGCGCGGGACGCGCCACCTCAAAGCGCAGGTCGGCCACCATGAGGAACAGCGCGAGCGCGCTGAAAACCACCAGTTTGGACAGGGCCGATGGGCCCTGCTTGAAGAAGGGGGGCGGCGTGCGGTCCAGGGTGCCCAGTGGCATGACGCTCGGGGTGGCTCTGGTGGTGTGTGTGCGGGTGCGCCGGGGTGCGGCGCGCGCTTATTCGCTGGTGAAGATGGTGCCCAGGCGCTCCATGCGCTCCAGGGCCATGCCGCAACCGCGCACCACGCAGGTCAACGGCTCTTCGGCCACCAGCACCGGCAGGCCGGTTTCTTCGGCCAGCAGGCGGTCCAGATCGCGCAGCAGCGCGCCGCCGCCGGTGAGCATCATGCCGCGCTCGGCGATGTCGGCGCCCAGTTCGGGCGGCGTGTGTTCCAGTGCCATCTTGACCGCGGTCACGATGTTGTTGAGCGGGTCGGTCAGGGCTTCCAGGATCTCGTTGCTGGAGATGGTGAAGCTGCGCGGCACGCCTTCGGAGAGGTTGCGGCCCTTGACTTCCATTTCCTTGACTTCCGAGCCGGGGAAGGCCGAACCGATCTGCTTCTTGATCGCTTCGGCCGTGGGCTCGCCGATCAGCATGCCGTAGTTGCGGCGGATGTAGGCAATGATGGCTTCGTCGAAACGGTCACCACCCACGCGCACGCTGCCCTTGTAGACCATGCCGCCCAGCGAGATCACGCCCACCTCGGTGGTGCCGCCGCCGATGTCGACCACCATGGAGCCCGATGCGTCCGACACCGGCAGGCCGGCGCCGATGGCCGCGGCCATGGGTTCTTCGATCAGGTAGACCTCGGAAGCGCCGGCACCCAGCGCCGATTCGCGGATGGCACGGCGCTCGACCTGGGTGGAGCCGCAAGGCACACAGATGATGATGCGCGGGCTCGGCTTGAACATCGAGCGCGGGTGCACCATCTTGATGAACTGCTTGAGCATCTGCTCGGTCACGGTGAAATCGGCGATCACGCCGTCTTTCATGGGGCGGATGGCTTCGATGTTGCCGGGCACC
>NZ_JALHLX010000107.1 GCF_022844385.1 Hydrogenophaga sp. | reverse complement strand
TTCGCTGAAGCCCTGGCCGACCGCTACGTGGTCATGGAACGCGGCGAAGTGATTGCGAGCGGCCCCGGCAGCGAGATGCAGGCCAAGGGCGTGCGCCAGCTCGTGGCCATTTGACGCTGCCGGCCTTCAGGCCTTGGCGGCGACGGACGCCGTGGTCTTGGCTGGCGGCTGCCCGGTCATCTGGTCGAGCAGTTGCATGCAGACCTCGGCCGCCGGCTCGGCTTCCTGGCCCAGGCGGGTGATCACGTCGAACAGGTTCTTCATCATGACTTCCAGCGCGGCCTCCGGCAAGGCGGGCTTGAGCTTGTGGCCGTTCTCCTGCGCAAAGGCCAGCAGGCAGTCGGCATCGCTGGCACCCAGACCGATACAGCCGAAGCGTTTGCCCTCGTCCAGCAAATGAGCGAGCAGGCTGAACGGCACCCAGCCCGGGCCGAAGCGGGCCTGCGCGCCAGCCAGGGCATGCAGCCCGTTGCGGGTGAGGCCCTTGGACCTGGCAGGCTCGTGGAACACCGTCAAACCCATCTCGGAGCCCACCCGCATCAGGTGTGCGGGCGGGCACTGGTTCGCCACTTCGTTCACCAGGCAGTGGTTGAGGTGGGCATTGGCGTGCAGGTGCTGCAGCGGGCGCAGCAGGCGCGACAGACCGGGCTGCGTGGCCATGCAGCTGCGCACCACGCCGGGCAACCACACCGTGGGGTCGACCTGTGCATCCAGCAGGGTGTGCAGCGCCAGCAGCGGGCTCAGCTCGAACGAGGGCAACAGCAGCAGGTCGAACACCGTGTGCTGCGGCGACCGGCTCATGGGGTGCGCGTGGTGCCCGGTGCGCTCCGGTGCGAGCCAGTCCAGCACGTCGGCCCAGGCCTCGTCGTGCTTGTCCAGGGTCTGCACGATGCGGTGAATCTGCGCCAGCACCAGGCAAGGGTGACGGCGGCTCGGGCGCAGCAGGGGCAGGCGCGCGGCGTGCGTGATCTGGTAGAGCATCTGGCGGCGCATCCGTCGCGCCGCACCGGCCTCAAGGCCGGTGCAGAGGTGGAGCATGCGCTCCAGCGTGGCATGGCCAAGGGGTGTGAGCAGCCAGTGGTCGTCGCACGCCATGTTGCCCACGCACACCAGCGTCGGGTGCTGATGCGAGAACCACACCAGGGCTTCATCGTCCCCCGGTGGCGTTTCAACCATGCGTGCCAGGCCTGCCGTGGGCGCCTGTTCCAGCGTGAGCAAGCCGAGATCGCCAATCAGTTGTTCCAGGCTGCGGGGGTCCGGGTCCTGCTCCAGCCGCTGCAACCGCTTGGCCACCCGTGCCGGCGCGAGTTCGTCCAGGCGGGGACCCAACAACTCACGCGCTTGCCGCTGCGTACCGGGCAGCTCCAGCGAGGGGCCCGAGAGCGGCAGCAGTTGCAACACATGGGACAACCAGAACGGCAGCGGCGCAGCTTCCGAAGCCAGGATGTCCAGCAGCTGAACCACCAGCTTGACCGGGTCGCGTGGCACCACGCAGGTCCAGGCCGACACCAGGGCATGGGCCACGCGGTCGTGGTTGGCGTAGTGCACGCGCAAGGCGTGAGACATGTGTTCCAGCACCGTCTCTTCCACTGTGTGGTGCAACCCGTGCGCCAGGTGCAGGATCTGCACGAACGACTCGTGGAAACGACCCGGTAGCTGGGCGTCTTCGTCGTTGATCGGGATCAGCTGCAGCTCATCCAGCGCCTGCAACAGCAGGCCCTGTGCCTGGACCAAGGGGATGTCGTGCCGCGCTGCAGAACGGATGTCTGTGCGCAGCAGCGGCGGGGTGGCGATGGGGCTGCGAAGGGCTTGAATCCGTTGGATGGGGGAGGCAGAGGTGCGCATGGCGGGTGGCGGATGGGATGAAAGGGACGCTCATCGTCTCCTTTCACTTCCGCTGCGTGAATCCGCTCGCCAGCCCAGGGCAGTGCCCTGTTTGCCCAGCTGAACCAGCGCCGCCTGCAAGCCTGACAGACCACCCAGGCGCTGGTCGTTGATGAAGATCTGCGGCATCTGCTGCCCGGGGTCCGGTGTGCAAGCCCGGCAAGGTCCAGTGAGTGGCGGCGGTGCGAGGTACTGCGGTCATGGGGCTTCTGCGGCCCGACTGGCATCGCACCACCGACCCCTTGCATATTGCCTGGGCTGCCGGTCTCGACCCAGAGCGGCTGTGGCCTGAGATCGAATGCGGACGGTCAGCGATCCAGGCTTTTCGGGGCTGGTCGATCCTTGGCTCTACCAGAGGGCCGAGTCGGTGAACTCCTGAACACACGCAGGACGGCATTTCCGGATGAGAACCTGATCAATGCCTGTCCAGTACCTTGTCCCTGATACGCGGACGAATGCGCATCCAGAATCGCAGGCTGGCCAAGTGATCAGTTGTGGGTCGGCGTCAACACCCAGGGGCTCGTGCCTCCTCTTGCGGCGGCCGGCCCGGACGTCGATGCCCGCCGGGCACCGGCCCGTTTCAGAACTCGATCTTGTCGGTGATGGCCTTGATGCCGGCGCGGGCGCAGGCGTCGTCGGCGTCGCCGCCGGGCGCACCCGAGACACCGATGCCGCCAAAGATCGAGCCGCCAGCCTCGATCACCACGCCGCCGCCCACCGCCAGCATGCGCGGCGTGCTGCGGATGCCGCTCATGGGCTTGCCGGGCTGTGACTCGTTGGCCAGATCCAGGGTGGAGGTGCGAAAGCTCGCCGCTGTCCAGGCCTTGTTGGTGGCCACGTCCACGGTGTGCGCGCCAGCGAAGCGGTCGCGCAGGAACACTTGAGTCAGGCCCGAGCGGTCGACCACGGCCACACCGACCTGAAAGCCCTGCGCGCGGCAGGAGGCAAGCGCGGCCTGGGCCGCGACCAGCGCTGTCTCCGGCGTGAGGGCTTTGATTTCGAAGCTGCCTGCCGGCGGCTTGGTCTGGGCCTGTGCAACCAGGGGAAGGGCGAGGGCGAGGGCGATGAGGGTATGGCGCATGGTCAGTCTCCTGCTGTTGGGGGGGTGCGCAGGCCAACCCATGCGGCGCTGCGTCAGTCTCATGCTAGCCCCGGGGGTGCTGTCGTGCACTGATCTGGATCAATCGTCACGGCTGCTTGAGTTGAAGCTTGCAAGACGCCCACCCTCCGTGGTCCGCGTGTGTCGTCGGAGCGCCTGCGTCCTGCCACCCTCAACTCCAACGGACGCCCGGTATGGCTGTCCGTGGCCGCGAGCGGTCCGTTGACGACGACCTCTCGAACCTCGGCCCCGTACACATTGGGCGAGATGTCGCATCCCGCCGTGCCCACTCACTCCGCCGTGATCTTCCGTTCCTTGATGATCGCGCCGAACCGCTGTGAATCATCCGCACCGCGCTTGCCGAACTCCGCTGGCGTGAGCGCCAGGGCTTCGCCACCCAGCGCCGTGATGCGGTCTTTCACGGCCGCGCTGTTCAGGATCTTGTTGATCTCGGTGTTGAGCCTGGTGATCACCGCCGGTGGTGTGCCGGCGGGCGCGTAGAAGCCGAACACCGAGTCCGCGTCAAAGCCCTTCAGGCCGGCTTCGTCGAGCGTGGGCACGTCGGGGAACAGGGGCGAGCGTTTCATGCTGCCCACGGCCAGCAGCTTGGTGCGGCCCGCGCGGGCGTGTGAAAGGCCGATGCCCGGGTCGAAGTAGTAGTCGATCTGGTTGCCCATGAGGTCGGTGAGTGCGGGGGCGGCGCCACGGTAGGGCACGTGCACCGCAAACAGGCCGGCCTGGCTCTTGAACATTTCGCCGGCCAGGTGGGGCGAGCTGCCGTTGCCGGCCGAGCCGTACACCAGCCGGCCCGGGTTGGCCTTGATGAGTTTGATCAGGTCCTGCACGTTGTTGGCTTCCAGCGTGGGCTTGCCCATCAGGTACACCAGCACGCGCGCGGCCGACGCCACAGGCACCAGGTCTTTCGCAGGATCAAAGGGCATGCGCGCATAGAGGTGCGGGTTCACCGACACCATGCCACCCGAGCCCATGAGCAGCGTGTAGCCGTCGGCCGGGGATTTGGCCACGGTGTCACCGGCGATGTTGCCGTTGGCCCCTGCGCGGTTTTCCACCACCACGGGTTGGCCGAGTGCCGCAGCGAGCGGCGTGGACACGAGCCGCGCGATCTGGTCGGCAGCGCCCCCGGGCGGGAAGCCCACCACCACCTTGATCGGCTTCTCGGGCCAGGCCTGCGCCAGCGCGGCTGGCAAGGCGCTCAGTGTCATGAGGCCCAGGGCGGCGGCGCCGGCCAGGTGCCAGCGGCGGGACGGGTTGGTGAGGGTGCGGGTCATGTCTGTCTCCTTGTAGGTGTTGGTGCGAAATGGAAAACGGAAAACCTCAGTGTGGCGCTGAGTGTGGTGCAACGGCCTTCACTTTCAATCGGGGATTGTGCTGCCACCGGATCGGCTGGGCCTTCACCGGGCGCGCCGGTGCGCCGTGTTGCTGCAGGGCGAGGTCGAGTGCCTTGCCGGCCTCGTCGCTGAGGGCAGCGGTGCGGGCGGCGGCCACGGCGCGGCAGCGCTGCGCGGCGCTGCTGGGGTCGTTCAGTGCAGGCAGGGCAAGGTGGTCAATGATGTGCAGCAGGTTGTCCTTGCCGCGCTCGTTGGTGCTGCCATAGCCCTTGATGAGCCGGCCGCACAGCGCCACCTCGTGGCCCAGCTGCCAGTGCACGGACGTGAGCTGCACCACGGCAGCGAGCCAGCGGTCGATGAGGGCTTGCTCGGCCTGGAAGCGGCTGCCCAGGGGGCGCAGGCGTTTGGTGGCGGCCAGGCCGCGCAAGGCCAGCATGCCCAGCACCGAGTGCGTGCCGATCTTGAGCGGCAGTGCCCACGGCGCCTTGCCGGCGGCCACCCGTTTGCGGTCCCAGGCCAGCACGCGTTGCGCCATGCCCGTGGGCAGCATGGCGGCGAACTCGGGTGCGCCGGGTTTGAAATGGTCGTACACGCGCAGCAGGTCGTCGTTACCAGCTTTGGCCTCAACGCGCACGCGGGCCTGGCGGCTGGCGCGGCTCTTGAGGTCGGCCACCAGCACGATGTCGTCGAACGCCATCCACAGTGCGACCCAGCGCGCCATTTCCACTGTGGTGGCCCAGCCGTGCTCGCCCTGCGGGTCGGTGCGTTTCTCGGCTTCGAGCACGCGCCGCAGACGCGCCGCGTAGTGCGTGCCGTAGGCGGCGTTCTGGTATTCAGACACCCGGGCATGGCCCAGTGACATGAGCGGGTGCACTTCGGGCGGGAACTCGCGTGCCAGGGCGGCGGGCAGGCCGGGTGCGGCGGGGGTGGGCTCGGGTGCGAGCACCTGCTCCACATACGCGGCCTGCGCGCGTTGCGCCTGCACCGCGTCGAACGCGAGCGCGAAGCCGCGCAGGCTGGCCTTGGCGCTGGCGCCGCCGCTGCCGATGACGGCTTCAAAGTCCTGCCGCGCAAACGGCAGCAGGCCGCTGCCGGCAATGGCGCCCAGCATCACCGCGCTCACCACGGTGCCGGCCTGTTTCGTGAGGGCGGCCATGTCGAGCACGTGGCGCGCGCGGCTGTGGGTGTTCACCAGGTCGATCAGCTCCGACGCGTCGCGCCGGCCGTCGCCCATCACCATCTTCTCGCCGGTGGTGAGCGCCCGGGCCGACGAGGTGATCACCAGCGTGTGCGAATCCGAGGCCAGGCCGTTGGTGATCTGGCGGCCGGTTTCCAGCAGTTCCGAAGACACCAGCGCGTCAAGCCGGCCTGGCAGCGGGTTCAGACCGAACACCGGCTTGCGCCCGCCCAGTTGGGCCATGGGGACCGGGAACACTTCCATGTAGTAGGTGGTGGCGCCGGTGCGCTGTGCCACGCCGGGGATGGAAGTGGCCTGCGCCGCATAACCGGCGTGGCGCGCGGCCTCCACCAGCCAGTCGGTGAGGATGCCGCCGCCTTCGCCGCCGAGGGCGCAGAGCAGCAGGGAGATGGGTTGTTGGTTGTTGGACATGTTCAAGCGGGTTGCAACAGACGAACAACGCTGCCGCGCAGCGAATGGATCAGGCGCTCGTGCCACTTGGGGTTCTGCACCACCTCGGCGCGGTAGAACGACGGGCACAGCGTGGCCGCGTGGGCGTTGGCGCCGCACAGGCCGCAGCCCACGCAGCCGTCGATGACGGTGGCCACCGGGTCGACCTTGAGCGGGTCGGGGTTGTCTTTCAGCGTGAGCGTGGGGCAGCCCGAAAGGCGGATGCAGGCGTGGTCGCCGTTGCACACGTCTTCGTCCACGCCGTACTTCACGCGCACCACACGTTCGCCCTTCTTGAGCAGGTTCGCGATCCAGGGTTTGATGCGGCGCTGGCGCTCCAGCTGGCATTCGCCTTCCGCCACGATCACCTTGAGGCCTTGAAACTCCGTGCCGAAGGCCTCGGTGAGCGTGGCGCGCATGGTGTCCACCTCGTAGGTGTTCACGGTGCGCATCCACTTCACGCCCAGACCCTTCAAGGTGCTCTCGATGGTCTGGTCGGTGTGGGCCAGGCTCTGCGCCTTGTCGTTGGCCGCGTCCTTGGCGGCCTCACCGGGCGTGGAGATGATGTCCTGCGTGCCGGTGGCCGAGGTGTAGCCGTTCTTGAAGATCAGCAGCACCGCATCGTCGCCGTTGAAGAGCGCGCTCTGCACGCCGGTGAGCAGGCCGTTGTGCCAGAAGCCACCGTCGCCCATCACGGAGAGCACGCGCCGCTTCATCACTGGTGAGACGCCGGCGCGGCTGGCCAGGCTCATGCCGTAGCCGAGGATGGAGTGGCCAAACGAGAACGGCTCGAAGGTGGCCAGCGCGTGGCAGCCGATGTCGCCCGCGATGTGCACCGGCCCGGTGTCTTGCTGTGCGAGCTTGAGCGCCGAGAATACCGGGCGCTCCGGGCAGCCGATGCACATGCCGGGTGGGCGCGCGGGCAGCGGGGCCGAGAGCTGCTGCACCGACTCGGCGCGCCGTGTCTGGTTGCCCTGCAGCCAGGCGCGCGCTGTTTCGGTGATGGCTTGGGTGGTGGGGTCTTGCAGGTAGCGGCCGACAAATTTGGACAGGCCGTTGGCCATGACTTCGGCGCTGTACTCGCCCGCGTTGGGCAGCATGTCCTTGCCGTGCAACGGGGTCTGGATGTCCAGCCGGCGCAGCAGCGTGGCGAGTTCCTGTTCGATGTACTCGGGCTGGCCTTCTTCGAGCAGCAGCACCGCGCGCTTGCCCAGACAGAAGTTCGTGAGCTGCTCGGGCACCAGCGGGCAGGTGACGTTGAGCACCAGCATGGGAATGGCGGTCTGCCCGAAGGCATCGGCCAGGCCGAACTGCTGCAGCGCGCGGATGAGGGTGTTGTACAGACCGCCCTGCACGATGAGGCCCAGGTCCTGGTGCTCGCCGTCGAAGAGCTCGTTGAGTTCGTTCTCCACGATGTAACGCCGCGCCGCCGGAATGCGCTCGTCGCCCTTGAGCTTCTCGTGGCGGAAAGTCACCGGCGGGTGGGCCAGGCGGTTGTAGTCGAAGCTCGCGGGCTCGTCGATCAGGTTGTGGCGCGAGAGCGCGGGCTTGACGTTGTTCTTGGTGGTGAAACTGCCGCGCACGTGGCAGGCGCGGATGCGCAGCTCCATCAGCGCGGGCATGTTCGACGCCTCCGAGAGCCGGAAGCCCTGCTCGACCATGTGCACCATGCGCCCGAGGTCAGGCCGCGGGTCGAGCAGCACCATGCTCGACTTGAGCGCGTAGGCGTGCGTGCGCTCCTGGATCACGCTGGCGCCCTCGCCGTAGTCCTCGCCCACGACCACCAGCACGCCGCCGGTGACACCGGGAGAGGCCAGGTTGGACAGCGCATCGGCCGCCACGTTGGTGCCGACGATGGACTTCCAGGTCACCGCGCCGCGCAGCGGGTAGTGGATGGACGCACCCAGCATGGCCGCGGCCGAGGCTTCGTTGGAGCATGCTTCCACGTGCACGCCGAGTTCGTCCATGTAGGGCTTGGCCTGCACCATCACATCGAGCAGGTGCGAGACCGGCGCGCCCTGATAGCCGCCCACATAGGACACGCCCGATTGCAAGAGCGCCTTGGTGATGGCGAGGATGCCCTCGCCGTGAAAGGTCTGGCCGTCACCGAGCCGCAGGGACTCGATTTCCTGAGTGAATGAAACTTCCAAGGTGCTTGTCTCCAGCGGGTCGCTATCGTGGGTGTCGTGTGGGGGTTGCGACCGGACGGGCAAGTATCGGTACCGGGCGCTCATCGATCAATACAATGAACCCACTAAGCGACATGAACGCCATGCATATCAAAGACCTCGACCTGAACCTGCTGCGCCTCTTCAACGAGGTGTACCGCGCCGGCAGCGTGAGCCGGGCGGCCGAACACCTGGGCCTGACCCAGCCGGCGGTGAGCCATGGCCTCACGCGCCTGCGCCTGCTGGTGAAAGATCCGCTGTTCGTGCGCGCGCCGGGCGGTGTGAAGCCCACGCCCAAGGCGGTGGCCTTGGCGGAAGCGGTACAGGGTGCGCTGGCCACGCTGGCCAGTGCCTTGAGCGAGTCCAGCGGGTTTGACCCGGCCAGTTCGCGCCGCCTCTTTCGCCTGCACATGAGCGACATCGGTGAAAGTCGCTTCCTGCCCGAGCTCATGGCCCGCCTGCAACACGAGGCGCCCGGCGTGCGCGTGGCCACCCGGCCGGTGCCACACGGGGGCCTGACCGATGCGCTCGACAGCGGTGTGATCGACTTCGCGTTCGGTTTTCTGCCGCAGGTGAAAGACACCCAGCGCACCGAGCTCCTGCAGGACCGCTACGTGGTGCTCATGCGCAGCGGGCACCCCATGCACGCGTCACTCTCGCGCCTGCGGGGCCCGGCCTTGCTCAAAGCCCTGCACCAGCTGGACTTTGTGGCGGTGCGCACGCACAGCGACACCTTGCGCATCCTGGCGCAGACGGGTTTGCAGGAGCGCCTGCGCCTGACCACCGAACACTTCATGGTGTTGCCCTCCATCGTGCAGGCCACCGACCTCTGCGTGGTGATGCCGGGCAACATTGCGCAGGGCTTTGTGGAGACGGGAGGCTGTGTGGTCGTGCAGCCGCCGTTTGTGGACCGGGGCTTCACCGTGTCGCTGCACTGGAGCCACCGCTTCGAAGGTGACCCGGACAACCGCTGGTTTCGCGAACAGGTGATCGCGCTGTTCGCCGAACGCTGATCAGGGGGTTCTGAGCCAGCCGCCGGGCCGCCCCAAGGCTGGCTCAGCCCCCTCGGGGGGCAGCGACCCGCGCAGCGGCGGAGCGTGGGGGCACTCTAGGTGTTGAGCAGGCCGTCGGCGCTTGGTGGTTTGTAGCCTGCTGGCAAGGACACACCACCCGGCGTGGCCGTTGCCCCGGTGTGTTCACCCAGTCGGGAGTGTTGTGCCGTGGTGCGGTAGCGCTCGCGCAGCGCTTCGGTGCGTTCGTTGAGCGCGGTGAATTCGGCAATGCGCACGTTGTAGCGCTGCAGCACCTGGTGGGCCGACTCGATCAGTTTGGCGTTGAGCGTGCGCTCACCGTCCTCCAGCAGCTTGATCACCGTGCCTTGGGGATCACCCTTGATGCTCAGCGTCATGGCCTGTTCGGTCATCTTCAGGATCTGGCTGTGCGCACTGCGCACCCGGTCAGCAAAGCCTTGCACGCCGGAGGCGGCGCAGGCCATCAGCTCGCTCATGGCCTTGCTGGTGCAGAACCGCAGAGCGAGTGTGTCCACCGCGCCCTCGGACTCGTTCAGCGAGATCGACCGCATCTGCAGCCGGCTCATGAGCGCGAGCAGGTTGCAGGCGGTCTCGAAGTCGAAGTCGGGGCTGAGCGCATCGTTGGCCAGACGGCGCACGTCGTCCAGTGCGCGCGCCGTGTTGTTCTGTTGCAGCGCGAGCAGGCTCTCGGCCATGCCGAGCAGGCGGTGGGGCCGGGCGGGCGCGTGGCTGCGGTCGCGCAGGCGGGTGAGCTGGTCCACCGTGCGGGCCAGGCCCTTCTGGTCGTTGTTGTCCAGCCGGGCAAAGGCCAGCAGCAGCAGGGCCTGGGCGTCGAACATCTTGGAGTCCAGGCCCAGGCGAGTGGCGCGGTCGAGCAGCTCCACGCCTTCGCTCTTCTCGCCGGTGTAGTAGGCCAGCATGCCGTGTTTGAGCAGGCGGCTGATGGAGGACGGCGTGAGCTTCGTGGCCATCTGGTAGGTGGTCAACGCGCTCTCGAAGTTGCCCAGTTCGAACTGCGCGCGACCCATCACGTCGTAGGCGTCGGCGTAGCTGTTGTCGTCCTGGATCAGGCTCTCCAGCGTGGTCACGGCCTTGGCCGGATGCCCGCCTTCCAGCTGCGCACGTGCCACACCCAGACGGGCCCAGGGCAGGGTTTTGGCGGCGATCACCGCTTCGTAGAGCTTCTGCGCATCGCCGATCTCGCCGTTGCGCAGCAACAGCTCGGCGCCGATGCGCGCGGCATACAGCCAGTAGGCGCCGCGGGTCTCGAACCGCTCCAGGCACAACATGGCGGCCTGATCGAACTGCTCGGCGTCGATGGCGGTGAAGATGCCCTCCAGCGCCTTCTTGCGCTCCCGCGCCATCCGGATGCGTTCGAACAGGCGCGCGCCCGTGTGGGGTTTGAGCAGGTAGGCGTCCAGTGCCGATTCGGCCGCCTCGGCCACCTTGGCGTACGTGGCCTCGGCGGTGATCATGATGAACACCGTGTAGAAGGGCAGTAGCTGGTTGCGCCGCAGGTCGTCCAGCAGGTCCTGGCCCGACATGGAATCGCGCTCGAAATGCTGTTCGCAGATCACCACGTCGTACCGGTTCACTTCCAGCTTGCGCCGCGCGTCCAACAGCCGCGAACACTGCGACACCGTGCCCACACCCAGCTCGCGCAGCTGCGACACGATGATCGAGCGCGATTGCAGGTTGCCCTCGATCACGAGTGCGTGGGCGTCTTGCAGGTGGTTGGCGGCAACGGGCATGGGTGGTTCAGGGCGCGAGAATGGCGCGCCCATCAATGGCAATCCCATTCTGCGCACGACGATCGCCTGCTGGTGCGCCGATCAGCGGGGGCTTTTCACCCCATTTCGACGCCCGTCAGACTTTCCAGATGCGGGGCGGCGTGTTGCTCAGGCCCCAGGCTTCGGTGCGCAAGGTGGCCCAGACCTGCTGGAACAGCGCCATGAGCGGCTCCACCAGGGGCGCCACGGCCCGCACCACGAGCATGCGCGGATTGGGGCAGGTGGCGCCCACCTGCAGGCCGTGTTCACCACCCAGCGCGGCGCGCACCACCTCCAGAAGATGTTCGCGGCGTTCGCGGGTGAGGGGGGTGCCGCAGGCCAGCCACAGCGTGCCGATGCACTTGTGGCCGCCCAGACCCAGCGGCGATTCGAGCAGGCGGGTGTCGGCCGCATCGATGCGCGAGCGCTCCAGCCACAGGCCCGGAATCTCCAGGTGTTGCGTGAGGCTGCCGCGGTCGAACGGCTGGTTGGCGTTGGGCAAGCCGAGCGCACACACGTCCCAGCCGATCATCTCGGCGCCCTCGGCCAGGGTGGCCGTCAGTTGGTTGGCGGCCAGGCATCCGGGGTAGGCGATGGCTTCCAATGGCAGCCATTCGAGCCGTGCGCCTTCGTCGAGCGTTAGCGATACGCGTTGTTCGGTGGCGGGGCCGTCGGAGCGGTAAAAGCGTGTGGCGCCGGGTGTGGCGAGCAGGCCGTGGGCATGGGCTTCTGCGTGCACGTTGACCTCCAGCACGTCGCCACCCACCAGCCCGCCGGGCGGATGGATGATGACGTTGTGGCAGATGCCGTCACCCTCGGGGTAGAGGCTCTTGAAGATGCGCAGCGGGCCGGTGTGGCGGTGCTGCAGCACGGTGCGTTGTCCGTCGCGGCGGTAGTGGAGGTCGAGTTGGGCGTGCCAGGGCATGCGTTGAGTTTAGGGGCTGGTTTAGGGGGGTTCTTGCTTGCACCTCGCGGGCTCGTGAGCGCATGGCGCTCTGCTCCGCGAATGTCCCCCGAAGCCTTCGGCCTTTCCTCCTTTATTTCGCTGCGCCGTGCCCCGTGGTCGCCGATGACCGGACCCGCCGGAGAAAAACTAAACAGAAGCCCAGAAGCCAATATGCGGCTCACTCGCTTCCTCGATCAAGACCGGCCCGATGCATTCAATCGGATGCGGTGACGCAGTGAACACATCGCGACACGACAACTCCGCATCGCGCTGCGCCGCAAGCTCACCGCGGAACACGCGCAAACGCACTGCGTCGATGCCGAACACCACGCGCCCGATGTTGCTCCAGAAGATCGCGCCGGCACACATCACACACGGCTCGGCCGAGGAGTAGATCGTGGCGCGAGAGAGCGTCTCGCGGTCCACCAC
>NZ_JALHLX010000106.1 GCF_022844385.1 Hydrogenophaga sp. | reverse complement strand
ACCCGGTCGGCGCCGCCTCACTGTCTGCGCTCCAGGTTCTTTTTCGGGCAGGCTACCAATCCGTAGAGCGTGATCTCTGCTTCCTACGCTCAAAGGATAGGGACAGGTTGTCTATCTGATCAGGGAAGTCCAAAGAACGGGGAATGCTGTTCAAACAACAGGGGCCACCATATGCCAGCTCCACCTAACAGGATTTGCAAATCGTCTGGGACCCCACCCAGTTGCTCAGCGGGCCGCTCAAGTCCATGCCACGCCGCAATGCAGTCATCTCGGCCACGATGCTCATGGCGATTTCGGGAGGCGTGAGGGCCCCGAGGTTCAGCCCCACAGGACCGTGCAGGCGATCGGCTTCTTCTGGGCTAACGTCGAACTCCAGTAGGCGTTCGCGGCGCTTGGCGTTGTTTTGCAGCGAGCCAAGTGCGCCAACGTAAAACGCGGGGGTGCGCAGCGCCTCCATGAGCGCAAGGTCATCGAGCTTGGGGTCGTGGGTGACTGCGACCACGGCGCTGTTGTGGTCCAGGTGCATGGCCAGCACCAGGTCGTCGGGCATCGTGGTGGACAGCGTCACGCCAACCACGGACTCCCAGCCTTCGTGGTATTCCGTGCGCGGCTCGCAGACGGTGACCTGGTAGTCGAGCATGACGGCCATGCTTGCCAGGTAACGCGACAGCTGGCCGCCGCCGATGATGAGCAGGCGTAGGCGCGGACCGTGCACGGTGGTGAGCGTGGCGCCGTCGAAGCCGACGCGGTCACCCTCTAGGGCGGGCTCGTGGCGCACCAGGCCGGTGGCCATGTCGAGCCTGCGCTGCACACGCTTGTGGTTCTGGATGCTGCTCAGCAGTTCGCGCAATTGCGATTGCGGCGAGAGCGGCTCCAGCACGATCTGCACCGTGCCACCGCAGGGCAGGCCGAAGCGGCGCGCCTCCTCGGCCGTCTCGCCGTAGGTGGTGGTTTCGGGCCGGCGCAGTGCCAGATCGCCGCGCGCCACGCGGCCGATCAGGTCGTCTTCGATGCAGCCGCCCGAGACCGATCCAGCCACCTGGCCGTCGTCGCGGATCACCATCAGCGAACCCGGCGGGCGCGGCGCCGAGCCCCAGGTGCGCACCACGGTGCCGAGCACCACGCGGTGGCCACGGCCTTGCCAGTCGAGGGCGGTGCGGATCACGTCGATGTCGATGCTGTTCATGGGGAATCGCTCCGTGCAAGGGGAAGGGGGTGGGGTGGCGTCGGGCGCCAACCGGTCGCGAGCAGCGCGAGAAGGGCAGCGCCGCCGATGAGGCTGTAAGCCAGTTGCTGGGCCCATGGGCCGGTCGTGGGGCTGAGCCAGCCCACGGCGAGCAGCAGCGCCGGTCCACACAAGGACCAACCAGCGACAGCGAGAGGCGAGGGAGGGAACGCTTCGGACCGATGCCGCCCCGCGTGCACCGACCAGGCCAGCGCCAGCAGGCCCATGCCCACCAGCCCATGGGTGGCACCCGTGCCGGCGAGCAACACGCCCGCACCCAATGCCAGCAGCGCGAGCGGCAGGCGCTCGGCCCACGGTGCGCTCAGGTGGCGCGGCACCAGGTCGAGGCGGGTGAGAACTGGCAGCGCCGCCATGGCGCCCAGATGCACCATGACCGCGGTGGCCGGCGACCAGCCTGCGGCGCTGCACCAGGCATTGTTCAGCCACAGCGTGCCCATCATCAGGCCCATCGCCGTGGCCGGCAGGGCGCTGGCAGCGGAGGGAGCGGCGTCTGGCGCGTTGGGCACCGTGGGCGGGCGGCCCAGCGCCGCCGCGAGCAGCAGCACCACCGACGCGGCCCACAGGCTGTGCATCGCTGGCAGTGCGCCGGTGGTGCACAGCGCGGTGAGCGCCGCGGCCAGCAGCGGCGGCCCGCCCGACCAGCTGCGGCGGCACGCGCCGCGCGCCACCGGCACGTCCAGCGAGGCCGACCACGCGGCCCACACGGTGGCGAGCACCAGCAGAGCCACGTGGCCGGTGGCGGCGGGTTGCCATTGGCCCACGAGCAGCGCACCCAGCGCCGTGGTGGCGCCCAGCAGGGGGGCAACCGTTGGCGCGAGCCGCGCGGGCAGGCCGGCCTGGGCGAACAGCAGCCGCAGCGCCCACCACAGCGCCACAGGCAGCACGCCGCTGGCCACCGACCAGCCCAGTCGCTGACCCTGTGCGCCCAGCCACACCCAGCCCATGAGCAGCGCGGTCCAGCGGGCCAGCGCGAGGGCCTCGGGGGGCAAGTGAATCCTAGACATGGCTGTAGCCGTGCAGCTGGTCGGAGCCCGCCACCGCGTGCACGCTGGCATTGAACGAGACGATGATACGGTCGGCTTCGCCGTCGTACGGCATGGCCTGGTGGGGCAGCCACGACGGGAACACCACCAGCTGGCCGGGCACCGGCTCGATGTCGATGTGGGCTGACTGCAGGTAGGCGTTGCCGAAGTCCATGTGGGCGCCGCCCAGGTGGTTGAAGTGTGGGCCGTAGAAGCGCGTCACGCCGTTGGTGGCGCCCAGCAGCGGATGGGCTTGGCGCTGTGTCACTTCGTCAATCTGCACACAGTACACGCCCGACCACGAACAGTTGCCGTGCGTGTGCACGTCGTGGTGGCTACCCCGGTTGGCGATCTGGAACCAGAGGCCGCGCAAGGCGATCTGCAGGCCTGGCGCGGCCTCGGGCCAGGCGCCCTGATTGGCGAGCGCGACGGTCTGGCGCAGGCCATCCACGGTGAATTTCACCAACGCTTCCCATTCGGGGAGCCGGATGCGCTGCAGCAGGTCGTCGCGGCTGGCGTAGAAGGCCGCCGCCGGATCGGCGCGCTCGTCGCTCGCGCGCAGGGCGCGGAACACGCGCACCAGCAGCGGGTTGATGTCGTGTGCCTGCGCGAAGCGATGCACGCCCAGCGGCGTGGACCAGAGCGGGAGCAGCGGATCCGGGGTCATGGACTCAGGTGGCTCAGGCTTCGGTCAGCAGGTCTTTGGGCCACAGGAGCCGGTGACCGGTGCGGGCGGCCAGGGCCTCGATGTCCTCCGGGATGTCCACGTCGGTGCGGTAGCGCTGGTTGCTGCTGGCCCAGCGGTGCACGGCCTGCGGGTTCGCCGACTGCCACTGCCTGCAGCCGACGCTGGCTAGGCCCGCAAGGATCTGCTCTCGCACGCTCTGGCTCAACATCACCGGGTTGCCCGGCAGGCCGTCCACCGTGGGCTGGACCACTTCGGTGCCTTCGGGCCGCTTCTTGTACGCACCGATCAGGTCGTTGATGTCTTGCGAGTTGATCAGCGGCTGGTCGGCCAGCGCGACCAGCACACTGTCGATCTTGCCGGTCAGCGCCTGCAGGCCCAGCCGCAGCGACGATACCTGGCCCGCGTCCGGGTCCAGGTTGCGCACCAGCGTGACCGGGAAGTCGCGCACCTCGGGTTCGATGCGCTCGGCGTGGTGCCCCAGCACCACCACCAGCTCGTCCACGCCCGCGCCCGAGAGCGCGATCAGCTGGCGCCGGATCAGCGGAACGCCGCCCAGCTCCAGCAGGCACTTGGGTTTGTTGCCCATGCGCGATGCCGAACCGGCCGCGAGCAGCACCGCGCCCACCACCACGCGGCTGTACAGACCGCCGCCGCCCTTCAGGATGCATCCCACGTCAGCTACCTCCACAACAAGACTTCGTGGCCACCACCGGCGGGGCCGCTTCGCTGACCGATTCTGCTTCCGCAGGCTTGGCCGCACCGCCGCCGCAGCAGCTGCCCATTTCCATGGGTGGCAGATCGAGCTTGAACTTCGGCGCCGGCTTCGCTGCCTCTGGGGTGGCGGCGGCACGCGCAGGCCGACCGCGCCGCGCCGCGACCACGGTCGCCAGCACCGCCAGCGCGATCTCTTCCGGCGTCTGCGCGCCGATGGGCTCGCCCGCGGGGGCCACGATGGCGGCCACCTGCGCCGGGTCTTCGCCCGCGCTGATCAGGCTCTGGCGCAGCACGTTGGCCTTGCGTTCGCTGGCCACGAACCACAGCGTCGGCGGCTTCAGCGCCAGCGCGGCCCTGAGGGCCTGCAGGTCGCGCCGTCCCTGGGTGGCCACCACCACCAAGCCGCCGTCCAGCAGGGCCTGCACGACCGAGTCGGCGCTGTCGCTGCCGATCACACGCGCCGCGTCGGGGAAGTCGCCAGCCTGCGCGCCCTCGGCCACCAGCACCGTCTGCAGGCCGATGCGCGGCGCCAGCCCGGTCAGCGCGCGCGCCACCGGCGAGTCGCCGAACACCACCAGCTGAGGGGCCGGCAGCACCGGGTCGATGAACAGCTCCAGCGTGCCACCCGAGTGGCAGGCCATACCGAACTCCAGCACGTCACCCAGCGTGCGCTCGGCGGTCTCGTCGGTGGGCGCAATGCGGATGCTCTGCGGCTGGCCGCTGGCCAGGGCCTGGCGCACGGTCTTGACCACCGCCGGTTGCGCGCAGCCGCCGCCGATCCAGCCGTGGATCTGGCCGTCGGCGGTGACCAGCGCCTTGTCGCCCGCCTTGGCTGAGGTGGGCGCCTGCGCGCGCAGCACGGTCACGAGTGCAAACGCGCGGTCTTCGGCCTGCAGCCGGGCGGCGTCGGCGATCCATTGGTTGCGGTTCATGGCGTGTCTCCTGTGGGTGTGTTTCTAGTGCAGCACCGGCCGCGCCGCAACCAGGTCGGCGAGGCTGGCCAGCGGCACGAAGCGGTGGATGTGTTCGCGGGCGTTCCGAACCGCGGCCGCGGCGGGCGCCTGGCGCGTGGGGTGGAACCAGGTGATGCGCGCGCCGTGGCCACGCAGGGCGCGCAGCGCGTCGGCCAGGTGTTCGGGTGCGTCGGTGTCGAAGCCGTCGGACATCACCCACACGCGCGCGCCGCGCCGCAGCTGGGCGCGGGCGTGCACACGGGCGAAGTCCTGCAGGCTGGCGGCGATGCGGGTGCCGGCGCCGAAACCGGCGGTCACGGCGTTGATCTTTTCTTGCACCGTGGCCGAGTCGCGCTGCATCAGCGGCGTGACCTCGGCCAGCCGGGTGTGGAACACGAACACGCGGGCCTGGGCCTCCAGCGCGAAGGCGCGTGCGATGCGCAGGAACAGCGCGGCATGGCTCTCCATCGAGCGGCTCACGTCGGCCAATATGAACAGGCGCGGTGGCTCCACGCGCTTGACCTGCCAGGCCGGCGCCAGCGGCTCGCCGCCCCAGGCCACGCTGCGGCGCAGGGTCTGGCGCAGGTCCAGCCGCTGGCCGGGGTGGGCGTTGCGCCAGCGGCGTGTCGGCAGTGGTCGCAGCTGCGCAGTGATCTGGCGCGCCAGGCGCTGCAGGGCGCCCAGCTCTTGCGGCAGCCACATCTGGCCGTCGCGCTGGTGCAGGGCTTCCAGCTGGGGCTCGCTGCGGCTGGCGCCGCCCATGGCACGCGGCGTGCCGGCCTCGCTGTCGCCCGCGCCCGCGTGTGGCGCATCGGCGGCGGTCTGGGGTGCGGCTTTGGCGGCGGTGGGCGGTGGCTGCGCGGCGTGGTCCATCTGCTCGTGCATCTGCTGCACGGCCTGGCGCAGGTCGCGCTGTGGTCGCGTCTGCCCACTCACGCGCACCTGGCCTCGCAGGCGCTCGGGGTGCCAGTAGCGGGCAAAGAGGTCGGGCCAGAGCCGCCATTCGCGTGCGCTGTGGCAGGCGATGGCGCGCCAGGCCGCGTTCAGGCGCGGGCCGTTCGGTCCACCCAGCACCATTGCCGCCTGCAGCATGGCCTGCTGCTCGGCCACGCCCACGCTCAGCCCGTGGTCGCGCAGCAGTGCCGCGAAACCGGCGAGGGTTTCGCTGGGGGCAAGCGCGGGCGTGGTGTTCATGAGGCGGCCGCGTTGGCCGGGGCTTTTTCGGCCACGCCCACCGTGCGCCGGCCCTCGATCAGTTGGCGCGCGCGATCGGCGCCGAGGCCGAAGCGGTCTTCCCGCGTCTTGAGCAGGCAGCCCAGCGTGGTCAGCAGCACCGCCATGTCCTCGGGCAGCGTGTGGTGGTGCATGCGGTGCAGCGCGTTGACCCAGTCCAGCGTCTCGGCGATACCGGGGATCTTGGACAAATCTTCATTGCGCAGCCGCTGCACGAACTGCACCGCGTCTTCGACCAGCCGGGTGTCGGCCTCGGGCAGGGCGGTTTTCACGATGGCGATCTCGCGCGCCAGCGTGGGGTAGTCGAGGTGGTGGTACAGGCAGCGGCGACGCAGCGCGTCCGAGAGTTCGCGCGTGCCGTTGCTGGTGAGGATGACGCGCGGGATGTGAAGCGCGCGCAGCGTGCCGATCTCGGGCACGGTGATCTGGTAGTCGGCCAGCACTTCGAGCAGGAAGGCCTCGAAGGCCTCGTCGGCGCGGTCGATCTCGTCGATCAGCAGCACGCAGGGGCCGTCCTGGCTGATGGCCTTGAGCAGCGGGCGCTCCAGCAGGAACTCGCGGCTGAACACGTCGGCCTCTTTCACCGTGCCGGGCTGGCCGTCGTGCAGGCGGATCGCCATCAGCTGTCGACCATAGTTCCACTCGTAGGCCGCCTGCGCCAGATCCAGGCCCTCGAAACACTGCAGGCGCACGAGCACCGCGCCCTGGGCCTCGGCGAGTGCCGTGGCCAGCGCTGTCTTGCCCACGCCCGCGTCGCCTTCCAGCAGCAAGGGCCGCTGCAACTCGCCCGCTAACCACACCGTGGTGGCGAGGTCGGCGTCAGCGAGGTAACCCACCTGCTGCAGCTGCTCGCGCAGCTGGCGGTCACCCGGTGCAGCCGGCGTTTGCATGCTCAAGCCTTCTTGCCAAAGAGACCCTGCCACCAGTTTTTGATGAGCGCCCAAACGATGGCCAGTCCGTTGATCTCCTGCGCCACCGGCGGGGCGGGACGGGGTGGCGCCGCGGCCACCGTGAGGGGCGTGGCTTGTTCGGGAGCGCCACCGAACGCCACCGCAGCGTCCTCGGCGATCTCCACCGAGGCCGGCGCGGGCAGCGCCAGCGCCGCCTGGCGGAAGTTCTCGACGAACTGCACCAGGATCATCTCGGACACCTGCACCATCATGCGGCCGCCGAACTGAGCGAACTTGCCGTTGACGATGACCGAGGCGTCGCCGTGCAGCACGCTGTGCGCCGGGTTGGCCGGGTCGGCTTCGATCACCGCGATCAGGTCCATCGAGGCGGACGAACCGCCCTTGTCGGCGCCCTTGCCGCGCAGCACCATCTTGCGGTCGGCCTCGCTTTGTTCCAGCACGTCCACCGTGCCGCCGAACTGGGCCACCGCCGGGCCCACCTTCACCTTCACGCCGCCCTTGTACGAGGTGTCGGACAGCTGCTCGGTGAGCTCTGCACCGGGCATGCAGCCGGCCACCGCCTTGAGGTCGGCGAGGATGGCCCAGGCGCGGGCCGGGTCCACGTCGAGGGGGTAGCGTTTGTCGAGTTTGACTTCCATGTCGGAGTACCTATGTTGAATCAGGAATCAGTGGATCGCCACACCGGAGCTCGAGACGCAGCGCCTGAGCACGCGCCAGCCCAGGGCGCCGTGGATCGGGCTTTGCCCGGCCGCCAGCGCCGCCCCCTTGAGGGGGTCGCGCGCAGCGCGGCGGGGGTGGTTCACAGATTCAAACCTCTTGCCTTGAGTTCTTTCCACACCCGGAACGCGTTGTGCGGCATGTCCATGTGCGTCATGCCCTGGTGCGAAAACGCATCCACGATGGCCGAGGTGAAGGTCGGAATGCTCCCCACGTGCGGCGACTCGGCCACGCCCTTGGCACCCAGCGGATGGTGTGGCGAGGGCGTCACCGTGTGGTCGGTTTCCCAGTGCGGCGTTTCCACGAAGGTGGGCAGGAAGTAGTCCATCAGCGTGTTGCCGAGCAGGTTGCCCTGCGCGTCGAACGGCATCTGCTGGCCCATGGCCACCGCGAAACCTTCGGTCAGGCCGCCGTGGATCTGGCCCTCGATGATCATCGGGTTGATGCGGGTGCCGCAGTCGTCGAGCGCGTAGAAGCGGCGGACCTTGGTCTCGCCGGTGGCTCGGTCGATGTCGACCACGCAGAGGTAGATGCCGAACGGGAAGGTGAAGTTCGGCGGGTCGTAGTAGTGCACTGCTTCCAGGCCAGGCTCCAGCCCGGCGGGCGGCTGGTGGTAGGCCTGCCAGGCCACGTCGGCCATGGTCTTGAACTTGCTGTCGTCGCCCTTGACCTTGAAGCGGTCCACTTCCCAGTCGAGGTCGTTCTCGTTCACCTCCAGCATGTGGGCCGCGATCTTGCGCGCCTTCGCGTGGATCTTGCGCGCGGCCAGTGCGATGGCGGCGCCGGCCACCGGCGTGGAGCGTGAGCCGTAGGTGCCCAGGCCGTAGGGCGCGGTACTGGTGTCGCCTTCTTCGACCTGGATCACCTCGCTGGGAATGCCAAGCTCGGTGGCGATGATCTGCGCGTAGGTGGTCTGGTGACCCTGGCCCTGCGTGATCGTGCCCATGCGGGCGATGGCCGAGCCGGTCGGGTGGATGCGGATCTCGCAGGAGTCGAACATGCCCACGCCCAGGATGTCGCACATCTTGCTCGGGCCCGCGCCCACCACCTCGGTGAAGGTGACGAGGCCGATGCCCATCAGCGTGGGGCTGTTCGGGTCGGCGCGCTTGGCGGCCTGCTCTGCGCGCAGGCCCTTGTAGTCCACGGCCGCCAGCACCTTGTCGAGCGCGGTCTGGTAGTCGCCGCTGTCGAACTCAAATCCGAAGGCGCTGGTGTAGGGGAACTGCTCTTTCTTGATGAAGTTCTTGGCGCGGATCTCGGCCTTGTCCATGTTCAGCTTCTGCGCCAGCACATCGACCATGCGCTCGACCAGGTAGACCGCTTCCGTCACGCGGAAGCTGCAGCGGTAGGCCACGCCACCGGGCGCCTTGTTGGTGTAGACACCCTTGACCGAACAGTGCGCGGCCGGGATGTCGTAGCTGCCGGAGACGATGTGGAACATGCCGGCCGGGAACTTGGTCGGATCGGCGCAGGCGTCGAACGCGCCGTGGTCGGCCACCACGTTCACGCGCAGGCCGGTGATCTTGCCGTCGGCGGTGGCGGCGATCTCGCCGTCCATGTGGTAGTCGCGGGCAAAGGCGGTGGACGAGATGTTTTCGATGCGGTCCTCGACCCATTTCACCGGACGGCCGAGCACGATGCTGGAGACGATCGCGCACACATAGCCGGGGTAGATGCCGACCTTGTTGCCGAAGCCGCCGCCGATGTCGGGGCTGACGATGCGCACCTTGCTCTCCGGAATGCCCGAGAGCATGGACACCACCGTGCGCACCACGTGCGGCGCCTGCGAGGTGATGTAGGTGGTGAGCTCACCCTTGATCGGGTCGAAGCTGGCCACGCAGCCGCAGGTTTCCAGCGGGCAGGGGTGCACGCGCGGGTAGTACATGTGCTGGCTCACCTTGACCGCCGCGTTGTCGAACGCCGCGTCGGCCGCGGCCTTGTCGCCCGCGTCCCAGGTGAAGATGTGGTTGTGGTGCTCGCGCGGGCCGTGCGCGCCGCTGGTCTTGCCGGCCAAGTCTTCGCGCAGCACCGGGGCGTCGGGCAACAGCGCGGCGTAGGGGTCGAGCACCACAGGCAGCTCGTCGTATTCGACCTCCACGGCCTCCACCGCGTCGGCGGCGATGTAGCGGTCGTCGGCGATCACGATGGCCACTTCCTGCATCTGGAAGTGCACCTTTTCGTCGGCCAGCACGGCGGCCACGTCGCCCGCGAGTGTGGGCATCCAGTGCAGCTTGAGTGGCTTCAGGTCGTCGGCGGTGAGCACGGCGTGCACACCGGGGATCGCCAGGGCTTTCTCTTTGTTGATCCTGACGATGCGTCCGTGGGCGATCGGTGAGCGCACGATGTCCATGTGCAGCATGCCCGCCATCTTGATGTCGTCGACGTAGTTGCCCTTGCCCTGGATGAATCGGGCGTCTTCCTTGCGCAGGCGCGAGACGCCCATGCCAGCCAGGGCGAGTTCACGGGCTTCGGCGGTTTGTACCGGTGCATTCATGTGGGGTTCTCCTGATCAGGCCGTGACGGGTTCTTGCAGCTTCTTGGCGGCGTATTGCACCGCCTTGACGATGTTCTGGTAACCCGTGCAGCGGCACAGGTTGCCGGCCATGCCGTGGCGGATCTCTTCTTCGTTGGGGTTGGGGTTTTCCTGCAGGAAGCGGTAGGCGCGCATCAGCATGCCGGGAGTGCAGAAGCCGCACTGCAGACCGTGCTCTTTGTAAAAGCCTTCCTGCACGGCGTGCAGCACGCCCTTGTTGGCCAGGCCTTCCACCGTCAGCACTTCGGAGCCGTTGCACTGCACCGCCAGGTGGGTGCAGCTCTTGACGGACTGGCCGTCGATGTCGACCGTGCAGGCGCCGCAGTGACTGGTTTCGCAGCCGATGTGGGCGCCGGTGAGGTTGAGTTCTTCGCGCAGGAAGTGGATCAGCAGGGTGCGCGGCTCGACCGCTTTTTCCTGCGCCTTGCCGTTGACGTGGACGGTGATGAGTTTTTTGGCCATGGGGTTGTCTCCTGTGTTTATGCGCAACGGGCCCAGGCCTTGGCCAGGGCGCGCTTGACCATTTCGCCGGCCATGGCGGTCTTGTATTCGATGTCGCCGCGCAGGTCTTCGGCGGGGTCGCAGATGGCGGTGGCCTCGTCTGCGGCGGCCTGCAGCGTGGCGGCGTTGACCGGCTGGCCGAGCAAGACGGCTTCGGCGGCCTCGGCGCGCAGCGCGGTGGGAGCCACGTTGGTCAGCGCGATGCGCACGTGGCTCACGGTGTTGCCGCTCTTGCGCATGACCACCGCACAGCCGGCCGTGGCCCAGTCGCCGGTCTTGCGCTTGAGTTTTTCGTAAGCGTATCCCGTGCCCTGCGCGAAGGCCGGGGCGTGGATCTCGCACATGACCTCGTTCTCTTCCAGCAGCGTCATGTAGGTGCCGAGGAAAAAGCCGTCGGCGGGCACGGTGCGGCGGCCGCTCGGGCCTTCGAGCACGAAGGACGCTTCGATGGCGATGGAGAGGGCGGGGTGGTCGTTGCCCGGATCGCCGTGGGCGATGTCGCCGCCGATGGTGCCGCGGTTGCGCACCTGCGGGTCGGCGATCAGCTTGGCGGCCTCGGCCAGCAGCGGCAGCTTGGCCTGGATCACTGGGGAATTGATCAGCTCGTTCTCCGTGGTCATGGCGCCGATCACCACGGTGCCGCCGGCTTCGCGGATGCCGCGCAGTTCGGGGATGCGGTTGATGTCGATCAGGTGCGCCGGTTCGGCAAAGCGCAGCTTCATCATGGGCAGCAGGCTGTGGCCGCCGGCCAGCAACTTGGCCTCGGAGCCGAGCTGGCCCAGCAGGGCCACGGCCTCGCCGACCGACTTGGGCGCGTGGTACTCGAAACGCGGTGGAATCATGCTTGTCTCCTCTTGATGGGGTGGCGCGATTGACATTTGTCAACGACAACCCAGTCTGGGGGAGAACCGTATCCCGACAACAAAGTCGGGTTATTAACTCATCGGTTCACAAAATGACTTGTTTTCCGCTCGAACCGCACGCTGCGTTGCACGAAACGCTCAGATCAAGCGCGTCTGGCCTGGCAATCCGGGTAAGTCCCAGGGTGCTGAAACCAGCTTGATTCAGTACCTGGTCAGTAGACCCAGGGCTTCTCGCAGCCGAGCTACCTCGCCGCGCGCCACGGGGATCGGCTCGCGGTGTTTGCCTTTGAGCACGACCTGCGTCTTGCTGCCCTCACGTCCCAGCTCGGCCACTGCCTGCAGGTTGACGATGAAGCAACGGTGCACGCGCATGAACTGCGCCGGGTCCAGGCGCGCTTGCAGGTCGCCGATGCTGAGGTTGCAGAAGTGAAAACCGTCGCGCGCGTGCACGCGGGTGTAGTGCGCCTGCGATTCGAGGCAGAGCACGTCGGCGGTGTCCACAAACGCCACCTTGTGGTTCGCGACCATGGGGATGCGGTTGAGCCGTAGGTTCACGGGCGCCGGCAGCTCGGCCGTGACCGGCGCCTCTTGACTCACGACCTGGGTCACGTCGTAGAACACCAGCACAAAGCCGGTGGTCGCGCCCAGGTGGTCGCCCAGCCGCGTCACCTTGATCAGCAACACCTGTTCGGGGATGTTGATGATCATGGTCATGGGCGTGGAACTGGCGACCGGGCAGCCCGAGGCCTGGTCGAGCAGGAAGTCGACCTTGGGTTTGGATCGTTCGGGGTGGAACGAGGTCACCAGCTTGTCGAACGGCTGCTTCTCCCCCACTGGCAGCACCTTGCGGGCGAAATCGTTCATTGCCACCACGTTGCGTTCGGCGTTGAGGTGGATCACGCCGACTTCAAATCTCTCAAACAGATACAGGGGCGAATTGTTCGCGACCTGGGCTTCCATCAGCAGTCTCCTGGCCACTCGTACTAGAGT
>NZ_JALHLX010000105.1 GCF_022844385.1 Hydrogenophaga sp. | reverse complement strand
GCCGTGGCGCAAACCAAGCTGGCCTGGTGGCGGCGCGAGGTCGCGCAATCGTTTGCCGGCTCCCCCACGCACCCGGTGATGCGCGCCCTCATGCCGCTGAGCGCCGCCTACGCCATCGAATCCCGGCACCTGCTCGCCGTGATCGACGGCTGCCAGATGGACCTCGAGCAAAACCGCTACCTCGACTTCGCGAATCTGCAGCGCTACTGCCACCTCGTGGCAGGCGTGGTGGGCGAGGTGGCGGCCAACATCTTCGGCCAGACGCAGCTGCAGACCACCGCCTACGCCCACCGCCTGGGCCTGGCGTTCCAGCTCACCAACATCGTGCGCGACGTAGGCGAGGACGCCGCACGCGGACGCATCTACCTGCCGGTCAACGAGCTGCAGAGCTTCAACGTGAAGGCGCACGAACTGCTGCAGCGTGGCGCGGCGCCCGGCACCGACCAGGCCGACTTCAAACGCCGCTTCACCGCGCTCATGCAGTTCCAGTGCACGCGCGCGCTGCAAACCTACGACGACGCCCTGGCCCTGCTGCCCGCGGCCGACCGTCGCGCCCAGAAGCCTGGTCTGATGATGGCCAGCATCTACCGCACGCTGCTGCAGGAGATCGCCGCCGACCCTCAGCTGGTGCTGACCCAGCGCGTGAGCCTCACGCCGCTGCGCAAATTCTGGCTGGCTTGGAAGGTCCAAGCTCTAGGTCGGCTCTGAGCATGAAGATGGCCATCGTCGGCGCAGGCTGGGCCGGCATGGCGGCGGCGGTTGAAGCCGCCGGGCGGGGCATGGATGTCACCGTCTTTGAAGCCACACGCACCCTGGGTGGCCGTGCCCGTGCGCTGGGCACCGAAAAACCCGACGGCACACCCATCACGCTGGACAACGGCCAGCACATCCTCATCGGCGCCTACAGCGACACGTTGGCATTGATGCAACGCGTGGGACTGGACCTGGCGCAGGTGCTCATGGCACTGCCGCTCGCGCTGCCCTACCCCGACGGTACCGGCTTGCAGACCCCGGCCTGGGCGACGCGCTGGCCGCCACCGCTGGATGCGCTGGGGGCCATTGCCACCGCTCGCGGCTGGACATGGGGTGAGCGTCTGGCGCTGATCCGGTCCTCGTTGGGCTGGCAGATGGCGGGCTTTCGATGTGAGCCCAGGGCCACGGTTGAAACCCTGTGCGAGAACCTGCCCGAACGGGTGGTTCAGGAACTGATCGAACCGTTGTGCGTGTCGGCCCTCAACCTGCCCTCGTCACATGCCAGCGCGCAGGTGTTTCTCAACGTGATGCGCGACGCCTTGTTCGGCCGCGGTGCGGCAGGTTTCAGCGCGTCGTGCCTGCTGCTGCCGCGCACCGATCTCACCCGCCTGTTTCCGGCAGCCGCCGCGCAGTGGCTGCAGCAGCACCATGGGAACACCTCACGCATTCGCACAGGTGCCCGCATCACGGGCCTGCAGAACCACGCAGGCCGGTGGCGCCTGACGGGTGAAGGGGTGGACGAAGCCTTCGACCGCGTGGTCTGGGCCACACCCGCCAGCGTGGCCGCGCAGACCCTGCTGGCCCACGCGGATGACAACGAGACGCTGGCCAGCTGGGCGCTGTCGGCCCATGCCCTGCATTTCACCGCCATCACCACGGTCTACGCCTGGGCGCCCGGCGCGCGGCTGTCGGCGCCCATGCTGGCGCTGCGGGCCGAGCCCGACGCGCACGCCTCGCCCGCGCAGTTCGTGTTCGACCGCGGGCAGCTCAATCCCGAAGACGCAGGCGTGTTGGCATTCGTGGTGAGTGCCAGCACCGGCGAGCGCGACGAGCTGCAGGCGCGCGTGCTGCAGCAAGGCCAGCGGCAACTTGGCATGGCGCTACAGCCGTTCATCACGGTGGTGGAAAAACGCGCCACCTTTGCCTGCACGCCCGCCCTGGAGCGCCCTGGCGCGTTGATCGCGCCCGGCTTGTACGCCGCGGGCGACTATGTGCAAGGCCCCTACCCGGCCACGCTCGAGGCCGCCGTGCGCAGCGGCGTGGCGGCGGCGCGGCTGGCCAGCGAATGAGCCGACGGGCGCAGTTCAAGGGAACCTCTGCAAACACATGCGTTCCCACGGATGGAACTTTTTTCAACCCACCACCAAGGACCCCCGCAGGATGAACCTGACCAGCCCCACCCGAACTCTGTTGCTCACCACCTCGTTGTGCCTCGCAGCACTTTTCAACACGGCAGCCAACGCGCAAAGCATGGTGAGCGTCAAGGGAAGCACGCTCAACATGCGCGAAGGCCCGGGCACGCACACGGCGGTGTTGTGGGAACTGAAACAGGGCTACCCGCTGCAGATCACCGAGCGCAAGGGCAGCTGGCTGCGCGTGCGCGACTTCGAAGGCGACACGGGCTGGGTGGCACGCTCGCTCACGGGCAACACGCCGCACCACGTCGTCAAATCCAAGGTGGCCAACCTGCGCGCCGGACCGGGCACGCAGCACCGCATCGTGGGACGCCTTGAATACGGCGAACTCCTGCGCACCCGCGAGAAGCGCGCCGACTGGGTCCGCGTGGAGCGCAGCGAAGGCGTGAGCGGCTGGATCGCGAAGCGCTTGCTTTGGGGTTTCTGAAAGCCGGCGTTCAGTCGAACTCGCGCACCTGAAGATAGGCTGGGCGAGCCATGCAGCGCAGGATCCAGTCGTGCGTGAGCGGGTGGTCGGCCATCAGCGCCTTCGCGGGACGCGCCCAGTTGAGCACGCTGGCGGCACAAACATCGGCCACGGTGAACCGCGCGGCAGCCACAAAGGTCTGCCCCGCGTCCTTCTGCCTTTGCAGGTGCTGCTCGATCACGCGAAACGGCGCAGCCAGGCGGCGCTCGGCGGCCTCGGCCAGCTCCGGTTTGCGCCGCTCCTGGGGCATCGCCAAGCGGTGCATCAGCACGGTCAGCGCGTCGGACTCGGCTTCCGCCACGGCCCAATAGCTCCAGCGCAAGGCTTCGGCGTCTTCGCGCGGTATGGCCGGCGTGATGCTCACCCCATCGGCCACACCGTGGTGGCGCGCAATGTAGAGCGCACAAGCCATGCTCTCCCAAACCACCACATCGCCCTCGGGCCGCGCATCGACGATGGCCGGCACATGACCATTGGGGTTGATGGCCAGAAATGCCGGCGTCCGCGTACCGCCGCCCCGGTAGTCCAGCTTCTCATGCTGGAAGTCGAGACCAAGTTCGGTGGCGGCCCACAAGGGACGCACCGCGCGGGACGCAGGAATGCCGTAGATCGTGAGGCTCATGCTGAACGACGTGGGGAAAGAAACATCAGCCGATCTGACGGCACAGGTCCATCAGGTCGGCCACGGTGGTGTGGGGCTGCAGCGGCGCGTGTTCCCAGGCCACGCCGGTGCGGTTGACCCAGGCCACCTGCATGCCGGCGCGCAGCCCGCCCACCACGTCCAGGTGCGCGTCGTCACCGATGTGCAACACCTCGGCAGCGCCCACGCCCGCAGCGTCGGCCGCCGCATGGAAGATGCGCGGGTCGGGTTTGCCCACGCCGAACTCGCGCGCGTTGAAGGCCGCGTGAAAGTGGTGACCGAGGCCGACGCGGTGCACGTCGGCGTTGCCGTTGGACACCGCCACCACGGGAAAGCGGGTGCTCAGCCATTCCAGCGCCGGCATGGCGTCCTCGAACAACTGCACACGCTGGCGTTCATCGAAGAACACGTCAAAGGCCGGCTCGGCCAGAGCGGGATCGTCGCCTGCACGGTTGAGCACATAGCGGATCGACTCGCGGCGCAGGGCGCTGAGGTCGCAGGCCAGATCGGGCCGCAGGGTCTGCAGGTGGTTGCGCGCCTCGCGCAATGTGCCCGGGGTGCCGTAGAGCCTGGCGGTGGCGGGAGCGTGCTGGGCGAGCCAGTTGGCCAGCATGGCCTCGGCACGTTCGATGGTCGGCCAGATGGGCCAGAGCGTGTCGTCCAGGTCGATGCTGATGGCGCGGATGCGGGTGGGGTCCAGCGCGAGCGGCGCGGGTGCCGGGTCTGTACTCATGGGGGTTTTCATGCTTGCGAGAGAATAGCGCATGCCCTTCAACACCGAACCGCCCTTCAAACACGGCCAAGCCGCTCGCACCGCAGTGCTGTTGTGCAACCTGGGCACCCCCGACGAACCCACCGCCCCCGCCCTGCGCCGCTACCTCGCCGAGTTTCTGGGCGACCAGCGCGTCGTGGAGATTCCGCGGTTGGTGTGGATGCTGATCCTTCACGGCATCATCCTGCGCGTGCGGCCCAAGAAGTCGGCGGCCAAGTACGCCGGCATCTGGATGCCCGAGGGCTCCCCGCTGAAGGTGTGGACCGAGCGCCAGGCCACCCTGCTGCGCGGGTACCTGGGCGAGCGCGGTCACCAGGTGACCGTGCGCTATGCCATGCGCTACGGCAACCCCTCCATTGCCTCGGTGATGGACGAGCTCAGGGCCGAGGGTGTGACCCGCGTGCTGGTGCTGCCGGCCTACCCACAGTACAGCGCCACCACCACGGCCAGCGTGATCGACGGCGTGATGAACTGGGCCGCCAAGGTGCGCAACCTGCCCGAGCTGCGCTTCATCAACCGCTACCACGACCACCCGGGCTACATCCAAGCGCTGGCCAAAACCATCAAGGCCCACTGGGCAGCGCACGGCCAGAGCGAGCAACTGGTGATGAGCTTTCACGGCGTGCCCGAGCGCACGCTGCAGCTGGGCGACCCCTACCACTGCGAATGCCACAAGACCGCGCGGCTGCTGGCCGAACAGCTCGGACTGCCCAAGGACCGCTACAAGGTCACCTTCCAGTCGCGCTTTGGCAAGGCCAAGTGGCTGGAGCCCTACACCGAACCCACACTGATCGACCTCGCGGGCAAGGGCTTGAAGAGCGTGGACCTGGTCTGCCCCGGCTTCACCAGCGATTGCCTGGAAACGCTGGAAGAGATCAACATGGAAGCGCGCGAGGCCTTCCTGCACGCCGGTGGCAACAGCTTCCACTACATCCCCTGCCTCAACGACCAGCCCGAGTGGATCCGCGCGCTCACCGACGTGGCCGAGCAGCACCTGCAGGGCTGGGCCACCAAAACCGCCGACAACCCGATGGAGTTGCAGGCCAGCCGCGAACGCGCGCTGGCGATCGGCGCCAAAGACTGAGTCACCCAGCGTGACGGCCTTGCAGATCAGGTTCTGGTCAGGCCACCCCCTCTAAGCTGACGCTCCACCCTGCAGGCCATCCGGCGCACAGGGCTTCGTCGGCGCGTGTGCGCGTCGGACCGATTTTCATCGGCGCTTCATGCGTCCAACGCTCCATGAAAAACACACGAGACATTCACGACCTCGTCGGTGGTCTGTTGATGACCGCCACCGGGCTCTTCTTCGCCCTGTACGGCCGGGAATACGAGTTCGGCACCACGGCGCGCATGGGCCCGGGCTATTTCCCGGTCGTGCTCGGCTGGATCCTGGCCGTTCTGGGCCTGGCCGTGGCGGTGCCCGCCTGGTGGCGGCGCGGCACCGCCGTCGTGGTCCAGTGGAGCAATCTGTTCTGGTGCGTGCTGAGCCTGGTGGTCTTTGCCATCACGCTGCGCGTGCTCGGCGTGGTGCTGGCGTCCTTTCTGGCCGCCCTGCTGTCGCTGGTGCCGTCGTCCATGGGTCTGCGCACGCGTTTGACGGTGTGCGCCGTGGTGGCCCTGCTCACCACGCTCATCTTCCCCATCGGGTTGCAGATGATCCTGCCCATCTGGCCCTGGAGCCTTTGAGGCCGAAAGAAAGAACCCCATGGATCTGTTCGCCAATCTCTGGCTCGGCCTGCAAGTCGCGGTCGAACCCACCAACCTGCTGTACTGCTTCTTCGGTGTCTTCCTGGGCACCGTGGTGGGCGTGCTGCCCGGCATCGGGGCGCTGGCTGCCATCTCGCTGCTGCTGCCGCTGACGTATCACATGTCGCCCACGGCGGCCATCATCATGCTGGCCGGGGTCTACTACGGCGCGCAGTACGGCGGCTCCACCGCCTCCATCCTGCTCAACCTGCCGGGCACCCCCTCATCGGCGGTGACCTGTCTCGATGGCTACCCGATGGCCAAGAAAGGCAAGGCCGGCGTGGCCCTGTTCGTGACCACCATCGCCTCGCTGGTGGGCGCCATGACGGGCCTGATCATGCTGACGCTGTTCTCGCCCGTCATCGCCGAGGTCGGCCTGAAGTTCGGCCCGGCCGAGTTCTGCGCCATGATGTTGCTGGGTCTGGTGGCGGCATCGTCCATGAGCGCGGGCTCGGCCGTCAAGGGCTTGTGCATGATGGTCTTCGGCCTGCTGCTGGGCATGGTGGGCACCGACGTGAACAGCGGTGCGGCGCGTTTTTCGTTCGACGTACCCGAACTCATGGACGGCATCAACCTGGTGGCCCTGGCCATGGGCCTGTTCGGTGTGGCCGAGGTCGTTCGCAACATCAACTCGGCCGACAGCCAGCGCAAGCTTGAAAACATTTCCCTGAAATCCATGGTGCCGTCCCGCCAGGAGTTCGGGGCCACCATCAAGCCCATGGCGCGCGGTTCTGCACTGGGAGCTGCGCTGGGCGCGCTGCCCGGAGTGGGTCCGTCGATTGCGGCCTTCATGTCGTACGCAATCGAAAAAAGAGTGGCCAAGGATCCCTCGCGCTTTGGCAAGGGCGCCGTCGAGGGCATTGCGGCACCCGAAGCGTCGAACAATGCGGCCGCGCAAACGGCCTTCGTGCCCTCGCTGTCGCTGGGCATTCCCGGCGATGCCGTCATGGCCGTGATGCTGGGTGCGCTGATCATCCACGGCATCCAGCCCGGCCCCATGCTGATCACCGAGCAACCCAGTCTGTTCTGGGGCCTGGTGGTGAGCTTCGCCATCGGCAACCTCATGCTGGTGATCCTGAACCTGCCCACCATCGGCTTGTGGGTGGCCTTGCTGCGCATTCCATTCGCATGGATGTACCCGGCGATCCTGGTGTTCGTGGCGCTGGGCGTCTACAGCGTGAACAACAACACCTTCGACATCTACACCGTGGCCACGCTCGGCATCATGGGCTACGTGTTGATGGTGCTGAAGTTTGAACCGGCGCCGCTGCTGCTGGGCTACATCCTGGGCCCCTTGCTGGAGGAGTACCTGCGCCGCGCCCTGCTGATCTCGCGTGGGGACCCCATGACTTTCCTGGAGAGACCCATCAGCGCCACGCTGCTGGCCTTCACCGCCCTGCTCCTGATCTGGGCCTTCTGGTCCACCGTGCGCAGCAACCTGCGGGCGAAGGAAGAACTGGATGCATTGCGCGCCCTCCCCGATTGAACCCCTTGCCATCCCCATCTGCTAGCCTCGGCGGCATGCGGATCCTGCTGGTCGAAGACGATGCGGTGCTGCGCGAGGTCATCACGCGCAGCCTGGAACAGGCTGGCCACCGGGTGGACACGGCGGGCAGCGTGCTGGAAGCCGACCACCTGTGGCGCGTGCAACCTTTTGACGCGGTGCTGCTCGACCTCAACCTGCCGCAGCACGAACGCACGGAAAGCCCCATGGGCAACGGCCTGCAGGTGCTGCGCGACGCGCGGGCCCGCGGCGACCTCACCCCGGTGCTGGTGCTCACCGCGCGCAACCGCACCGAAGAACGCATCGAAGGCCTGGACAGCGGCGCCGACGATTACCTGGGCAAACCCTTCGATCTCGCCGAAGTGGAAGCGCGTTTGCGCGCCATGGTGCGCCGGGCCATCGGCAGCAGCGACCTGGCCCAACTGGGCGATCTGCAACTGGATCGGCGGGCGCGCCGCTTCAGCGTGGCCGGCACCTCGCTGGAACTGCCTGCGCGGGAGTTCGAGGTGCTGTACGAACTGATGAGCCCACCCGGGCATGCGGTGAGCAAGCGACACCTGTCGGACAAGCTCTCGAACTTCGATGAAGCGCTCGGCGACAACGCGCTGGAGTCGTTCATCTCACGGCTGCGCAAGAAGCTGGTCGGCAGTGGAGCCACGATCCGCACGCTGCGCGGCATCGGCTATCTGCTGGAGCCGGAGCCTTGAACGCTCCGGCGCACGCCGCCGACACCCCGACGCCGTCGCTGCGCATCCGCATGCTGCGCCACGTGATGCTGCCGTTGTCCATGACCTGGCTCATCGGCACCGTGGCCACCCTGGGCGTGGCCAGCCATTTCACCGAACGCGCTTTCGACCGCGCGCTGCTGGACGATGCCTACAGCATCGCCTCGCATGTGGAAACACTGCCCGGCGGCGAGGTGGGATTGCTGCTGACGCCCAACGAACTGAAGGCGGCCCTGTTCGACCAGGCCGAGGCGGTGCATTTTTCGGTGCTGCGCACCGATGGGTCGCTGCTGGCCGGCGCACAACTGCCACCGGTCCGCCCTCCGCAACCCGATCAGGCGTTTCGCTACGGCAACCTGCTCCACCAGGGCAGCGTCGTGCGCGCCGTGGTGCTCAGGCACGAGGTTCAGGCGCAATCGTTCTACATCGTCATGGCGCACACCACCCGGGTGCGCAGCGAGCTGGTGCAGCAGATGCTGCTGTACGGCGCGCTGCCGCTGCTGGTCTTGCTCGGCCTACTCGGGTTCGCGCTGTGGCGCAGCGTCGAGCGCGATCTGGCGCCGCTGGGTCGCTTGCAATCGGCCCTGGCCGACCGCGACGCCAAGGACCTCACGCCGGTGGTCATCGCCCCCTCCACCCAGGAAATCGAGCAGGTCGGCCTGGCGGTCAACGACCTGTTCGACCGCCTGGACCGCAGCGTGCGTTCGCAGCGCGAGTTCATCGGCAATGTGGCCCACGAGTTGCGCACGCCGCTGGCGCGCATCCGCGCCCTGGCCGACTACGGCCGCGCGCATCCCGATGCCTCGGTGTCCCAGCAGCAACTGCTGCAGATCGCCACCAGCGCAGAACGCGCGGGACGCCTCGTCAACCAGTTGCTCGATCTCGCCATCGCCGAAGAGGCCGATCTCGCCTTGCAGCAGGACCGCCTGGCTCTGGCACCGCTGGTGAGCCAGGCGGTGTTGCGCCACCTGGACAAGGCCGACGCGCGCGGTGTGGACCTGGGCGCCCGCGGGCTCGATGACGGCATGGAAGCGGTGTGCGTTCGGGGCACCACGGCGCTGATCGAAGGCGTTCTGGACAACCTGATCGACAACGCCCTGCGCTATGGCGGCCAGACCGTGACCATCGAACTCACCCTGGATGCCAGGGCCAACACCTGCGTGCTGGCCGTGGTGGACGACGGGCCCGGCATCCCGGCATCGGCCCGCATGGCGCTGAGGCAGCGCTGGACCCAGGGCCGCGACGGCCAGCGGCTGGGCCAGGGCAGCGGGCTGGGCCTGTCCATCGTGGCGCGCTACGCGCAGCTGCTGGGGTCCGAGCTTCAACTGGACAGCGCGGACCACGACCGGGGCCTGCGCGCCAGCCTGGTCCTGCGGCTGGCCTGAGTTCCGCAAGCCGGATGTCACGCAGGCGGACAATCTCCCCGCATGACAACGCATCCATCCACCCTGGCCACCGTCTGGCCCGTCTTCGTTCAGGCCCTGTTCCTGAGCCTGGGCCTCATCGTCGCCATCGGTGCACAGAACGCGTTTGTGCTGCGCCAGGGCCTGCGGCGCGAGCACGTGGGCAGCGTGGTGGTTTTCTGCGCCGTGGCCGACGCGGTGCTGATCGCAGCGGGTGTGCTGGGCATGGCGCAGGCGCTGGCCAACAGCCCGGGCATCGCGCGCGCACTCGCGCTGGCCGGGGCCGCCTTCCTCGCGGTCTATGGCGGGCGCGCCCTGCGCCGGGCGCGCCGCCCTCAGCCCTTGCTGGTCACCGGAGGAAACGTGTCCCTCACGCGGGGCGCGGCCCTGGCGCAAGCGGCGGCCTTCACGCTGCTCAACCCGCACGTGTATCTGGACACGGTGTTGCTGGTGGGCAGCATCGGCGCACAACAACCCGCCGCCTTGCGCGGCTGGTTTGTGGCCGGCGCGAGCACGGCCAGCCTCCTGTGGTTCGGTTTGCTGGGATTTGGCGCCCGCTGGATGGCGCCGTGGTTCGCGCGCCCCAGGGCCTGGCAGGTGCTCGATGCCTTGATCGGCGTGACCATGTGGGTGCTCGCTGCCCTGCTGCTGCGCCACGCGCTGGCTGGCTCGTGAGCCGCAATGTCCAAAATACGGCTCATTTTTTGAGCCGTATTACGTAAAATGCGGCTCATGACACGTCACCCCACCCCCGCTTCCCTGATCTGGCAATCCCCCGACTGGCCTCGCCTGACGGCGTCGGCCAACGAGGTGGCGACCGCTCTGCTACAGGCGCGGCAGCGCCAGGGCGAGTTGATCGGACAGTGCGCTGCCGTGGGACTGGACGCCACCGCCCCAACATTGCGCGAATTGTGGGTGCAGGAAGCTATCGCAACCTCAGCCATTGAAGGCGAGGCCTTGAACCCGGATTCGGTGCGTTCGTCCGTGCTGCGGCACTTGGGGCTGGATTCGGATGCGTCGACACCGGTGAGCCGACAAGTCGATGGTCTGGTGGACGTGATGGAGGACGCCACGCAGAACTTTGCCGACGCGCTGGACAAGGATCGCCTGTGCCGCTGGCACGCAGCCCTCTTTCCCACCGGGGCCAGCGGCTTGCGCCGCATTCGGGTCGGGGCGTACCGCAACCATGAGGACCCGATGCAGATCGTGAGCGGTTTGCTCGGTCGCGAAGTGGTGCACTACACCGCGCCACCTTCTTCGCAGATGGACGCGCAGATGAAGGCTTTCCTCAGCTGGTTTGAGCGAACGCGACCGGGCAGAAAACAGGCCACCGCGCTGGACGGCGTTGCCCGCGCGGCCATCGCCCACCTGTGGTTCGAGTCCATACACCCGTTTGAAGACGGCAACGGTCGCATCGGCCGAGCCATCATCGACCTGGCGCTCGCACAAGACGCGGCCGCGCCACAGCGCCTGGTGAGCCTCTCGCACCAGTTGCTGGCGCAGCGGCGCGGCTACTACAACGCCTTGCAATCCGCCCAGCATGGCGGCACGGATGTCTCTGGCTGGGTGGTGTGGTTCGTGCAGCAATACCGGAACGCCTGCGACCACACGGGCGTATTGATTCAGGTGGCCCTGGAGAAATCGCGCTTCTGGGCACAACATGCCGGCGCTGAATTGAACGCCCGGCAGCGCAAGGTGGTGCAACGCCTGCTCGACGATGGGGACGGCGGTTTTCTCGGTGGCCTGAATGCGGGGAAGTACATCAAGATGACCGGCACGTCCAAAGCCACGGCGACGCGCGATCTGGCGCAACTCGTGCAGGACGATGTGCTGTTCACACGGGGCCAGGGCAAGGCCCTGCGCTACTTTGTAAACGTGCCAGGGTGGGCGCACGCAGACCGCAGCTGAGTCAAGGGTTCAGTGCCCAGCGAGAAACCGCTGCACCAGCTCGAACTGCTCAGGCACGTTCAACGCCGGCGCATGGCCACACCCGGCGATGGTGACCACGAGCGCGCGCGGGCCGCGATCGCGCATGGCTTCGGCGGTGTCGGCCAGCAGCAAATCCGAATCGGCACCCCGCAGGCACAGCACCGGCACCTTAATGCGGTCGTAGGTCGACCAGAGTTCGTAGTCGGCAGGGTGGTGGGTGAACTGCTGCACCATGGCCGGGTCGTAGTGCGGCGTCACGCGGCCGTCGGGCAGGCGGCGGGTGGAGCTCTCGGTGAGCAGCGTCCACTGGGCGTCGCTCAGAAATCCGTAAGGCTTGTAGATGGTGCGGAAGTACTGCTGGAGCTCACCCACCGTATCGAAGGCGGCCGGGTTGCCGGCGTAGCTGCGGATGCGTGCAATCGCTGCGTCTGCGGTCTTGGGGCCGATGTCGTTGAGCACGAGCCGTTCGATGCGGTCCAGCAGCGCGCCCGCCGCGCACACCATGCCGATGGCGCCGCCCATGGAAGTGCCAACCCAGTGGATGCGCTGCAGCCCGAGCTGGTCCACCAACGCCGTGGCGATTCGGCTGTAGAAATCGAGACAGTACTCGGCTTCGGGTTTCGGGCTCCACTGCGACAGACCGCGTCCGATGGTGTCGGGGCAGATCACGCGCCAGCCCTGGGCACTCAGGTGCGCGGCCAGCGGATCCATGTCGCGCCCGGTGCGGGCGAGGCCGTGCCAGGCGATCACCACGGGGCCGTCGGCGATCTCAGGCTGCCAGTCCATGAAGTGGATCTCGCGACCTTCGCACACGAGGTAACGCGAGCGGGGCACGACAGTGGCCTGCGGCTTCATTTCGAACCCTTCAGCCGTGCGAACACCGCGCGTTCCCTGAGTTTGCCCACCACACCCGTGGGGAAGTAGTAGACCGAGAGCACGAACAGCAGGCCCAGCCAGAGCAGCCAGCGGTCGGGCGTGAGCAGCGCGGGCAGCAGCGGAATGCCTTCAGTGGCCTGGCCGGCCACACG
>NZ_JALHLX010000104.1 GCF_022844385.1 Hydrogenophaga sp. | reverse complement strand
AGCGGGCCTTCAAAGGCTTCGAGAAAGATCTGCAGCGCGTCGGGCGGGATGTACAGGTCCCTCGGCATGGCGAACAGGGGCTCGCCGTACAAGCGGGCCAATGCAACGTGGTCCACCACGGTGGGCAGCACCGCGTCGAGGCCTTGCGGAGCTTCGTCCAGGGTGTGGACTTCGTTGCCCATCTGAGCGGCTGCCGATCAGCTGTGGTCCGAGCCGGTCTGGTAGACGTAAGGCTGCTGCGGGACGCGGGCGGTTTCTGCCTCGGACTGGAAACCGCGGTCGATGGCCTTGTCCCACAGGAGCGAGCGGCCCAGGCGCTGCGACTGCTCCAGGCCCGGCTTGTCGGCCTTGAGTTGTTCGATGAACAACGTGGCGTCGGACTTGTAGTCGGGGCGGCGGAAGAAGGACATGGTGTTCGTAGCCTGGTGCGGGGAAAGGGGCGATTTTACCGGGCCGCGCCCCGGCCCAGGCGGATCGGGGTCACTCGCAGGTGTTCAGGCGCGCCGCGAAGCCGGAACGTTCGATCAGCGAGCGCGGCTGCGGGTGCAACCCCACCATGCCCAGATGCCCGCCGCGCTTGTGCACCGCCTTGTGCAACTGTTCCAGCGCGTCCAGCCCGGTGCTGTCCAGCGAGATCATGTGGCTGGCGTCCAGCATCACGTTGATGGGGTCGGACGATCGTTCCACCTCGGCCACGATGGGGTCGATCTTGGCCACGGCGCCAAAGAACAGCGAACCGTACAGCTTGTAGGTGGCCTGGTGCTCGGTGCGCGCCACCGGTTCGGCGCGGAAGATCTCGCTCTGGCGTCGCACGAAAAGCACCACCGCGAGCACCAGGCCGAGCTCGACCGCCACCGTGAGGTCAAAGATGATGGTGACGAAGAAAGTGGACAGCATCATCAACCGGTAGTGGTTGCTGAAGTGCTTGAGCCGTGCGAACTCGCGCCATTCGCCCATGTTCCAGGCCACGAACAGCAGCACGCCGGCCAGCACCGACAAGGGGATGTGGTAGGCCAGCGGCGCCGCGAGCAACACCACCGCAGCCAGCGTGAGCGCATGCACCATGCCGGCCACGGGCGAAGCCGCGCCCGAACGGATGTTGGTCACGGTGCGCGCGATGGTGCCGGTGGCCGGCATGCCGCCGAAGAAGGGCACCACTGCGTTGGCGATGCCCTGTGCCATGAGCTCCTGGTTCGGGTCGTGTTTGGGCGCATCACCGAGCTGGTCGGCCACGCGGGCGCACAGAAGCGATTCGATGGCGCCCAGCAGCGCGATGGTCAGCGTGGGCGTGACCAGCAGGCGCACGGTTTCCCACGAAAAATCGGGCAAGTCGAAGGTGGGCAGGCCCTGTGGAATGCCGCCAAAGCGCGTGCCCACGGTCTCCACCGGCAAGCTCAGCACCCAGGCCAGCAGCGAGAGCGTGACGAGTGCGATCACCGGTCCGGGAATGCGCGAGGTGGCCCTGAGCGCACTCACCGTTTCGATGGCTTCGAGCTGGCGCCGGAACTGGGAGTCGACCGCCCACAGGCGCGGCCACACCACCAGGCCCAGCACACACAGCGCACCGAGTCCGAGTGCGAACGGGTTGAGGCTGTGGATGTGGCTGCCAATGGCTTCGATCTGGCCGAAAAAGTTGGCCGGCATCTTCTCGATGTCCAGCCCCAGCAGGTCGCGCACCTGCGACAGCGCGATGAGCACCGCAATGCCGTTGGTGAAGCCGATCACCACCGTGACCGGCACATACCGCACGAGCGTGCCCAGCCGGAACAGCCCGAGCAGAAACAGCAGCACGCCGGCGCTGGCGGTGGAGATCAGCAGGTTGGCCACGCCATAGCGTTCAACGATGCCGTAGACGATGACGATGAAGGCGCCCGCCGGACCACCGATCTGCATCGAGGTGCCGCCCAGTGCCGAGATCAGGAAGCCCGCGATGATGGCCGTCCACAGACCGGCCTCCGGTTGCAAACCGCTGGCGATGGCAAACGCCATGGCCAGGGGAAGTGCCACGATGCCGACCGTGGCACCTGCGCCCACGTCGCGCGCCAGCTTGTCCCGGTTGTAGCCTTTGATGTCTTGAAGCAGTCGCGGGCGGAACGGTGCGAGGGGCGGCAGTCCTTGGAACATGGGGCATGTTACCTTTGGCAACGGTTCGTGAAACTGACAGCGAAGCCCTCAAACACTGCGGGTTTACACTGAATTTTTCACCCTGAAGAAGGTGGTTCGCATGCGTGGTTTGAACGGTGTTGTGTGCCGGGGATGCTGGGTCGCCTTGCTGGCTGCGGCCTTGTCGCTCGCGGCGTGCGATGTGAAGAACATCAGCGAACTCGAAGAAGGTGTGTCCACCGAAGCCGATGTGCGAGAGCGCTTCGGAGCGCCCGAGGCGGTGTGGGACGGCGAGGACGGCGCGCAGATCTATGAATACAACCGCCAGCCCGCCGGCCATGTGAATTACATGATCACGATCGGGCCCGACGGCCGCATGGCTGCGCTGCGCCAGGTGCTCACCGAACGCAACTTTGCGCAAGTGAAACCCGGCATGGCGATGGAGGAGGTGCGCCGCATGCTGGGCAAACCGATGAAGGTCACCACCTACGACCTCAAACGCGAGACGCACTACGACTGGCGCTACCTGGACGGCGTCAACCAGAGCGATTCCAAGGTGTTCACGGCAGTCTTTGACACCGACTTGCGCGTCATCAGCACGATGTCGGTGCCCGACCCGGATCTGGATCGCAACCGATAGACGATCCGCCGCCGGGCCGTCCCAAGGCGGATCAGCTCCCTTGGGGGGGCAGCGGGGGAGCGTGGGGGTCTTTACCTGACGCGCATGCCGGGCTTCGCACCCGGCCATGGGTTGAGGATGTGGATGCCCGGTTCTTCCGTTTCGTCCGCGTGGCTGGCCGCCAGCACCATGCCTTCGCTCACGCCGAACTTCATCTTGCGCGGTGCCAGGTTGGCCACCATCACGGTGAGCTTGCCCACCAGGTCTTCGGGCGCGTAGGCGCTGGCGATGCCGCTGAACACATTGCGCGTTTTGCCTTCGCCCACGTCGAGCGTCAGGCGCAGCAGCTTGGTCGAGCCTTCCACCGCTTCGCAGTTGACGATCTGCGCGATGCGCAGGTCGATCTTGCTGAAGTCGTCGATGCTGATGGTGTCGGCGATGGGTTCGCCGCCGGGCACGGTGGCGGGCACGGCCGGCGCTGGTGGTGGCTCGAACAGCGCTTCGAGTTGCTTCACATCCACGCGCTGCATGAGGTGCTGGTAGGCGTTGATGGTGTGGCCGGCGCCGAGCAGGGTCGACGCGTCGCTGAACCGCAGCGGCTCGACCTGCAGGAAGGCCTCCACGTTGGTGGCCAGTGCGGGCAGCACCGGCTTGAGGTAAAGCGTGAGCAGGCGAAAGGCTTCGATGCAGGCGGTGCACACGTCGTGCAGGCGAGCGTCCATGCCTTCCTGTTTGGCCAGCTCCCAGGGTTTGTTCTGGTCCACGTATGCGTTCACGCGGTCGGCCAGCAGCATCACCTCGCGCAGCGCCTTGCCGTATTCGCGCTCGGCGTACAGCGCCGTGATCGAAGGCGCGGCGGTCTGCAGGTGGTCGATCAGGTTGTCGCCGTCGGCCGAGACTTCGCCCAGCTTGCCGCCAAAGCGTTTGGCGATGAAGCCGGCCGCGCGCGAGGCGATGTTGATGTACTTGCCGATCAGGTCGCTGTTGACCCGGGCGAGGAAGTCGTCGGGATTGAAATCGATGTCTTCGTTGCGCGCCGACAGCTTGGCGGCCAGGTAGTAGCGCAGCCACTCCGGGTTCATGCCGAGCTGAAGGTACTTCATGGGATCGAGCCCGGTGCCTCGGCTCTTGCTCATCTTCTCGCCGTTGTTCACCGTGAGGAAGCCGTGCACGAACACCGCGTTGGGCACCTTGCGGCCGCTGAAATGCAGCATGGCGGGCCAGAACAGCGTGTGGAAGGTGATGATGTCCTTGCCGATGAAGTGGAACTGCTCGGTGGTCGGGTCGGCCATGAAGGCGTCGAAGTCCAGCCCCTTCTTGCCGAACCAGTTCTTGAGCGACGCAAGGTAGCCCACCGGGGCGTCCAGCCACACATAGAAGTACTTGCCCGGAGCGTCGGGAATCTCGATGCCGAAGTAGGGCGCGTCGCGGCTGATGTCCCAGTCGCCCATCTTCGGTTTGCCGTCTTCGCCGGGTTCGATCCATTCGCTGATCTTGTTGAGCACCTCGGGCTGCACCGCGCCGCTTTGCGTCCACTGTTCCAGGAAGGCCAGGCAGCGCGGGTCGGAGAGCTTGAAGAAGAAATGCTCCGAGTTTTTCAGCACCGGCTTGGCGCCCGAGAGCGCAGAGAAGGGGTTGATCAGTTCGGTGGGGCTGTAGACCTTGCCGCAGACCTCGCAGTTGTCGCCGTACTGGTCCTTGGCGTGGCAATTCGGGCACTCGCCCTTGATGAAGCGGTCGGGCAGGAACATGTTCTTCTCGGGGTCGAAGAACTGCTCGATGGTGCGGGTTTCGATCAGGCCGTTGGCCTTGAGGTCGCGGTAGATCTGTTGCGCGAGTTCGTGGTTCTCGGGCGCGTCGGTGCTGTGCCAGTTGTCGAAGGCAATGTGGAAACCGTCGAGGTAGGGCTTGCGGCCGGCTGCGATGTCGGCCACGAACTGCTGCGGCGTTTTGCCCGCCTTGTCGGCCGCAATCATGATGGGCGCACCGTGCGCGTCGTCGGCGCAGACAAAGTGCACTTCGTTGCCCTGCATGCGCTGGAACCGTACCCAGATGTCGGCCTGGATGTATTCCATGATGTGGCCGATATGGAAGTGGCCGTTGGCGTAGGGCAGGGCGGTGGTGACGAACAGGCGTCGCTGGCTCATGGGATGGGCTTTCTTCTGGGGAACCCGCGATTTTAGGCCGCCGGCGCCGTGGATGTCCTCATGGCGATTGTGTGAATGACCCCGGCCGGGGTGGGGCGTTAGACTTCAGCCCGACCCGATACCCCCACCCCTCTCTGAAGCGAGTTTTCCCATGTCCGTTGATTCCCAGGCGCTGCTGACCGCGCTGCAAGCCGTCATCGATCCGAACACCGGACGCGACTTCGTTACCAGCAAGGCGCTGAAGAACCTGCAAACCACCGATGGTGATGTGGCCTTCGATGTGGAACTGGGCTACCCGGCCAAGAGCCAGATGCCGGTGTTTCGCAAGGCGCTGATCGCCGCCGCCAAGTCGGTCGCCGGTGTTGACAACGTCTCGGTCAACATGACGATGAAGATCACGGCGCACGCGGTGCAGCGCGGCGTGCAGGTCATGCCCAACGTGAAGAACATCATTGCCGTGGCGTCGGGCAAAGGTGGCGTGGGCAAGAGCACTACCGCCGTCAACCTGGCGCTGGCACTCTCCGCCGAAGGTGCGAAAGTCGGCATTCTGGACGCCGACATCTACGGCCCGAGCCAGCCCATGATGATGGGCGTGGAAGGCCGGCCAGAAAGCGCCGATGGCCAGACCATGGAGCCGCTGGAGAACTACGGCGTGCAGGTGATCTCGATCGGTTTTCTGATCGACCGCGACGAAGCCATGATCTGGCGCGGCCCCATGGCCACGCAGGCGCTCGAACAACTGCTTCGCCAGACCAACTGGAAAGACCTCGATTATTTGATCGTCGACATGCCCCCCGGCACGGGTGATATCCAGCTCACGCTGAGCCAGCGCGTGCCGCTCACCGGTGCAGTGATCGTCACCACGCCGCAAGACATTGCGCTGCTCGATGCGCGCAAGGGCATCAAGATGTTCGAAAAGGTGGGCGTGCCCATCCTGGGCATCGTGGAAAACATGGCGGTGCACGTGTGCGAGAAGTGCGGCCATGTGGAGCACATCTTCGGCGCCGATGGTGGCAAGAACATGGCGGCCGAGTACGGCATGGACTACCTGGGCGCGCTGCCGCTGAACATGAGCATCCGCGTGCAGGCCGACAGCGGCATGCCCAGCGTGGTGGCCGATCCCGATGGCGAGATCGCCGGCCTGTACAAGTCGGTGGCACGCCAGCTCGCCATCAAGATCGCGGCCAAGGCCAAGGACTTCTCGAACAAGTTTCCGAGCATCAAGATTTCCAAGGAAACCTGATCCGGCGGTCCGCTCGAAGAGCCCGATGTCCCTGAAGGAGCCGGCCCAGCGCCGGCTTTTTCACGTCCGGACACCCCAAAAACTACTGCCAATGAAGTATGGCGTGACCGTTGGGTTTGCGATGTGATGCCGTATACCCCCTGGAGCACACCTTGCCCTTTGCGACTTACCAGATTCGCGGCATGAGCCGCAGCCATCTGTCCACCGCCATCCGGTGGGCCGCCCGAGAAGGTTGGAACCCCGGCTTGTACGACCTGGACCCTTTGTACGGCATCGACCCCGAGGGATTTTTCATGGGCTGGCTCGATGAAGGGCCCGTGGCGTCGATCGCCTGCGTGCGGTATGGATCGGACCATGGGTTCATAGGGCTTTACATCGTTGAGCCCCCCCTGCGCCGCCATGGGCTGGGACGGGCCCTCTGGAATGCGGCCCAGGAGCATGTCAAAGGCCGCGTGCTCGGCCTGGACGGCGTTGTGGCCCAGCAGGACAACTACCGTCGGGGCGGATTCGAGCAGGCTTGGTACAACGTGCGCTACAAGGGACGGGGCCGGGAGACGGTGGTGCAGGACCGGCGTGTGGTGTCGCTGTCGTCGCTGCCCTTCGACCGGCTGGCCGCCTACGATGCCGCCTTTCATCCGGTGCCGCGCCCCGCGTTCCTGCGCGCCTGGATACGGATGCCGCAAAGCCATTCGCTGGGTTGGTGGGAAGGCGGTGAGCTTCGCGGCTATGGCGTTGTGCGGGCATGTCGCGAAGGCTACAAACTCGCACCGCTGTGTGCAGACACGCCAGGCATTGCCGAGGCCTTGTTCGAAGCGCTGTGCGCGCGGGTTCCCCTGGTGGAACCGGTTTTCATGGACGTGCCGGACTGCAACCTCCAGGCCACCCGGCTGGCCCTGACGCAGGGGATGGAGGCCACCTTTCCCACTGCCCGCATGTACCGGGGTCCGGCGCCGCAACTGGCGCTCTCGCGCCTCTACGGATTGACAACGCTCGAAGTCGGCTGATCAAGGCATCAGGCGGTCGGTGCCTCACGTTCGCGCAGCCGGAATCGCTGGATCTTGCCCGTGGCGGTCTTGGGCAGTTCGGGCAGGAACTCGATGAAGCGCGGGTACTTGTAGGGCGCGAGCTTTTCCTTCACGAAGGCCTGGAGCTCGGCTTCGGTGGCCTGCACGCCGTTCTTGAGCACCACGAAGGCCTTGGTCTTGGTCAGGCCATCGGCATCCGTTTTGCCGATCACGGCGGCCTCCAACACGGCGGGGTGTTGCACCAGCGTGGCTTCCACCTCAAACGGGCTCACGTAGATGCCGCTGACTTTCAGCATGTCGTCGTTGCGCCCGGCGTAGGTGCAGTAGCCATCCTGATCTCGCGTGTACTTGTCACCGGCCTTGGTCCAGCCGCCCTGGAACGTGTCGCGGGTTTTGGCGCGGTTGTTCCAGTACATCAGCGCCGCGCTCGGGCCTTTGATGTAGAGATCGCCGATTTCTCCATCGGGCACGGGTTGGCCGTCTTCTCCGCGCAGCTCGATCTCGTAGCCCGGCACCGGTTTGCCGGTGGTGCCGTAGCGCACATCGCCCGGGCGGTTGGAAAGGAACACGTGCAGCATCTCGGTGGAGCCGATGCCGTCGATGATCTCGACGCCGAAGTGGTTGGTCCAGCGCTGGCCGATGTCTTGCGGCAGCGCTTCGCCGGCCGAGGAGCACAGGCGCAGCGCCACGTCGTTTTTCTTCGGGAGGTCGGGGCTGGCCAGCATGCCGCCATAGCCAGTAGGGGCGCCGTAAAACACCGTGGGTTTCTGTTCCGTGAAACGTTTGAAGCAGGCCTGCGGTGTGGGCCGCTCGGCCATCAGCACCACGCTGGCGCCCACGCTCAGCGGAAAGGTCAGCGCGTTGCCCAGGCCGTAGGCGAAGAACAGTTTGGCGGCAGAAAACACCACGTCGTTCTCCCGCAGGCCGAGCACGCCCTTGCCGTACAGCTCGGCCGTCCAGTACAGGTTGGCCTGGGTGTGCACCGTGCCCTTGGGGTCGCCCGTGGAGCCGCTGGAGTAGAGCCAGAACGCGGGCTCGTCGCCATGGGTGTCGGCCGGCTGCGCGAGTGCGCTGTTCGCGACCAGGGTGGCGAAATCGTGTGCACCTGCGGGCAGGCGATCGGTGGTGCGTGAAACGATCAGGTGCTTCACCTCGTTGGCCTTTGAGCCCAGCGCCGTCTGCAAGGTGGGCAGCAACGCGGCCGACACCAACGCGGCCTGTGCGCGGCTGTTGGCCAGCATGTACGCGTAGTCCTGCGCGGTCAGCAGCGTGTTCACCGCCACCGGCACCACACCGGCGTGCAGCGCGCCGAGAAAGGCCACCACCCAGTCGCTGCTGTCGTGCATGAGCAGCAGCACGCGCTCTTCGCGTCGCAGGCCCAGCGACGTGAGCGCGCCGGCGAAGCGCTGCACCTGGTCGGCGAGTTCGCCGTAGGTCAGTGAGCCTTGGTCGTCGATCAGCGCGGTCTTGTTCGCGCGGCCGGTGTTGAGCGCGAGCAGGTGTCGCGCGAAGTTGAAGCGCTCTGGCGGCGGTGCGACGTGGTTGGTGGTCATGGGTTTGTCTCCTCTACCGGGTTTGTGTGACCGACTCCCTCCCCCTCTGGGGGAGGGCTGGGGTGGGGGCACGCATGACATGGCATTGTCGGCGTGCGCGCCCCCATCCCAACCTTCCCCCAGCGGGGGAAGGAGCGAATTCAGAGCTTCAGCGCTACTGCGGAAGCTGCAAGTACATCAAGCGCCGCACTGCTGGCCTGCACGGCGCTGCGGCGGTGGTAGAAGCCCAGCGCCCGCAGGCCACCGAGCTCTTCGCCGCCACCGGCGCGCCCGGGGCCGCCGTGCAGCGACATCGGCATCACGTTGCCGTGGCCGCTGTGGCTGGCCGCCACGTCGGGCGAGATGGCGTGCACGCGGCCGTGGGCCGAGCCGAGTTCGAGCGATGCAGTGGCGATGAAGGCCGGGTCGGCGCTGTAGACCGAACACACCAGTGAGCCTTCGCCGCGTCGGATCAGCTCGTAAGCCTCTTCAATGCTGTCGTACGCCATGAGCGTGGCCACCGGGCCAAACACCTCCACCGCGTGCAGCAGCTTGGCTTTCGCAGGTTCGCGTGAGCCCAGCAGCACCGGGGCCACACAGGCAGAGGACGCATCCGCGTCCACCAGCGCGGCGCCGCCGCCGTCGAACAGCACCTCGGCCTCAAGGCGCAGTCTGGCAATGCCCTCGATCACGCTGGCCTTCTGCTCCTGGCTCACCAGCGCGCCCATGCGAACCGCTTCATTGCGCGGGTTCCCCACCGAGGTTTTGGCAAGCTTGGCGCCGATGGCTTGCGCAGCAGCGTCAAACAGGGCGCGGGGCACAAACACGCGGCGGATGGCCGTGCATTTCTGGCCACTTTTGACGGTCATTTCCCGCACGACCTCGCTCACCAGCAGGCCGAAGGCTTCGCTCTCGGGCGTGGCGGCCGGGTCGAGCAAGGCGCTGTTGAGGCTGTCGGCTTCGATGTTGCAGCGCACCGACCGTTCGGCCACGGCGGGGTGGCTGCGGATGATGCGAGCTGTCTCGGCCGAACCGGTGAACGAGACCACGTCGAAGGGTTGCAGCTGGTCCATCAGGCCGGCGGACGAGCCGCAGACCACCGACAGCGCGCCCGGCGGGAGGATGCCCGCATCGATCACGTCCTTGACCATGCGCTGGGTGAGCCAGGCGGTGGCGGTAGCGGGCTTCACGATCACCGGCACGCCCGACAGCAGCGCGGGCGCGGCCTTCTCCCACAGGCCCCAACTCGGGAAGTTGAAGGCGTTGATGAACAAGGCCACGCCGCGCGTTGGGCTCAGGATGTGCTGGGTCTGGAAAACCGGGTCCTTGCCCATGCGGATGCGTTCGCCGTCCAGCAGCGCGTGCGCACTGCCCAGAGCCTCGCCCTGCCTGGCGTAGTAGCCCAGCGTGAAGATGCCGCCGTCGATGTCGACTGCCGAGTCCTTGGTGGTGGTGCCGCAGTTGGCGGTGGCAATCTCGTAGTACGCATCTCGGTTGGCTTGTAGCACTTTGACGATGGCGCCCAGCAACGCAGCGCGTTCACCGTAGCTCAGGGCGCGCAATGCGGCGCCCCCCTGTTCGCGGGCGAAGGCGAAGCCGGCGGTCAGGTCGAGTCCGGCACTGCTCACGCGCGCCAGTTCGGTGCCGAGCACCGGGTCGAACAGCGGCGTGCCCGCGCCGGAGCCGGTGACCCATTGGCCGCCGAGGTGGTTGGGGAGCAGGGTGGAGGTGGTCATGGTGGGTGAATTCGGGTGGAGCGAACAGCCGGGACTGTTCGCGGGTGGAGAATGGCGCTATAAATGCACTATCTTGCGTGCGCCGAGACGTGCATTAAAGTGCATGTTGCAGCGCTTGGCAAGTCCCTGAAGGGTTTCACTGAAATCCCGCGAACCCGTTTGAAAGGTCCGGCACCCCATGGATGCTGACGATTCCGGCGTGATGGCCACCGTCCGTCAGGTCGATCCCGCTCCTCTGGAAGAGGAAGCCCGAAACCCCTTTCTGGTGGCGCTCGGCGAGCGCGTGCGCACCCTGCGTTCGCGCCGCGGCATGACGCGCAAGGCCGTGGCCGTGGCGGCCGACGTGTCCGAGCGGCACCTCGCCAACCTCGAATACGGCACCGGCAATGCCTCCATCTTGGTGCTGCTGCAGGTGTCGCAGGCGCTGCACTGCTCGCTCGCCGAATTGCTCGGTGATGTGAGCACAAGCTCACCCGAATGGCTGCTGATCCGCGAGCTGCTCGAAGGGCGCGGCGAGGCCGATTTGCGCCGCGTCCGCGTGACCATCGGGGGTCTGCTGGGCGGCGGTGCCATGCCCGGCGGCGACCCCGGCCGCAGCGCGCGTATCGCCTTGATTGGCCTGCGCGGCGCGGGCAAATCCACGCTGGGCCAACGCCTGGCCGACGACCTCGGGTTTGCCTTCATCGAACTCAGCCGCGAGATTGAAAAGTTCGCCGGCTGCAGCATCAACGAGATCCACTCGCTCTACGGTACGCCGGCCTACCGCCGCTACGAGCGCCGCGCGCTGGAAGAAGCGATCCAGATCTACCCCGAGGTGGTGATTGCCACACCCGGCGGTCTGGTGTCGGACGCTGCCAATTTCAACCTGCTGCTTTCCCACTGCACCACCGTGTGGCTGCAGGCCGATCCGGCCGACCACATGGGCCGCGTCGCCGCTCAGGGCGACATGCGTCCCATGGCGGCCAGCCGCGAAGCCATGGAAGATTTGAAACGCATCCTGGCCGGGCGCTCGGCCTTCTATTCCAAGGCCGACATGAGCTTCAACACCAGTGCCTACAGCCTGGATGACGCATTCCAGGCGCTGCGGACGCAGGTGAGAGAAAAGCTGGGCTTGGTTACAAAACATGCATGAAAGTGCATTGACCGTTTTGACATTGTGAATTATTATTCACGTCATTGGGCTCCCGCCAGCAGTTGAATGCCGGTTTGTCGGGGCCTCCACGCCGCCCTGAGGAGACAACCCCATGAGTGACACCGCCATCGCCACCGCGCCCGTTGCAGCCGCCCCCGTTACCAGCACCGCACCCACCACGGTCGACTACCGCACCGACCCGAGCCAGTACCGCCACTGGAAGCTGTCATTTGACGGTGTTGTCGCCACGTTGGCCATCGACATCGATGAGAACGCCGGCATTCGCCCCGGCTACAAGCTCAAGCTCAACAGCTACGACCTGGGCGTGGACATCGAACTGCACGATGCGCTCAACCGCGTGCGCTTCGAGCACCCCGAGGTGCGCACCGTTGTCGTCACCAGCGCCAAGGACCGCGTGTTCTGCTCTGGCGCCAACATCTTCATGCTCGGTGTCTCCAGCCACGCCTGGAAGGTGAACTTCTGCAAGTTCACCAACGAAACGCGCAACGGCATTGAAGACTCCTCCAAACACAGCGGCCTCAAGTTCGTGGCCGCGCTCAACGGCGCCTGCGCTGGTGGCGGCTACGAGCTGGCCCTGGCTTGCGACGAAATCGTGCTGGTGGACGACCGCTCGTCTGCCGTGTCGCTGCCCGAAGTGCCCTTGCTCGGCGTGTTGCCCGGCACCGGCGGCCTGACCCGCGTGACCGACAAGCGCCACGTGCGCCACGACCTGGCCGACATCTTCTGCACCACCAGCGAAGGCGTGCGCGGCAAGAAGGCGGTGGACTGGCGCCTGGTGGACTCCATCGCCAAGCCCCAGCAGTTCGCCGCCCACGTGAGTGAACGCGCCGCAGCACTGGCTGCGCAGAGCGACCGCCCCGCCGGTGGCAAAGGTGTGGCCCTGCCGCGCATCGCACGCACCGACAGCGCCAACGGCCTGAGCTACGCGTTCGTGAACGTGGCGATCGACCGCGCCAAGCGCAGCGCCACCATCACCCTGAAAGCGCCCACCGGCGCGCAGCCGCAGGACATCGCAGCCATTGAAGCCGCGGGTGCTGCCTGGTGGCCGCTGCAGATGACGCGCGAACTCGACGACGCCATCCTGTGCCTGCG
>NZ_JALHLX010000103.1 GCF_022844385.1 Hydrogenophaga sp. | reverse complement strand
AACATGCGCTTGCCGGCCGGCGTGATCCACATGCCTATCAGCTCGCGCTTGGAGTCGGCGACCAGGCGCTGCGCCGGCTTGTCCATGTGGGCCTTGATCTTCTCGCACATGGCCGTGGTGGCCGGCACCGAGGGAAGACGCTGCAGGTAGTCGAGAACGTTCTCGAGCACGGCCAGCGTTTCCTTGTGCTTCTGTTCGTCGGTGAATTTCACTTGGCGTCCCATCCCTTTCTTTTTTCTGCGCGCCACTCCCAGGGCGCGACCGCGTGCGGATCGGCCCACAGGCCGACCCGCCCAGCGCGTGCCGCTGCTTCGACGTCGAGCAGCGACCGATCCACCAGGTAGGCCCGATACACCCAGGCCATGCCCTGTTCCACCATCATGCGGTTGACACTGCGGCCGTCCACCAACAGCGTGCCGATCGCGCGGCCGTAGCGATCGACGGACGCCGATCGCACGTAGACCGACTTCTGGAACACCGCCGCAGCAAGCGCCTGCCTTGACCTGGTGCCGAAGGCTTGCGCCTTCTCGGGGGCGTCAATCTCAGCCAGGCGCGTGCGGATCGGCGTGCGATCCACCAACACATCCACCGTATCACCATCGAGAACGCCGACGACGCGGCCCGCGAAATCGGCGTGTGCCTGTCCTGCAGCGATGCACAGGACCAGCGCGACCAGGCGAGCCAAGCGCGCCATGTCAGTTGCCCACGAAGACAAGTTCAACTTCCACGCGCTGGTTCTCAAGCCGGCCTTCTGGAGTCGAGTTGTCCGCGATGAAGTCTGCAGCAGATGCGAAGTTGACGACGATCTTCAACGGCGAAACGCCGCGTGCGATGAGATAGGAGCGCGCCGACAGTGCCCGAGCAAGGGCCAGCGATTCATCCTGCGCGCTCGGCTTGAGTGTGCTGGTGCGTCCCTTGATCGTCACCAGGTCGGCATCCTTCGCGTTGAGCAATTCCGCTTCCTGCCGTGCCGTGGGCCGGAAGGCCGTGCCGCCATGGGGGAAGGACACGAAGACACCCGACAGGACCGGCCTGCCGTATTCGGTCATCGGCTGGGCCGATGCGCTTTGCGCGGCCACCAGGAAGGCAGCAGAGAGGGCCAGCAGGCACGGTTTGAACATGAACACGCTCCAATCAGAAAAAGAGGTAGCCGGCCTTGCTCATCGGGATTCGGATGAGCCAAAGCGCGACCAGGTGCAGGGGGTAGTAGGCGTAAAACGCCCACCGCAGCCGGGGCAGGCGCACATCGACGTGCGCAGCCGCGGCGACCACGGGGAGCGCCGCCAACGCCCAAAAATTGCCGTTGATGAACCACAGCGCGGCGCAGGACGCCAGCAGCAGCGCGAGCGCCGGCACCGATGGCTTCCTGCAGTACCACCAGACAGCCAGGCAGATCGAGAGCGCCGGCCACCAGTATTCGACCGAGCTGCCGGCGACGAGGAACACGGCGGCAGCGGCAACCAGGCGCGGACGGCCTCCCTGGTCGATGAGGAAGAGCACGGCCGTTGCGGCCAGCAGCGTGAACATCACGTTCAGCGGCCACCAGCCGGCCCACAGGCCGCCCAAGGCGAGGAATGCAGGGGTGGCGGCAAGGCCGAAGAGGGCCAGGCGCTTCAAGGTGCGGCGATAGACGCCGCGCTGCAGCGTATCCGGCCGAGCCAGGTTGTACGCCAGGACAAAGCAGAAGATCGGCAGCGCCAGGCGACCCGCGTTGAACAGCAGCGGCACCGTGCCATTGAACAGGTACTTGTTGACGTGATCGCCGGTCATGAGCAGCAGCGCGAGCCACTTCAACGCTTCGACCGATCCATCAGCGACGACCAGGCGCGGCAACCTCACTTGCGGCCACCTCGCCGGCTGTAGTGCTGGAGGGCGACGAAGGCGAGATACAGCACGGGCGCGAGCAGGATCAGCGCAATGGTCTTGCCGATCCATGCCGGCAGCGACCAGAGCACCAGGCCGAGCAGGAGCAGCGGTCCGCAGGCAAGCAGCAGTAAATCGCCCTGGCTCTTGGCCTGCGACTCGGCCCAATCGCAATAGCTCTTGATGACACCGAAAAGGCCGAGGGTGTACCGCTTCATGAAGGCGTGAAAGTCCATGTTTTTATCCGCTAAAAAAACGGCCTCACTGGCCGTTGATGATGAGCTTTCGAGGCACGTAGCTGGCAGTGCTCCAAGGCCCTGCAGGCGCTGCCTGCGGGACCGCTGCAGGGGCCGGCTTCGATACCACTGGCGCGGTCGGAGCGACCGCTTGAACGGCTACCTGCGTCGAAGGGGTTGCGCCGGGCTTCGTCACGTCGCGGGTAACGAAACGCGCATCGAGCCAATCGGCCCACTTGACTGCCCTGCGCATCAGGTCGGCGCGATAGACCACGTTGAATTGGGGGGTGCGCGAGTGGTAGTTAGCCGCCCGCGTCCACAAGTCGCCCTTGTCCTTGCGGATGTGTTGCCGCAGCCGCCAGGCCGCCAGGTCAAACGAGTAGCAGCCAGCCGCTGCCACGTCGTTTGCCGTAATGCCGTACTTCGCCAGGTCGCCCAGGTACAGGGTGTTGAACTGCATCGGGCCCACGTCATGCGTGCCGTTCGTGTTCTTCACCCACTGGCCCGGCTTGCCGCCTTCTTTCTCCGCGACCGCAAGAACGATGTTCGCCGGCACTTCGTATTTGACGGCGGCCGAAATCGAGCAGATGACGCGCTCTTGAAGCTGGGGCGGGAGATCGATGAAAGACATGGTTCAGGCTCCCTTAGTTGCCACCGCCGCCCCAACTGGCGCGGCGGCGCTCTTCGTCTTCGGCCTTGATGCGGGCGTTGTATTCGGCCAGGGCGCGGTCATAGTCCCGCGCCTCGACCCAATACCCTCCCCGCTCAGGAATCCCCACATAGCGCGGCACCGTGCCCGAGAAGTCCGTGTAGGCGTGCGTCGTGTAGGCGGTGCAGTAGCTGGGCATCTGGTTGCTGACGTACACCATGCCATCGTCGGAACCCGTCCACGAACGCAGCACGGCGTTCAGGGACGCGGCATCGCACCGGCCGGCACCGTTGGCCTGCGCGTTGACCAGGGCCGACATTTGCGGCGTTTGATTGGCGACGGGACACAGGTTCAGGAAGTTGACGCGGCCCCGGATCGTGTCCGACAGCTTGCGGTACGAAATGCTGAAATAGCGGCGCAGCGAAGGCGTGCATTCGCTGGGCTGGGTGCCAGTGGCAAGGCACAAGATCGCTTCGCAGGCCAGGCGGGTATCGCCCGTGAGGATTTCCTGCGCGCTGGCAGTGGCTGGAATCGCACCGAAGGCGGCCACCGCAAGAGCGGCCGAGGCGATGAGGTTTTTGCGTTGCATGGTTGATGCTCCTTTGCAGTTACGAGGTTTTGGAATTGCGATTCATGAAGTCGGCCACTTCGGGCGCGACGGGGGTTTCTGCCTGGCCCTTGCCTGCAGACAGTTCGTTGTCGTTGAAGGCCGTCGCGGCCGTCGAGGCCTGCGCGGCGCTGCTGGGTGCCGGTGCGGGAGTGGACAGGTCTGCCGGCGCTGCCGCGTCCTGCGCCCTGATCGCGGCTGCGATCTTTCCGCCCGTGGTTTCGCTGATGCGATCAAGAGCCGACTCGCGCATGCTCGCGGCCTTGGCTTTCGCCACGTCCCAGGAGCCTTGCGCCAGGTTGCCCGCAGTGCCCGCAGCAATGGCCGCCGCACGGCCCAACATGCTGCCGGTGGAGCGTTGTTCGCCAGGTGCCAGGCCAGTGCCCTGCCCCCCTCCCTTGGCGTCAGAACCTGCGGCCTTGCCGCCTGCGTCGGCCTTCCCTTCGGCACCAGGTGCCGCGCCACCGCCCGAGTCCTTGCCCTCGCCTGCCGGCGCGCTGCTCTTGCCGCCCGAGCTGCCGCCTTCGGAGGCACCACCACCGAAGCCACCGCCCGAGCCACTGGAGCCACTTGAGCCGCTGCCCGAGCCGCTGCCCGAGCTGCTGCCGGTGTCCATGCCCGCGAAGACGCTGCCACCGCCAGAGCTGCCGCCGCCAGGGCCTGCAGCGGCCATAGCGACGCCGCCCATCGTGTCGCCCATGCCACCACCGCCGCCGCCCTCGCTGGATGCCGCAGACGCTTTGCTGTAGGCCGCCATGAGGGCTTGCGCGCCACCGGCCGCGCTGGCCGCGCCGGCCGCAATCGCTGCGCCGCCCGTGGCGATTGCCGCACCCGCTACTGCTGCCGCACCCATCGCTGCGCCGGCACCGAAGCCGCCGCCGAGGGCGTGCGCGCCTCCACCCATCGCCAGGCCGCCGACCATCGACGGCAGCTTGTTTACCAACGCCAGCAGCACGACCGCGACAATCATCATCACGCCTAATTCCTTGAGGCTGATGCCGGCGCTCATGGCGTTGTAATACTGATCGACAAACGACTTGCCGATGCCGACGAGCAGAACCATCGTGAAGAGCTGCGCGGCGATGTTCAGGACGGTCTTGTAGTAGTTGATCGCCATGTCCGAAGTCCACCGCGATCCACCGAAGCCGAGAAAGAAAACGCCGGCATAGGCCAATATCCAGCCGCTCACCAGGAGCAGCAACATATTCACGCCGATCAACGCCAGGATGATGAGAATCGCCGCGCTGATGAGGATGCCGGCCGCGCTATCGACAGGCGACCACACCGAAGACTGATCGAGCACCTTAAAGAAAATGTCGAAACCAATATCAACGATCCCGGAGGGCGTCAGCGTCGAGCCGGTGCCGCTTGCACTGCCTGCGATGGTGCGCAGCGAACTCATGATGTCGGTGGCGAAATTCGGCCCGTTCGTGAGCAGCCACCAGAAGAAGCCGGTGAAGATGGTGAAGCGGATGAACTCCGCATAGAACTCGCCAATATCGGCCTTGCGCAAGGCCATGAAGCCAAACGTCCACACCATCGAAATCACTGCGAGCGTCCAAAACAACCAGGTGGCCCGGGCCGTGATGAAGCCGGCCCAACCACTGGCGGCAGCCGAATAGCGGTTGAGGACGTTATCTAAGACGCCGGCATTGTCGATAGCCGCTTGCGCCTCAATGGAAAAGAACGCCAGCCACAGCAAAACAAACAGCAGGCCGGCGTTCTTGAATACGGCTGGCATTCTCATAGTCACAACCTCACCATTCTTTCTTTTCGCTGGGTTTGAAACCGCCACCACGGCGCAGGCACAGCGACGAAAACGCTTGCTGCGCGCCCTTGTCTTCGATCTTGGCAACGCTCGCGGGCTTGCAGTTCTCATCGTTGACTTCGGGCATGGCTTGCTTGGCCGGTTGTTCTGCAGGCTTTTCGCCGCAGCCGGCGACCAAGGCCGCCACGAGGGCGGCCAGGGCCAAGGTAAGAACCTTGTTGGTCTTCATCGAGCAGCCCTTACCAAGTGCGCGCAGGGCTAGCGCGGTACTCGCCCTTGCGCAAGTTTTCGGCAGCAGCGGCCTCTTGCGCCTCTCTGTCTGCAATCACCTGGTTGCGCGTGGCGACCGCGTTCTGTTGCGCGATCAACAGGCCGCGAATCTGCAGGAGCTGGTTTGCCTGGTTGCTGGCGAGCTGGTTTGCAAAGCCGATGGCCTGCATCTGGCCGGTGGCTCCCTGCGCGGAAGATTGCAGGCGTTGCAATTGGCGCGCATCGGATTCCATTGCGTCCTGCTGCTTGTCCAAGCCTTTGAACAGCGCATCGTTGGCCTTCTTCTGAGCTTCCGAATTCAGCTTGTTGGAAGCCTGTTTCATGGCGTCGAATTCAGCCTTCGTGCAACCGATGTTGAAGCATGGGGACGAGCGGTAATAGGACACGTCCTGGAACTTCGACAGGTAGCCGTCGAGGCTGCCCGCCTGGTTCTTGTAGTAGTTCAACGTGTCGATGGCCCCGCGAAGCTGGTTCATCGTGGACGTGGCCTGATCCCAGATATACGCGGCCGGTGCGACCGTGTTCTGGATCATGTTTTCGTACTGCTGGAGCTGGGTGCGGTACTGCTCAATTTGCTTGAGCGTCTGCGCAACGTTCTCCACCGCCGACATGACGGTTTGCGTCAGATTCGCACCGTCGATAACCGGGATGCCGGCCTGCGCCGGGGTCATCACGCCAGGGGCAGTAAGTGCAAAAACCAAAGCGACTTTAGCCGCTAAAACTTTCTTAGTGAGCATCTTCATTTCGCTTTCTCCTTTGGGTTAATAGTCGAACGCCTGGTACGGCTTGGAAAACGTCATGTCCTTGGTGACGATGACGTTAAAACGGTAGCCCGGACGAATTTCGAGGGTCGGGGCAATGTTCATGTTTTTGGAAATCAACTGAGCGGTGACAAGGCCGAGCTGCTGGCCCAACGCTTCGCTAAGTGCGCCGCTGGCCGTCTGCCGATTGCCGTTGTTCTGCTGGTCCTGGTTCTGGCTCATGGTGATACCCGCCGTCACGCCAGACATGAGGAATGCCGATGCGAACAGCCGGAAATAGTGGTTGTTCACCTGGTCATTGAAGCCCGCATAACCGGCGCTGTCCGCACCAGGCATCGAACCAATATCCATTGCCTTGCCATCCGGGAAGACGATGCGTTGCCAGGCAATCAGCACGCGGGATTGGCCGTATGCCACATCACTGGAGTACCGACCCACAAGGCGCGAGCCTTGAGGAATCAGCTTCCATTTGCCGGTGGGCGTGTCGAACACGTCCTGGCTCACCTGGGCCATGATCTGACCGGGCAAATCGGAGTTGATGCCTGAAATCAGCGTGGCGGGCACGACGAAACCGGCGCGCAGCTCATACGGCGAGCGTGGCGCTTCGGGCTTGGAATCGAGCTTCCAGCGGTCTTCCTGCCCGGAGTTGGCGAACTGCGAATAGTCCTTGCTCCCCGACGAGCTGGAGCCGGCCGTTTGCAGGAGCCTAGGAGCCGCCGAAACGCCTCCCCCGGACATACCCCCTACCCCACCGGCTTGAAGCTGCTGCATGCGCGCTCTGTAGGCCGCCGTGGGGTCGTCGCGGGTCTGCGCGTCGATCTGCTGGCGCACGGCCGCCAGTCGGGCTAACGCTTCCTCGCGGGTGGCCGGCGCTGCGCCATCCGTCAGGCCGCCAGGCGTCGATCCCGAGCTGCGCGGAGCGATACCCCGCACGCCCGTCTTTGCCTTGATGGCCTCTTCGAGCTGCTGCATCTTCGCCATGCGGACGCGCTGCATTTCGTCGTTGTTGACACGGTCATCCAGGCTTGCGCTGGTCGGTGGCGTCGGCGGCGCGTCCAGGTTGTCCGGGCGGGCAACGTCGATGGCCTGGCCTTGCGGCTGCGAGAGGTCGGGCACCGTGGGCGGTGCTGGCCGCTCGGCCTGAATGATCCCGTCCTTCTGGTTGCCGGCAATCTCGTTGGCGAACATGCTGGTGTTGCCAGCCTTTTCGTCCTTCGCACCGGCCGGCCGGTTCTGCTGGGCTGCGCGATCCGCAGCCACCAACACCATGACCAGCAGGAACACGCCCATCAGGCCGCCGATGATGTAGACCGGCAGATTGTTGACGCGGCGAACGCCGGTCTTCTTTGTCACTTCCCCAGGGGAAGCGTCAGGCGACATTTGGTCTTCGCTCATGTGCGTTACTCCTTCCGAACCCACGCGCCGGCCGGGTACAGAGTGCCGTTCTGTGCAGCCGAGTAAGCGCGGGTCAATGACTGGTTGCCCACCAGCAGGGTCACGCGGTACAGGTTCGATTCAGCTTGATCGAGGATGTACCGCAGCGGTTTGCCAGCGGTCGCCGTGGCGTCCGTGGCCGCCGATGCGGCCGAGGCCGGCGCGGCCGGTTTGAACTCCAAGAGGGCATAGCCCTTGGCGCGCAGCGACTCGACCAGCGAAGAGCCGAAGGCATCCGGCGTGGCGTGCTGCAGATCGAACCGGGTGCTTGCGGGCGGGTACACGGCAACGAGCTGCTTCACGGCGTCATCAGCCATCGTTTGATTGAAGGCTGCAGGCGCGCTTTGCGTGAAGTTGCCGTAGGTGGATGGCGCAGTGGTGGCGCAGCCGGCCAGGCCGACCACGAGCAGCGCGAGGAAAGCGGTCTTGCGCATGGTTATTTCCCCCTGGTGATGGTCACGCGGTCTTGGCTGCTGCCGACGCCGGCAATCAGCACGGCCTTGTCGAAAACCGTGTCCACGATGTAGCGGTCACCCTGCACGCGGTAATTGACCATCACGGTTTCTTCATCCGTGAAAACGCCGCCATCCTTGCGAACGACCAGGAGCGTCGGCGCTTCCGTCTGCTGCATCGTGCTGGGCATCTGGATGATGGTTTTGGTCCCATCGTTGTAGACGCGCAAGGGCTTCCAGGCGGCCGATCCCGACACGTCATAGGCAAAGTTCAGATCGCCCAGGTACTCGCCGGTTTGCGGGATCGTGCGCGACTGCTTTTCCTTCACTTCGCGGGTCTTGATGGCGTCCCACTTCGCCATTGCGTCTTCCGTGTAGGTGAACGCCACACGGGGCATGAACTCCGTGCGATGCGAGCGCAGCCGCAGGTGATACGTGCGCCGGTTCGTGGTGACGATCAGCGACGTTTCCAGGCCCACGTCCATCGGCTTGATGATGAGGTGCTGCACTTCGGCCGGGCCGCTGCCCGTGATGGCCGGCTCGACCGTCCACCGGGCGGTGTCGCCCAGGTGGATCGAGTTGACCTGTTCACCGGGCTGCAGCTCCACATCGCAGACCTGCAGCACTGCGCACACGATGCTGGGCTGCTGCGCACCGAACAGGAAGCGGATCGAGCCATCGGCGCCGGCCACCGGCTTGATGCCCGTCGCGCTGTTGTCGCGCCACTTCTGAGCGATGGCGACGGCCGCTTTTTCCTGCGGCGTCAGCGTCGGGTTGTCTTTGGAGAAATAGAGGTCGGCCAGGTTCTTGTCAGCCGGGCCGGCCGGTCCTGCAGCGAGTGCGAATGCGGGCGCAGCGCCCAGGACCAAAGCGAGAAGATACTTGTTCATGAGTGTTGCCCCTTAAAGCTGTTTCGACCAAGAGAAGTCACGGACGTAGATGCCAAGCGGGTTGTTGCGCACTTGCTCTTCCGTGGTGTTTGGAGTGGTGGCGACGGTGTAGACCGTGACCAAGGCCCGCATGCGGACCGGCAGGCCCTTCACGACGCCCTGCCGGTCGCGTGTCGTCTCCATCCAGTCCACTTGCCAGGTGTCGGGTGTCTGCGGGATCACCGAGAGAATTTCGGTGCTGACCGTTTCCTTCGCGGCGCGCTTGAACGGGCTGCTGTCCTCGCTGCCGTTCAACCATTCATTGGTCTTGGCCGTGGCCGGATCGTTGGCCGAAAGCATCGAGTAGAGCCGGAACACGGCCTTGCGCTGCAAGGCCACGTCAGGCGTCACCAAGCGGGCATCGCTGACGAACGAGGCCACCGAGGCGTGCACCACGCGCTGATCGACTGCAGCGGCCCGCTGTGCCGGCGCGACGGCCACCGCCTGGCCGAGCTTGTCTACCTCGACCACGTAGGGCACGAACTTCGATTGACTGCCAATGTGGATCAACCCGCCCACGGCGGCCAGGACGATCAACAACGACAGAATGCCGACAACCTGCCAGGTCTGGCGCGACGAGACGACCGCGCCAACGTGTTCATTCCAGGTGCGGCGTGCCGCCAGGTACGGGTTTTCGACCTCGCCCCTGCGTCGGCCACCTTCCATCACCGAATCCGGTGCGCGCCGGGGATCAGCCGGCTGTGCGGGCTTCTTGAAAATCAAGCCCTTGATCGTGTCTGCAAAGCTCATGCTGCCACCCCATAGTCAGAAAGTTTCAAATTGCGGCCGGCGAGCCATTCATGCACCCAGGCATCGCCGAACTTGGTTTCGAGGCTCTTGATAGCCGCCACGGATTCCTTGTCGGACGCGCCGACGAACGCCAGGGCCAGCGGGCCTAGAGCCAGGTCGTAGAGTCGCCGACCGTTCTCGGAAACGTAGTAGTACTGCCGCTTCGGAATGGCCGTAGCCAGAATCTCAATCTGGCGAGCGTTGAGGCCCATGCGGCGATAGAGCGCCGCCGTGTCCTCATCGCGGGCGTACACGTTGGGCAGGAAGATCTTGGTTGCGGTCGATTCCACGATCACGTCCAAGATGCCCGAGTTCGCCGCGTCGGAAAGGCTCTGCGTTGCCATGAGCACCAGGCAGTTCGCCTTGCGCAGCACCTTGAGCCATTCCCGAATCTTGGCGCGGAACGCCGGGTGTCCCAGCATCAGCCAGGCTTCGTCCAGGATGATGACGGCCGGCTGGCCTTTCAGGCTGCGCTCGATGCGGCGGAACAGGTAGAGCAGCGTCGGCAGGGCGTATTTCTCGCCCAGGTTCATCAGCTCTTCGATTTCAAAAACGGTGAAGTCGGTGAGCGACAAACCATCTTCTTCGGCATCGAGCAGATGGCCCATGTTGCCGTCCACCGTGTACTGCCGGATCGCCTCGCGGATCGCTTCATCCTGGATCGTCACGCTGAATTCGGACAGCGTGCGCGCTCCGCTGGCGTGCATGCTCATGATCGCGTTCCCGATCTCATTGCGTTGCGCCGGGGTGGTTTCCACGTTGTTCAGCGCAAGGATCGTGTCGATCCACTCCATCGCCCAAGCCCGATCACTCTTCGACTCCAGGAACTGCAGAGGGCAGAAGGCCAGCTTGTCGTCATCGGCCGCCACGGTGAAGTGCTTGCCGCCCGTGGCCTTGGCCAAGGGGTACATGGACATGCCTTTGTCGAAGGCGTAGATCGACATGCCTTGATAGCGACGGAGCTGCGCCGCGATCAACGCAAGGTGCGTTGACTTGCCGGCACCCGTGGGACCGAACATGAAGGTGTGGCCCAGGTCGCGCACATGCAGGTTGAGACGGAACGGCGTGGCACCGTGCGTCACGCAATGCATGAGTGCCGGCGACAGCGGCGGATACATCGGGCAAGGCGCTTTGTTGAGGCCCGTCCAGATCGTGCTTGTCGGCAGCAGATCGGCCAGGTTCATCGTGTTGATGAGCGGGCGGCGAACGTTCTCCACGCCGTGGCCCGGAAGGCTTCCCAGGTAGGCGTCCAGCGTGTTGATTGTCTCGATCCGCGCAGCGAAGCCCAGGCGGTTGATGGCCTTTTCTACCTGGCGTGCAGAGGTTTCCAGCTTTTCGCGGTCTTCGTCCATCAGGACGACGACGCTGGTGTAGTAACCCACCGCGACCAGGCCGCTATTGACCTCGGCAATCGCAGACTCGGCATCGTTCACCATGGACATGGCGTCCTGGTCCACCGAGCCGGTATTGGTGTTGAACACCTGGTCGAAGAATCCACGGATTTTTTGCTTCCACTTCTTGCGGAACTTGTCCAGGTGCTTCACGGCCTCGTGCGAGTCCATGAAGATGAAGCGGCTCGACCAGCGGTATTCGACGGGCAGCTCGCCCAGGGCGGTCAAGACTCCCGGTGTTGACTCCAGAGGAAAGCCCTCGATGGCGACGACCTGGACGAACTTGCGGCCGATCTTGGGCACCACGCCGCCGAACAGCTCCTGGCCGCCGATCACGGCATCCAGGTACATCGGGTTGCTGGGCAGCAGCACAGGGTGATCCATGCCCGTGATGCAGAACTGCAGCCACCGCAGCAGATCGTCATGCGTGACCGTGGAGCCGTCTTCGTTCACCACCTTGTTCCCACGCAGGCGCTGCAGCTTGACGGCCGACGACAGGCGCGATTCGATGCTGGTGCATTCGCGCTTGAAGTAGTCGATCAAGCCTTGCGTGCGGGCCTTGTTGCCGGGGGTCTTCGCTTCGTCATCGAACATCAGTTCAACGAACTTGCTTTGCGCCAGAAGCGGCGGAAAGTAGGTCATCGTGACGATGAAATAGCCCTCGTACATCGTGCCCAGGCCCTCGAAGAGTCGGCGGCGCTCTTCGTCCATGGCGGCCGACACCGGATCAGGGAAATGCGAAAGGCCCGTTTCGGTGTAGTTGGGTGCCGGCCGGCGCACGGCATCGACGTGGAGCATCCAGCCGTTACCCAGGCCCGCGAGCGCCTGATTGATGCGGAACGACACCATTTCCCGCTGTTCATCGGTGCTGCTTGCGTTGTCGTCGCCCTTGTAGAGCCAAGAGGCGATGAACGACCCGTTCTTACCCACGATCACGCCGTCATCGACCATGGCGGCGTAGTTGAGTAGATCGGCCAGGCCGGCGTCCTTGGAACGATGCTTTTTGAGCTTCAATTCCGCATCGACGGCTCGGATGCGAGCGAACAGGATGAGCAGCAGCAAGGCACCGAGCGCCGCGATGCCAATTGCGATTGCTTCGATCATTTGTATTGCTTCCCTTGGCTATTCGGGTTCAGTCGGAAAGGCGTGCTGCGCGCTGGGTAGTACCCCTTGTACTTACGGTGACGCAGGTACACGAAGCGCAGCTTGGGATCGGACTTCGCCATGAGCCGGCACGCGAAGAGCGCACCGAACCACAGCAGAAGCCCGATCACCGTTGCCCTCAGTTCTTGGGCGCTGAAAATCAGCGCGAAGGCCAGAAGACCCGAAAACATCACCAGTTCACGATCCCCACCCATGAACAGGTTGTCTCGGTTCCCGGCGCGACGAATGGGGATCGTGCGGAGGGCCATCGTTAGACCGTGCGGACGCTGTTGGTCAGAACCGATGCGGCCTTGAGCTGGTGCATCACGGCATCGCCCAGCGCAGCAATCTCAGCGCCACGGCCGAAGAAGGTGCTCATCACGTTCTGCGCGCCGACCAGGAGGGCCATCACCAGGACGAGGAAAATCAGCGTGCGGAAGAAGCCATTCAGATCGCCGCCGAAGATCAGCACGCCGCCCGCGATCACGATGCCGATGATCGACAGCGCGAAGGCCACGGGGCCGGTGACGGAATTGCGCAGGTTCGTCAACCAGCTTTCATAGGGCAGCGAGCCGCCCGTGCCTTCCGAGGCAAA